>JAZPZZ010000038.1:0-13949 GCA_045544935.1 Oscillospiraceae bacterium | reverse complement strand
ATGGAAATTCTTCTGCACGTCGGCATCGACACCTTCCTGCTCGGCGGCGACGGGCTCTCCCCTCTGATTGCGGAGGGTGATATCGTTTCCAGAGGCCAGGCGGTGATGGAGGCCGATCTTGACAAGATTCGGGACGCCGATCTGTCGCCGATCATCATCACGGTCCTGTGCAATTAATGCATCCCAAAATAGAAAAGCAGCACGTTGAACGTGCTGCTTTTTTGATTGTTTCAGTTCAGCGGCGCTTCGACAAGGATGGTGTTCACCATATAGCTGAGCATCTTTCCGAAGCCGTCGGAGCCCTCGGGGAGGTAGCGCACCGTGGCAACGATGCAGCCGTTGGCAGAGGGGATGATATACACCGCCTGCAGCACGTCGGCCGTATTCGCACCGCCGGGCACGGCGGAGGCGTCGAGCCGGATGCACTCGCCCGCGCCGTCGAGCGTGATCGAATCACGGATGACCTCATAGTCGGCAGACAGCGCTTCGCTGATCGTATCGGCAACTGCCTCGGCATCGTCCGCGCTGGAGACGACCTCCAGATAATTCTCGGGATTTTCGGCGTCGTCATAGCTCCAGACGAAGCGCTCCCGATCCGGAGCACTCTGGCGGACAAACCGCTCATAGTCATAGTCGATCTCAAAACCGGCGGTTTCGTTCACGACGTGCTCGTATTTTACGGTTTCCTCCATTCCCTCCAGGAAGATGGTGGCTTCAAAGCGCTCGCCGTCCTGTCTGGCAGGCGCGGCCGCCTCTTCGGGCACTTCTGCCGATTCGATCGGCGCAGCGGATTCGGCGGGCGCCGTCTCCTCGTTCTTTTTGCCGCAGCCGGAAAGTGCCGCGAGCAGCAGCACCAGCGACAGCAGCAGCGCGACCAGAAGCGTGATCACTCTTTTCAATTTCTTCTCCTTTTATTCCGAGCAGAGTCTCGCGCCCATCCGGAACGCGCGCTCCAGATCCAGCGGGAACTGTTTTTCACGCATTTCCTTCTTGTGCGCCTCGTCGAAGCCGGCCATGCTGAACTTGCTGTAGTCGCTGACCTGCAGCGTGTCGCAGCTCGGGCAGATCTCAACCGCGCCGTTTAAGAAGCCGAAGGCACCGGCGAGGGCTTCGCATTCCTGCTGATAGGCGCGCTCATAGTAGCCCTGCGGCGCGTTCATCGTGAAGACAAGACCGAGATTGATTTTGCCCGTGAAGTAGTTGGCGTAATCGTCATAGGACAGCGAGCAGAAGTGCAGCCGCTCGATCACCGCGCGCACCTGACTCGTGATATCGCCGAGATAGATCGGCGAGCCGATGATCAGCGCGTCGGCTGCGAAGATGCGGTCGATCAGCGGGGACAGATCGTCCTTCCAGAAGCACTTGCAGCGCTCTGCGCCCTTCCGCTTGCACAGCAGGCAGCTGCGGCATCCGGTGTAATGGAGATCGAACAGGTCGATATATTCCACCTCCGCGCCGACGGACTCCGCGCCCTTCTGCGCGGATTTGAGCATCATGGCCGTGTTCCAGTTCTTTCGCGGACTTCCGTTGAGGATGATGGCTTTCATTGAGATTCCTCCAAATGCGAGTGTCAGTTTTGTGTTCGTTGGATTATCATATCACGGATGGGGTTGGTGCGCAAGAATTGAAGGGAGAGAAAGCAAACAACCCGTCCGAATGGACGGGTTGTTTTCATGGCGGAGAAGGAGGGATTCGAAGCGCCGCGAGCGGCACTTCGTGCGTGAATGTCCCCTCTCGCTCCCGGCGCTGTGCGCCGAAACCGCTCGGGGATGACACAGGGTTCGAATCCCTTCAATGATGAAAAAAGCACCCGCAAAAACGGGTGCTTTTTTCATGGCGGAGAAGGAGGGATTCGAACCCTCGATACCCTTTTGGGGTATACACGATTTCCAATCGTGCGCGCTCGGCCGGACTACGCGACTTCTCCACGGTGCTCGGCTGATCGAATGTTGTTCAGTTGTCAGCTTGAACATTATAATCTGCATCCGTGGTAAAGTCAAGCCCTATTTTCACTTTTTTCAGAGCAGTCTGCAAAGGAGCTCTGAAAGGCGCCCGGCGTGGGTCTGCTCCTCGGCGGAGAGCGTCTGATACAGCGCGCGCAGATCGTCCGGCGCGGCCTCTGCGGCAGCGGCATAGCGGAAGGCTCGATCGCGCGCGGCGAGACAATCTGCGCGCAGGTCCTTGAGAAGCCCGCCGCGCACGGTGCACGCCTCCGGCGGGCAGTAGCGCTCCCCGGTCTGCAGATAATACGCTGTGCGCAGTCGGCGCAGACGCGAGAACGTCTCGCGGCAGAGCGGCGCAATCTCAGCGCATCTGATTTGCATTCTTCTCTCAAGCGCGAGCGCCTGCGCCGTCTCGTCAAGAAAACGGCGGAGCACGTCGCCGTCGTCTCTGCGCGGCGGCGCTGCCTCTCCGCCCTGCACGCGCTGCCAAAGGCGGTCGAAAGCCTCCTGCGTCATGATGAATTCTTCCATAGTAATCCCCTCCCCTGCATCCTATTCCTCCTGTCATGCGGCGGTGCGGCGGCGCATAGGCTTTGGCAGGAGAATCTGAAAAAGGACGGGATGCGGATGAGACGATGGATATTTCTGCTGATGGCGGCGCTGCTGCTCGCACCGGGCGCAGGGGCAGTATCTGCCGCGCCGGAGGAGGCGTTCGACCTCTCGGCGGACGCGGCGGTGCTGATGGAGCCGGAGACGGGGACGGTGCTCTATGAAAAGGACGCGCACGGTCACCGCTCCCCTGCGAGCGTGACGAAGATCATGACGCTGCTGCTGATCGCCGAGGCAGTGGACGCAGGGACGATCTCGATGGAAGACACCGTGACGGCGAGCGCGGCGGCAGCCTCCATGGGCGGAAGCCAGATCTGGCTGGGGGGGGGGGGGGGCCTCACCGTGGATGAGATGATCAAATGCATCGCCGTGGCCTCGGCGAACGACTGCGCCGTGGCGATGGCGGAAAAGCTCGCGGGCTCGGAGCGCACCTTTGTGCAGCGGATGAACGAGCGGGCCAAGGCGCTCGGCATGACGGACACACACTTTCTCAACTGCACGGGCCTGACGGAGGACGAGGAGCACTACACGAGCGCCTTTGACATTGCGCTGATGAGTAAGGAACTGTTAAAGCACACATGGATCACGGATTACACGACGGTCTGGATGGACGAGGTGCGCGGCGGGCAATTCGGGCTGACGAACACCAACAAGCTCGTGCGGTTCTACGACGGCTGCACAGGGCTCAAGACGGGCTTTACGAGCACGGCCATGTACTGTCTCTCAGCGACGGCGGAGCGAAACGGCGAGCGCTACATCGCGGTGGTGCTGCACGCGCCAACCTCGGATGAGCGCAACGCGGACGCGAGAGCATTGCTGGACTATGCCTTCGCGACCTACACGCTCTGGAGGCCGGAGGCGAACGTGACGCTGCCGCCGATGCCGGTGACGCTCGGAACGGCAGAGAGCATCCAGCCGGTTCTGAAGGATGGAAGCGCCGTGCTGCTCGACCGCGACGGCGGCGAGGTACAATGGGAGCTGGACCTGCCGGAGGCAATCGCCGCACCCGTTCAAAAGGGCGACACGATCGGGACGCTCACGGTGAAAAACGACAAGGGCATGGCCGCCGAGATCGCGATTCTCGCGCCGGAGGAAGTGGAGGCGCTGACGCTTTGGGATCTGTGGTGGCGGATGATGACGGCGTGAAGGAATGAGGAACCCCCTCGGTGAACCGAGGGGGTTGATATTTTGATTTGGGGCGCAGAGGGCGTCGGCCCCTACGAAAAGGACAGCAGCCATTGGTAATCTTCCGGGGTATTGCAGTTGCGGATGAGGCCGGGGTCGCCCCTGTATTCCACGAGGCGGGCCGGCGCTTGCTCGAACAGGCGGCGGACGGCGGTGTTTTCGCTCTGCAGAATCTCCTCCGCCGCGGCGCGGAGGCTGCGGTCGTAGACGCCGATCAGCGGCTGCGGCGTACCATCGACGGAGAGCAGCGTGATGCCGCCGCAGTGGGCGTCAAGGAGGCATTTCAGCGTCTCAACCGGAACAAGCGGGACGTCGACACTGAGAAAGAGCACGGCCTCATGCTCGGCCGCGCCGAGACAGGCGTGGATGCCGCCGAGAGGGCCGCGCGCCGGGAATATATCCGGCACGAACCGCGCGAGCGCGAGCGCATCCTCCCAGCCGGAGAGCATGAGATCGGTCAGCCCGAGGGACCGGAGCTTCTCCGTCTGGTGCGCGGCGAGGGTGAGGCCGTTCAAGCGCAGGGCGGCCTTATCGCGCCCCATGCGGGTGGACTTGCCTCCGGCGAGTACGGCGGCGGAAAAGAAGTTTACATAATTCAATCTCATCCCTCCTTGAGGAGCATAATCTGCTCCGGCGGCAGGCGGAGATACAGCGCGGCGCCGGGATGCAGCGCGGGGCAATCCTCCTTCGGCAGCTCGAGCCGGAGGCGGGCCGCGCCGGCGTCACCGCCAGGTGTAGAGGCCATGACGATGAAAGAGAACACATCCTCCACCACACGCAGGACGCGGCAGGCGATCACATTCTCGTCCGGTCCGTCCGTGAGCTCCAGATGGTGCGCGCGGATGGCGGCATAGGCAGGAGCAAAATCTGTCTGGGCGCAGGCGAGCTCCACGCCCCAATCTACGGCGCGGATGCGGTTCGGTGAGACGCGCTCTGCGCGGCTGTAGTTCTTGCAGCCGGTGAGCAGGCAGGCCGAGAGCGTCTCCGGCGCGGAGAAGAGCAGAGAGACCGGCACGGAGCCCTCGCCGCGGCCATGGTCGATCACGGTGACGGTGCGGCAGAGGCGGTGCACCTCCTCCCTGCTGTGCGTGACGAGAAGGGTCGGGCCGTCGAATCCGTCGAGCAGGTCGGCGAGCTCCAGCTCCGTCTGCCAGCGAAGATAGCTGTCGAGCGCGGAGAGGGGCTCATCGAGCAGGAGCAGCTCCGGCTTGGTTAGCAGGATGCGCGCGAGGGCGACCCGTTGCTGCTGGCCGCCGGAGAGCTGGCTCGGGCGGTGACGCTCGAGCCCCGTGAGCTCGAAACGGCGGAGCATGGCGGCGATCTCGCCCGCCTCGTCGGCGGACTTTTGTCCGCGCAGGGCGGCGCGGAGGTTCTGCTCCACGGTCATATTCGGAAACAGCGCATAGTTTTGAAACAGCAGGCCGACGCGGCGCTGCTGCGGCGGGAGATCGACGCCGCTCTCGCTGTCGAAGAGGACGCGGCCGTTGACCTCGATATGCCCGCGGTCGGGCTTCACGACGCCGGCGATGCACCGAAGCGTCATGCTTTTGCCGCAGCCGGAGGCGCCGAGAAGACCGTGCACGCCGTTTTCGGACTCAAAGTTCACGCGCAGGTGAAACGCACCGAGATCTTTCTCCATCCGAACGATGAGGGACATTACGCCGCCCCCCTTCTCTGCTGCTTTTCGAGCAGGTTCACAGCCATGAGTACGACGAAGGAGATGGCCACATTGATCATGACCCAGCGAAAGGCAAGCGCGTCGTTGTTCGTGCGCCAGAGCTGATAGACCGTGGTGGAGATCGTGGCGGTACGGCCGGGCGTATAGCCCGCGATCATGCTGGTCGCGCCGTATTCACCGAGGGCGCGGGCAAAGGCGAGCACCGTGCCGGCGAGGATGCCCTGCCGGCAGCAGGGCATCTGGATACGCCAGAAGATATACGAATCGGAGAGGCCGAGCGTGCGTGCGCTGTCGCGCAGCGTGGGTTCGAACGACTCGAACGCGCCGCGCGCCGTGCGGTACATGAGCGGGAACGCCACCACGACGGAGGCGAAGATCGCGCTGTACCACACCATGGTGAGCCGGACATGGAAGCTGCTCTGCATCCACGCGCCGAAGGCGCGGTTCGGCCCGAAGGCGAGCAGCAGAAAATAGCCCACGACCGTCGGCGGAAGCACGAGCGGCAGCGTGAGCACCACGTCCAGCAGACCCTTGATGACGCGCGGGAGCTTTGCGACCGTCTGGGCGAAGAAGATGCCCAGAAAGAACACGATCACGCAGCTGATCGCAGCGACACGCAGAGAGTTATATAAGGGATAAAGATCCATCTTATCGATGATAAATTCCGGATTTTCCGCCGGTTTTCTCGAGCAGACGAATGTCTGTAATCTCCATATCCTTCTGCACAGCCTTGCACATGTCGTAGACCGTGAGCGCGGCGACGGAGACGGCGGTGAGCGCCTCCATTTCGACGCCGGTGACACCCTGACAGCGCACGGTGGCGGTAATATCCACGGTGCACTCGGCGTCGTTGAGTTCAAAGGCCATATCGACGCCGGTGAGCAGAAGCGTATGGCACATGGGGATCAGATCGGGCGTGCGCTTGGCGGCCATGATGCCCGCAATCTGCGCCGCGCCAAGGACGTCGCCCTTTTTCATGCCGCCGGATTTCACGAGCTCGAAGGTCTCGCGGTTCATGCGCACGCGGCCGGCGGCAACGGCGGTGCGGGATGTCTCGGATTTCTCCGAGACGTCCACCATGCGGGCGCGCCCGCTGTCGTTAAAGTGGGTAAAGTCGCTCATGGTTACGGAGCCGGGGCAAAGCCGACGGACTGGAACACGGCCATAGCCTCATCGGACTGCAGGAAGGCGAGGAAATCGCGCGCGGCCTGCTCATTCTCAGTGATGTTCAGCACAGCGGCGGGATAGATGACCTGGCGGCAGAGATCGCTCGTGGCCTGATCGACGACGGTGAGGTTGGCGGAGAAGGCGTCGGTTGCATAGATGATGCCGGCGTCGACGGTGCCTTCCTTAACCTGCGTGGTGACTTCCTTGACGTTGGAGCCATAGGTCAGCTTGCCGGAGGACTCGAGCGCGTCCATGATGCCGAGGGCGTTGAGAATCTCGAGGGAGTAAGCGCCGACAGGCACGTCCTCATTGCCGATGCAGAGGAGGGAGAGCTTATCCGTGCCGAGATCGGCAAAGGTCTCGATGCCCTTGGGGTTTTCGTCCGGAACGGCGAGGACGACCTTGTTTTCGAGCAGATCGACGCGGGTGTCGGAGAGAACAAAGTCGAGGCCTTCCTCATTGCCGCCCTCGGCGTCCTTCGCGGCGTCAAGCTGGTTCATCTGCTTCTGCGCGGCGGAGATGAAAATGTCACACACGGCGCCCTCCTGAATCTGGGTCTTCAGCGTGCCGGAGGAATCGTAGGTCGGAACGACGGTGACGTTCGGGACGACAGCCTTGTAGAGCGCGATGATCTGATCGAGCGTCTCGGTCATGGAGGCGGCGGCAAAGACGTAGAGGGTGACCTCTTCGGCTTCGGCGGCTTCCTCAGAGCCGGCTGGCTCGGAGGCGGGCTCGGTCTTGGATGCGCAGGCGGTGAGCGCGAAGAGCAGCACAAGGCAGAGCAGCAGGGCGATGGCTTTCTTCATTTTGGTTTTCCTCCTTTATTTATTGGCGAGCGCAGTTATGCGCGGTACCTCTTAGAATTTCCAGACCGTGCTCCAGCGCCGGGAGAATATACTCGAGGCACTCCTTTACGGCCTTGGGGCTGCCGGGGAGATTGACGATGAGCGTGCCTTTGCGGATGCCCGCGGAGGCGCGGGAGAGCATGGCGCGCGGCGTGATCTGCAGGGACAGATAGCGCATGGCCTCCGGGATGCCGGGGACAGCGCGCTCGGTGACGTCCGCGGTGGCCTCGGGCATGCAGTCGCGGGGCGAAAAGCCCGTGCCGCCCGTTGTGAGCAGGAGATCGGCGAGATCCTGGTCGCAGACCTCGCGCATCTTCTCCGCGAGCGCCTCGCGATCGTCGGGCAGAAGCGCACGACCGGCGACCTCATAGCCCGCGGCGGTGACGAGCTCCTCGATGCAGGGGCCGGACTTATCCTCCCGATCGCCGCGGGAACCGGCGTCACTCGCCGTCAAAACAAACACACGAAACGCCATGATTATTCCTCCTCAATGATCGTCAGCTCATCGCCGACGGAGATGACGCCGCCGTGAAGCACGCGGGTAAACACGCCCTCGCGGGGCATGATGCACTCGCCCATTTTCTGATAGATCGCGCAGCCGGAGTGGCACTCCTTGCCGATCTGCGTGAGCTCGAGCACGACGTCGTTGCAGCGAAACTTCGTGCCGACGGGGAGAGACCGGAAATCATAGCCCTCGACGACGAGGTTTTCGCCGAAGGCGCCGTCGATCACCTCGGCGCCGCGGGCTCGAAAGGCCTCGATTTTCTCATGGCTCAGGAGCGAAACCTGTCGATGCCACTTGCCGGCGTGGGAGTCGTTTTCGATGCCCCAGTCTTCGATGAATTTGGCGGAGCCGACATTCTGCTTTTCGGTTCCCTTCTTTTCGCTGATGCAGACAGCCAGAACTTTTCCCATGGTGGTTATCCTCCGATTTGACTCATGATGCGCCCCTCCCGATGCTCCGGGCTGGGGTTGGTAAACTGATGTGAAACAGGCTTGCGCGAGACCGCGTCCTCGATCGCGGCGCGGATGACGTCATCCGATTCTTTCAGAAGCGGCGCGAGCGCGGCGCCGACGTCATACTGCAGGCAGGTTTTGAGATAGCCCGAGGCCGTGAGGCGCACGCGGTTGCAGCGGTCGCAGAACTGATGGCTCACGGCGCTGATGAAGCCGATTTTGCCCGCAAAGCCCGGCAGCGAGCAATAGTGCGCGGGGCCGTTGCCGAGCGGAGTATCATACGGCGTAAGCGGCCCGTAAACGCGCTCGAGCGCAGCGGAGACCTCCGCCTCCGTGCAGGGAGCGCTCCCCTGCCCCATGCCGATGGGCATGAGCTCGATGAATCGCACGGTGAGGGGGCGGTCCTTCGCGAGCGCAGCGAGGGCGATCCAGTCGTCCTCCGCGCCGGCCATGGAAACGCAGTTGATTTTGAGGTTCAGCCCCGGCGCGGCGAGCGCGGCGTCCAGGCCTTCCAGCACCTGCGGCAGGCAATCGCGGCGGGTACGCTCGGCAAAGCGCGCGGGGTCGAGCGTATCGAGGCTCAGGTTGATACCGTCGACGCCTGCATCGAGCAGCGCGGGGAGCTGATTTTTAAGGTCAACGCCGTTGGTCGTGAGCGTGACGCTCTGCACGCCGTCAATCATCCGGAGCGAGCGGATGAAATCCGCCAGCCCCTTTCGCACCAGCGGCTCGCCGCCGGTGAGCTTGAACTTCGTGATGCCGAGAGAGACAAAGATGCGGCACAGGCGCAAAAGCTCCTCATAGCGCAGGATCTCCGTGTGCGGCAGCCACTGGACGCCCTCCTCGGGCATGCAGTAGGTGCAGCGCAGCGAGCAACGGTCCGTGACGGAGATGCGGAGATAATCGATGTTTCGTCCGAAGGAATCAATCATGGCGCGCCTCCTTTTGCAGCAGATCGGCCAGAGCGTCCACGTCCTCAAAGCCGAAGACCGGCACGCCGGGAACACGACAGGCCTTGTCCGTGACGAGGGCGAGGAGCGTTTCTTTTTTGCAGACAGGCGACTCTGAGACGCCGGAGAGGACGAGCTCGATCTTGGGATAGTCCGTCCACTTGAAGCCCTCGAGGAGAATAAGATCCGCCTCGGGATAGAGGGCCATCAAATCGCGCTCCGTGACAGCGGCAAACTTCACGGCCTGAAACTTCTCCCCGTCGAAGATGGCGGCGCCCATGGCGCCGGCGGCGAGAAAGCGGCAGGTGTCCGTCCCCTCTCGATCGGCGGCAAAGGAATGACCGTCGTGCTTGAGGACCGCGGTCTTCACACCGCGCGCGTTCAATGCGGGGAGCAGCTTTTCGATCAGCGTCGTCTTGCCGGAGTTTTTCACGCCGGAGACGGCAATTACAGAAGCCATACCTTCACCCGGCTCTCTTTTTCAAGCGGCTCGGAGATCGGCGGGATCTCGGCGAGGCAGTTTGTGCCGACGGCGGAGGCCAGCTGCCCGGAGGAGTGGCCGTGCGGGATGGTGACGACACCGTTTTGATACATGGCGCGCACGAAGCGGCGGCCTTTTCCGGTTTTCGAAAAGTCCTCCGCGAGCACGCCCTCTGTGACGATCGGGTTCAGATCAGCGCAGCCGGAGAGCCTGGACAGAAGCGGACGAGCGAAGAGCTCGAACGTGGCGCTCACGGCAAAGGGATTGCCGGAGAGGCTCAGCAGCGGTCTCTCGCGGTAGAGCGAGAACATGACGGGAGAACCGGGCTTGAGCCGCACCTGCCAGAAGATCTGATCGGCAAAGAGAAGCGGAAGCGTCTCATGCAGAATGTCCTTCGCGCCGACGCTGACGCCCCCGGTGGTAATGATGACGTCTGCATTCTCGGCGGCCTCATAGATCGCATCGGCCAGAGCGTCCGCGCTGTCAGAAAAGAACGGCAGGAGCGTTGTCATTTCCACGCCGAGCTCGTGCAGGCGCGAAGCAAGCACCGCGGCGTTGGAGGAATAGATCTTCCCCGGCGGGAGCGGGCGTGTATCGTTCGGCACGAGCTCATCGCCGGTGCATATGACGGCGCAGCGGACCTTGTGGTACACGGGGAGCATGATCTCCTCGCGGTAGAGCCCCGCGGAGGCGAGCACGCCAAGGGCGTTTCCGGTCAGGCGCGTACCGGCCGGCAGAAGCAGATCGCCGGCCTTAAAATCGCAGCCTGCGGCGCAATAGTTATCATTGGGCTGCAGCACTTTATACAGCTGCACGGTCTCGGCGCCGCCGTCCGTGTCCTCTTGACGGAGGACACAGTCGCAGCCGGCGGGAATGGGCGCGCCGGTCATGAGGCGTACGGCCTCGCCGGACTGCACCTCGCGCTCGGTCCAGGAGCCGGCATAGAGCGTTTCGACGACGCGAAGGGAGACGGGAGATTCTTTGGACGCGCCGGCGCTGTCGGCGGCGCGGAAGGCATAGCCGTCCAGCGGGGAGCGCGGCCAGGGCGGCTGGTTCATCGGCGCGCAGACGTCCTCCGAGAGGACGCGGCCCTGCGCGCGCGTGGCGCGGATATGCCCCGCCTCGACGGGGCGGACGTTTTGTTCAATCAGTTCAATGGCTCTCTCAACGGAGATTCCGGTTTCCATACTTCTTACATTCCCTTTCCGAAGCCGCAGTTGGGCCAGGTGCAGACCTTGCAGCCGAGACAAAGTCCGCCGTGGCCGAGCTTTTTGAGATCGCGGGGCGTGACGCGCACTCCCGCCGCGACGCGCGGCAGCATGAGATCAAAAATCGTGGTGGCGGCATACATGACGCACCCGGGCAGGCCCATGACGGGCGTGCCGTCGGCAAAATAGCCGAGGAGGAACATGGCGCCCGGCAGGACGGGCGCACCGTAGGTGACAATTTCGCAGCCGGTGGCCTTGATGGCGCCGGGCGTGCGGTCGTCCGGATCGACGCTCATGCCGCCGGTGCAGAGGATGAGATCGACGCCCGCGGCGTGAAAGTCGTTTACCGCCTGCGTGATGGCGGCCATATCGTCGCCGGGCGTGCAGTGGTGCGTGACGGACATGCCGTACTGCTTGAGCTTCGCGATGATGACGGGCGTGAACTTGTCGTTAATGAGACCCTTCTGCACCTCGTTGCCGGTTGTGACGAGGCCGACGGTGCGGAGCTTGTAGGGCAAGATCTCGAGCAGCGGCTTCCCATCGACAATCTCTTCGGCCTCCAGAAGCGGTTTTTCCTCGATCACGAGCGGAATCACGCGCGTGCCGGCGAGCTTATCCCCTGCCTTGACGGGCGTGTTGGTATGGCGCGTGGCGATCATGAGCTGGTCGATGCTGTTGACCTGCTCGAGCCGCTCGACGTCCACGCGAAAGAGTCCATCGCACTCGGCGAAGAGCTCGATCTTCCCTTCCTTGGGCTCGCTCGCGCGCATGTTGGCGTTCTGGCACATGGCGCGCATACGCTCGGCCGCCTCGTCCTCGTGGAGCATGCCCTCGTTCTTTTCCCAGACGAAGAGGCTCTCCTTGCCCATGCTGAGGAGCACGGGGATATCCTCTTCGGTGACAACGTGCCCTTTGCGGAAGCGGGCGTCCTTCGTGACGCCGGGGATGATCTGCGTCATATCATGGCAGAGAACATGACCCACGGCCTCGGTGGTTTTGATTTCCTTCATTTGGATCACCTCAACGAAAAAAAGGAGTGGTCTGTCGAAAGAAACAGACCACTCCCGTCTGGATATACGTTTCCCTTGGGAATGACAAGTCCGTTTCCTTTTCAAACAGGAAGGCGCCGCCGTTTCCGGCAGTACCCCGTCCGGACGGCCATGGGCGGAGCCTTTAGGCCGAAGGGATCGGAAACATCTTTGGCTTATTTTAACATGTCAAACAGCGTATTGCAATAGAAAAGTAGTCGAAATCAAGCCATAATGCGGATGACGTCGTACTTCTCCGGCGCTTCGAGCACCTTGGCAGCCTGCGCGAGATTGTGGCAGACGGCGGCCTTATAGGCCTTACGTCCGCCCTTCTTCTTGAAGGAGATCTCCTCGGGCTCGCCGCTGAGCTTCCAGCCCTCGCAGTTGAGCAGGTCCTCGTAGCGCGCTTCCTTCTCGTAGTCGGCGACGTTCTCGACCTCGGCGGGAACGCGGCGATGCGGGGCGCCGCCGGTACGCTCGATGATGCGATAGAGCTCGCGCGCGTTCACAAAGTAATCCACGAGACCGGTGTCCGCCATCTCGGCGGCAAAACCGTTATGGCGGGAAACGTTCACGAGCTTCCAGTCCGGATGCTCGGCACGCAACTTCTCGCCGAAGAGAGTCTGCATGGAATCATAGAACGCGAAGGAGTCCTTCAGCTGCGGGAACTTGGCATTGAGGAAGGTCTTGGCGGCGTAGCTGTCGGTCATGATGATTGTGCCCTTGCCGAGACGGGCATCGAGAATGTCGGCCGCCTGCTTCAGGCTCTGCGCCTTCGCCCAGCCGGGGCTGTAGACGTGCGCGACGCCGAACTTCTTGAGGGACGCGGCGAGCTGCTCATAGGTAAATTCCTTGCCGTAGAGCGCCTGGAGCTCCTTCATGACGCAGCCGCACAGCATGGCGGCGACGGTCGTATTGCGGTCGTGGCCGTGGTAGACAATCTCGTCCTTATGCTCCTTCATGAAGAGCGCGCCGGTCGGGCAGACGTCCACGCAGCGGCCGCAGCGGAGACATCCGTCCGCCATGAGTCCGTTTTTCGCGCCGACGGTGCTTCCCTTCTCGGTCTTCACCATGCCGAGGATGCCCATGCCCTGCGCTTTGCAGACGTCCACGCAACGGCGGCATTTGACGCACTTATTTCCGTCGCGCACCAGAACGCCGGTGCTCTCATCGACGGGGAAATCGTTCTGCTGCGGCTCAAACGGGAGCTGGCTGATGCCGAACTCGCGGGCCAGCGCCTGCAGCTCGCAGAAGCCGTCGCGCTCGCAGTCGCAGTAGAAGCAGTTCTGGCAGAACCAGGGATCGAGGTCCTCGATGCGGGTGCCGCCGGTGCGCGCGCAGTGGTGGCAGTCCACCTTGTGCTGGCGGAACATCTCGGTAAGGGTCGCCTTGCGGAGATCAAAGAGCGCATCGTTGTCAGTGGTGACATTCATGCCCTCGGCGACCTTGACGGCACAGGCGAGCTTTTCCTTCGCCTCGCCCTCCACCTGCACGACACAGAGCTTGCACGCAGCGTGTGGACCCATGCCCTCATAGGCGCAGAGCGTGGGGATGCGGATGCCGGCGGACTTGGCCGCGGCGAGAATGGTGGTCCCTTCGGGCACGGAAACGATCTCATCGATATCGAACTTTTCCTTTACGCCCAGCTTGATCTCGCTGAGAAGCGGAACGAGTTCGCCCTGCTGGGGAGCGGGCACGACAGTCACTTTCGCGGTGGCGGTAAGGCCGTTGCTGGAAGAGACGGTGATGTTTGCTTCGCCGACCTTGACGGCAGTGATCGCGCCGGTGTCACGGTTGACTCCCACGAATTCGGTGTTATCGGAAGCATAGGTGTAGCCGCACATCGTGCCGGGGGTGAGGTTCACGCCCTTGACGGAAACGCCGGGCTCGCCAACGCC
>JAZPZZ010000037.1:0-7533 GCA_045544935.1 Oscillospiraceae bacterium | reverse complement strand
TCACAGAACGACATGGCTACGATCCGACTTACAGGACATTCATCAGAGTGTTCATTTATGGTTCCTCCTTTGGAGTGAATTCCTCGGATTCCAGCAGCGCCTCAAGGCTGAGGCGCATGCCCTCGGGCTTCGGCCCGCCGACGGCATAGCCCTCTTCATCGACCTTCACCAGCACGGGCTGGAGGAAGAAGGTGATATAGAGCCCGACCGTCATAAGCAGAAAGGCGCCGAGGAGCAGAGCATTGACGACCGTGGGCGTGTGCTTGATGCGCAGGCCGGGATAGTCGATCGGGTCGTTGAAGCGGAAGCGCAGGCCGCCGGCCTCGAGCTCATCGCCCGGGAAGGCGAGCATGGAGATATACTCCCCGTTTTCCGCCAGCTGGACCTGATAGATCGGGTCCTCATAGCTGCCGACCATGTTGTTGATGAGGGAGATGTTGCCGTCGTCGTCCTCGACATAGCCGGGATAGAGCGTGTCATACCAGAGGCCGCTCGTGCCGTCGAGCGTGAGGAAGACGCTCTCGGTGAGCGGGAAATCCTCCGAGACGCCGGTTTCAATGTTTGTGGCCGTGATGGACCCGGCGGTGCCGTAGGTCTGCTGATAGATCTTATAGGGGCCGAAGTGCATCGGGTAATTGACGCGGATGCGCTGCAGGTCGCTCTTTCTGCCGTCCGGCAGCGTGACGGTAATCTCGCTCGAGAAATCAAGGTCGCCGGCGTCGTTTTCGATGCGGAAGGAGTCGACGTGAATGTCCGTGCCGTCGGCCATGCGGATGCTCTCGCCGGGCATGCAGGTCTCGTCCGTGAGCGTGGGGAGATAGAGCGCGAGCGCGCCGAAGATGACCGTGAGCAGGATGGCAAGGTGCGTGAGGAAGGTGCCGTACCGGCCGAAGAGGTGCTTGGTATAGACCGTGCTCTCCCCTGTCTGCACCGCCTTGCAGTGCAGATCCTCCGTCAGATGCGCGCGGAGCTTTTCGACGCCCGCGGGAGTGAGCTTCTTCGCGTCCGGCAGGAGGCCGGCGCGCTGAACGAAGCGGTGGTCGCGCATGAGGGAGACGCCGCGCAGAATCGAGCAGAGCGTGAGATTGAGGCAGAGCAGCGCGAGCAGGACGATGAAATACCAGCTCTCGAAGATGTTATCCAGCTGCAGGGCGAGAATGGCGGGATGCAGCTGCGTGTAATTCTCGGCATAATAGGCGACTTCCCGCTGCTGGGGGATGATCGAACCCGCGACGGAGCAGAGCGCGATCAAAAGCAGCAGAATGACGCCGAAGCGCATGGAGCGCAGAAAATTCCAGATCTTTTTCATATCTTTTCTTCCAAAATTCGGATTTTGTTTTCAGTATTCGGGCCGTCTGCGGAGCGCGCAGACGGCCCGGAATTTGTTTTTGATAAGGGAAGGAAGCACTGAACCGGTTGAAGTGCACAGATTGGCGAGCGGATTTTTCGTCTGATGAAGATGAGAAATCGCAGGAATACTTTGTGTATTTCAAGATTTCGAAACGAAATCAGGCGGGAAATACGCCGGCAAGATGTGTGCGGCAATTGGTTCAGTGTTTCCTCATTACTTGAACATACTCATCGCCTGCTCGGTGAGCGCGGCGGCCTTGTCGAGGCAGCGGTAGGTCAGCTTGGAGTTGTGTGCGCCGTTGGAGTTCTCTACGAAGACGAAGTCCCAATAGAACTGCGCGTCGCGGGCGACATTGCGGATGGCGTTGAGCTCATCCTCCGTGTAATTGCCGGACTCCATGGCGGCGGTGATGGCGTGGTGGAGCTCCACGAGGTTCTCGCCGACCTCGGTGGTCTTGGCGATGACGTCCTCCTCCAGCGCGGTGATCTCGGCGACGAGATTGTCATGGCACTTGGAGCAGGTGTTGTTGATGAGCTCCTGATTCTCCAGCGGGCTGGAGAGATAGTGGTTCATGTAGGTATTGCCGTCGGCGTCAACGGCCTCGGTCATGTGGCAGTCGGCGCAGGTGAACTTGCCGCGGTGGACACTGCCCTCGCCGAGGAAGGTCTCAAGCTCGGGGTGCTGCACCTTGATGACGCGGATGCCGGTGTTCGGGCTGGTGAAGTCCGCGAAGCCCTGACCGTTTTCATCGACGAGCACGTTGTTGTAGTAATCAAGGATGGCGTCGGGGTCCATGGAGGCGAGACTGTTGTGCGGCAGGGTGGTCGCCTTCGTGCCGGGGTCGAAATAGTACTCGACGTGGCACTGGCCGCAGGCGAGGTTGGCAGCGTCGATCTCCGCGAAGTCCTCACCGACGGCGTCCGCCGCGTAGGCGTGGGTGATGACGATCTGGCCGGGGTTCTCGCCGGGCTCGTTGGCGTGGCAGTTATAGCAGCCGAGAGGCTCGTTGACCTGCTGCATGACGTCCTCGAACTTGAGAGCATAGGCGGCGTCGCCCATGTTGTTCGTCATGACGGTGAAGTCCGGGGTCTTGCAGGTGAAGCAGTTGGCCAGCGGATGCGGGCGGGCCGTGCCGGTCACGTCGTCGATGACGTACATGTGGCCGCGGGCGCTCTCATACTGCTTGGCGAAGCCATAGCCGTCATAGAGCGTGACAAGATAGGGGAAGCGCTCGAGATAGCTGTGGAACTCGCTGTTCATCTCATTGGAGAACCAGGACTCATACTCATTCGGGTACATCTCGGCCCAGTCGCCGCTCTTGATGACCTTGATATCGCTGTTGCCGGCCTCGGCCTGGGCGATCGTCATGGCCACGTTCTCGAGCTTGACGGTGCGCAGGTTGAAGGCCTTGGTGTCAATGCCGGCCTCACGCAGGGCATTGACGATGGCGGTGCGCAGCGCCTCGGACGTGATGGTGGCACCGCCGACGGCGTCGACGTCCAGATCCTGTCCGGCGATGATCGCCTTCGGGAGCTTCGTGATGGCCTCGGAGCCGATGCCGTCCGTCTCCTCCTGGGAGAGGACACGCAGCTGATAGATCTGATCCTGATCCGCCACGACCTCGACCGTGATCGGGCCGTTGCGTCCGTCCGCCGTGCCCTGCACGGTCATGGCGGAATCCGGCACGGCGCTGTTGCTCACGCCGACCGTGTGCACCGTGTTCGCCCAGACAATGCTGAACACAAGGATCGCCAGCAGCAGCACGCCGCTGCAGATACCGACGATATCGCTGATGCGTTCTTTCTTCTTCGTATCTCTTCTCATTTTGAATGTCCTCCGAAAAGGCGTATTCCGGACTCTGCTCCATAAAGACAGAAATCCATATCTATTGTACATGATGTGAGCATTTCCCGTTGTTGCGGCTGCAACATTCTTCCCTTGCTTTTCTGCCTTATAATACATTAAGATAAGGGCAGAAACATGAGGAGGTGCGGCTATTGGCTTCCGATCTGGAGCAGATTTCCGGCGTGCCGATATTCAGCGGCATCAGCGACGCGGACCGCGCGGCGCTGATGGGCTGTCTCAAGACCTACAGCCGGACATACCGCAAGGGGGAATTCATCCTGCTGGAGCAGGACCATGTGCAGGACGTCGGCATCGTGCTGACGGGCACGGTGCACATGCTCAAGGAGGACATTTGGGGTCGGCGGACGCTGATGGACTATATGGGGCCGGGCGAGCTCTTCGGAGAGACGTTCGCGCTGCGCCATGAGCAGGCGAGCCACGTCTCCTTCCTCGCCGCGGCGGAAACGAAGGCGCTGTTTCTGCCGCTGGAGCACCTGCTGACGCCGTGCAAGAAGCAATGCCCCTTCCACACGGCGCTGACGCGGAACTTCTTTCTGATGCTGGGGGAGAAAAATCTCCGGCTGATGGAGAAGATCGAGATCTCCGCGAAGGGGTCGCTGCGGGAGAAGATTCTCGCCTATCTCTCCATTGAGGCGCAGAAGCAGGGCAGCAAATACATCAAGATCCCGCTCAACCGCACCGAGATGGCGAGCTATCTGCACGCCAACCGCAGCGCCATGACGCGCGAGCTCTCGGAGATGCAGACGGAGGGGCTGATCGAGTTTGACGGGAATACGTTCGTCATCAAATAAGAAAGAGCATTGCAGAAGCAATGCTCTTTCTTATTGCGTTCGGTTGTAGATATACGATACATGCTCCCTTCCCCCGCCGATGAACACCACGGCGGCGAGCGCGCACAGGAGCATGGCCGAGAGCAGGACGACGCGCTCCGGCAGGATGAGCGTCAGGCTGCCGGCGAGCACCTCGCCCAGCAGGGCGCCGGCGGTGGAGATCATATTGAACGCGCCGTTGAAGCGGCCCTTGCGCTCATCGGGCACATAGCTCTGCGTGGCGGAGACGCGGATGGTATAGCTCGTGATGCCGCCGATGCCGACGAGAAAGCACAGCGCCATCATGACCGGAATCGGCGTAAAGAGATAGACGCCCTCGAGAATTGAGATCACGATATACACCGTGAGCGCGGTTCGGTAACGGTATTTCGGCGGGATGGAAACGCGGTAATGCACCATGCCGCCGATGGCGCGGCCGACGAGCGCCATGCCCCAGACGAGCATATAAAGATATTCGCCGTTTTCGTACACGGACTTGAACCACGGCAGAACGATGACCGTGGAGACGCCGCCGGTGACGGCGGAGAAGGCAAAATAGATCGCGACGGCGAGGAGGCCCTTCTCGCTTCGAAGATAGGAAAAGCCCTCGCGGATATCGCGCAGCATCTGCCTCGACGCCTTGAGATCATGATCGCGCGTCTCCTTCTGCGTGACGAGATAGTCCTCGTCCGCGCGGATCTGCGTTTCCATGACGGCGGCGATCAGAAAGCAGAGGGCGTTGATGCCGAGCAGCGGATAGAGCCCGATCTGCCGATAGAGGAAGGCCGAGACCGGCACCATGACGGCGGAGAGCGTCTCCAGCACGCTCGCGATGGAATAGGCCTTCTGGAAATTGCCCTCGGAAATGAGCAGCGGATAGAAGCTCTCATAGGCGACCATGTAGGTGCTCTGGATGCTGCCGAGAATGAAGCAATAGACCGCGAACACCGGGAAGGAGAACCAGCCGGTGGCAAGAATGGCGGCCATGAGCGCATAGAGAAAGGCGGAGAGAAAGTCGAGCG
Organism: Oscillospiraceae bacterium; assembly: GCA_045544935.1. GTDB lineage: Bacteria > Bacillota > Clostridia > Oscillospirales > Oscillospiraceae > CAG-103. The sequence goes on along the minus strand of JAZPZZ010000037.1, from coordinate 2,485 downwards.
AATAGATCGTGCGCTTTCTGGAAAAGCGGTCCAGAATCGCGCCGGAGACGATCGGCATGAACAGCTGCGGCAGCGTGTACATGGCGATATAGATCGCATAGAGCAGCGTGGATTGGGAAATGTCCAGCACCATCAGGCTCATGGCGAAGCCGGACAGAGCGTTTCCGAGCATGGAAACGACGCTGCCCAGCGTGATGATGGTGAAGTCCCGCGTCCAGAGCGGGCGCGGGGAATTTCCGTTTTCGTTCATGAAAACTCCTTCAACTTAAGAGAATGTCCACGTTTTCGGTGCTGTACTCGATCTGCTCCGACCAGCGGCGGAGGTGCTCGGCGTCGGTGCCGAAGAGGGCGTCCTGCGCGGCGATGAAGGCCGTGCTGCTGCGGGCGAAGGCGATCAGCCGCTCGAGGGGCGTCTTCCCTGCCCGATCCAGCTGGCGCAGGAGGATGTATTGCAGGATCCGGTCGTAATAAACGCCGGTCGGAAGGCGTTTCACTTCCTGCAGGCCGCTGCGGAGGCGCTCAAGCTCCTCCGGCCAGCGATCGTCGATCGGCTCGGTCTCTTCCATGCGGGCAAGGTAGTCCGGCTCCGTCGGCGCGCCGTCGAATTGAAGCGCGGCCTCCGGCAGCTCCAGCAGGGCCGGCACCGTCAGGAGTGCCCCCGTCTCCTCGGAGACAATGCGGAGCTCCTGCCCCTCGGCCAGCAGGAGGTCGCAGGCGGCCTCGCAGCTGAGGCCGAAGCCGCAGAAGGTGTGCTCCCCGAAGTCGGTGAAAAAGCGGGGATGCATGGCGCAGATCTCGCACAGCGCCTCCTCCCCGAGTTCGCAGATCAGACGGCAGAGACCGTCCGGCTGCAGGAAGGGACAGCGATCGTCCTCCGTGAGGAGAAAGTGCGCGCCGTCGTCATCCTGATAAATGCTGCGGCGGAGGTCATGGCCGAGATCGCCCTGCACCGAGGCATAGCGGCGGAGCGCCGCCTCGTCCACGTCGATCTCCCAGCCCCGGCAGCAGGAATGGCGGCAGTCTCCGGCGCGGCAGGCGAACGGAGCGCGGAAAGCGGGATAGAACGTCATGGCTGCTCACTCCCCTGCTGCGGAATCGGGCAGGAATTCGGGCGGCTGTAGAGATACAGCTCGAGGAACATGGCAAAGCCATAGACGACGGAGACGAAGATGTTCAGCCGCGGGTATTCGCGCAGGAGCAGCATGAGGGCGACGAACGCGACCGTGAGAATGCCGACCGGCAGCGTGACGCGGCGGCAGAGGCCGAGATCGGGCTTGGAATACCTGCTCTGCAGGGCAAAGAGGCAGAGATAATAGAGCAGGAACGCGCCGATGAGAAAGAGCGTCTTCGGCCAGAGGGCGACGGCCTCGTCGCGCATGAACTCGAGCGAGGTGGTGATGCAGTTCATGCCGAAGATGAGGAAGATGTGGAGCATCATATAGGCCATGCCGGTGGAATTGCGCTCGCGGTCGATGATGCGGTCATACAGCAGACCGTAGCACAGAAAGAGCGAGACGACGATGAGAAAGCACATGAGGGAGAAATAGACGCTGCTCGGCGTGAAGCCGCCCTCGAAATAGGAGGCGATGGCGATGATCATCTCGCCGAAGGTGAAGACCACATAGAGCATGGCGCGCTCGGTGAGATGCATGAAGTCGACGCGGCTGGCTTTGCTGCTCTCAGCGAGCGACCACGTGACGACGATGCCGAAGCCGACCGCGATGGCGGCGAAGAGCGAACCGAGCTTCTGCGAAAACGGGAGCGCGAGCAGGACGATCGCCGCCTCGCCGAAGAGCGGAACCATCATGCGCGAGCAGACGCGCTGCGCCGCGGGGTCGGCCGCGTGGTTGCGGCGCTCGATGAGATACTGCACGCCGGTGTTGATGAGAATGAGCGCCCATGCCACGTGATACTGCGTCTGGAAGCTCTGCCAGTGAACGCGCGTGCCCTCGCCGATGTAATAGAGCAGGTACATGTTGAAAAAGAGGGCGATATGGTCGCGCAGCTTGTTGCGGCCGAACATGTTGATGTAAAACGTGGAGTAGTTCCAGATCTGGATGACGGCGAGGCTGCAGAGCACATAGGCGAGAAACAGCTCCTTCGTGACAAAGCCGTTTTGCAGCTCGCGCAGGAGCGAGCTGTTGCGCCCGATGACGTAGACGAAGATCAGATCATAGATCAGCTCGAGATATTCAACCTTTTTTTCTTCCTTGAGCATGGGTTCACCGCTTTCTGCGAGGGTATCTATATATATCTTATTTAGTATAGCACAGATTCATTGGCCGGGGAAGATTGATTCCTGCAAATAGAAAAAGACTCTGATCTATTCCGATCAGAATCCGTTTCTGTCCGATGCGAGCCCGGCTGCGCGGGTCGCATCGGAAAAGGAGGAGCGACGGCGTGCGCGAGCGAGGGCGTTTTTAAAACAAAAACGTCGTCGCGAACGATACATAGTCCGCGACGACGTGGTCCGAGTGCCGAGATT
>JAZPZZ010000036.1:0-12243 GCA_045544935.1 Oscillospiraceae bacterium | reverse complement strand
CCTGACTCGGCCAGAATCTGGTACTCCTCGGCGGTGAGCAGCTGCTCGTCCGGCACCTCGTCCTCGGGCGTAGGCTCATAGTCGCTGCAGCGGAGTCTGCCGCCGGAGATGAGCTTGTTGTGGCTGAGCTTGCGGGCAATCTTGCCGGCCATGCCGTCGCCGATGGCGTAGGCAGCGAGGTGCTTGCCGATGATATCGGCAAGGTCGGTGTTCTGATCGAGGTTGGAGACCGTGCCCTCCATGACGAGGAGGCTGCGGCCGTACATGGTGAGGTTCACCGGGATCTCCACGCCGTATTTGAGCGTGATGTTGAACAGCTCCACGAAGATATCGCCGGTCTCGTTCATCTCATGGATGGACTGGACGCGGTATTTATCGAGAAAGGCGGTGAAGTCCTTCGCAAGATCGCTCTTAAAGGGCGAATTCGGGTCCTTCCCCATGAGGACGAGACCCCACTCGGTGAACTCCATGACGTCGTTTTTCCAGATGCCGTGCATGCAGTGGTGCAGAGCGTTGGCCTCCTTCTCCGTGAGCAGGCCCATCATGCCGAGATCGAGCCAGACGATCTGGCCGCTGCGCACGGCGAGGTTGCCGCTGTGCGGGTCGGCCTGGAAGAAGAGATCCTCCGCCCACTGCTTGATGTAGCTGCGGATGAGCTTCTGGCAGACCTCGCTGAGATCATAGCCCGCGGCCTTGAGCGCGGCGTGGTCGCTGATCTCGATGCCGTCGATGAACTCCATGACGAGCACGTTCTTGCGCGTGTACTCATGATAGACCTTCGGCACGGTGGCGAAGGCCATTGGCTCGAGAATCTTGCCGAGCCGCTCGATGTTCTCGGCCTCTTTATAGAAGTCCATCTCCTGCTGCGCGACGCGCCAGGTCTCATCGAGGGCGTTGTTGAGGAACCACATGATGCTCTCAAGCTGCTTGATCTTAAGGACGCTGAGCGCCTTCTTGAGCAGGCGGATATCCTGTTCCATCATCTGATAGCTGTCGGGCCGCTGCACCTTGACGGCGACGCGCGTGCCGTCGAGCAGGATGGCCTCGTGCACCTGCGCGATGGAGGCGCAGCCCACCGGGAACGGCAGAATGCGCTGGAACAGCTCGTTCCACGGACGGCCGTATTCCTCGGAGATGATCTCGCGGATCTGGATAGTCGTGAGCGCAGGAGCGGCGTTGCGCAGGCTCTCGAGCTCCTTGCAGTAGGCCTTCGGCAGCACCTCGGGGTGCAGACTCAAAAGCTGGCCGGTTTTGATGAAGGCTGTGCCGAGGTCTTTAAAAATGTTGCAGACCTTTTCCGGCGTGAGGCCCTGCGTGACCTTATACTTTCCTGCGACGGCGAGAATCTCGCCCAGACGGCGGGCGTCGCCCAGAAGGCCGTATCTTGTGCTGTTTTTCTCCATGCTTCGGTTCCCCTTTGCAAAAATAACTTTATTATTATAATGCAAAGGGGAAAGCGGTGTCAATTTACTTTTTCGGCTTTCTGCCGCGATAGTCCTTCTGGATGCGCTCGCTCCAGCTGCCGGCGAGCGGCGCGTTTTTTCGCACGGCGCAGACGGCCTCACCGACGGTGTCGTACATGACGGCGGTGCCGGTCCGGTCGGCGTGGTAGTTCACGGCGTTTTCGCGGCGGATGCCATAGCGCGCGGCGGTTTGAACGGCATCGATGTTTGCGGCGAGGAAGAGAAACTCCCAGCCGTACTTCTCCTGCTCATGCGCGATGCGGCGGCGAACCTCCTCGGCGGTAAAGCGGCTGCTTGCGTTCTCCAGCCCGTCGGTGGTGATGACGAAGACGGTGTGCGCCGGTCTGTCCTCCGCTCTGGCATAGCGGTGGATGGAGGCGATATGACGGATGGTATCGCCGAGGGCGTCGAGCAGCGCGGTGCAGCCGCCGACGGTATAGTCCTCCGCGGTCATGGGGCGGATCTGCTCGAGCGGGACGCGGTCATGGAGCGTGCGAAACGTCGTGTCGAAGAGGACGGTCGTGACGAAGCACTTCCCTTCCTGCCGCTTCTGCTTTTCGATCATGGCGTTGAAGCCGCCGATCGTGTCGCTCTCGAGACCGGCCATGGAGCCGCTGCGGTCAAGGATGAAGACGAGCTCGGTGATGTTGTTGTCGATGTTGTTTCTCATTGGAAAAACCTCCTGTACTGAATTTGTGGCTTCAGTATAGGAGGTTTTTGAACTCTTGTGGTCGCCTCGGAGGCGACATTTTTTATGCGCCAAGCGGCTGCTGGTCGAAGGCGAAGAGCGTCTCGTTGATCTCAAAGATATCATAATTCCGCTCGCGGATGAAATATTCGATGATTACATCGAAGCGCTGGGAGCGCGAGAGGGCGTAGCCCGCCTTCAGGAGCAGCTCGCGCGTCTCCTTCAGATCCAGCTCCAGCGCGATGGCGAAGGCCACGGCCGTGACCTTGCTGGGGCGGTAATCGACGTTCTTGCGAATCTTGGAAAAGAGCTTGCGGTCGACGTTGGCCTTCTTATAGCACTCAGCGTCGGTCATGCCGCGCTCATCGATCTTTCGCAGGAGCATCTGCGAAAAGCTCTCGTCCAGCACACGGTCCGGGCCGGCGAAGGGCGCGGACGGCTTGGATTGCTTCGCGATCGGACGCGGGCGCGGGCGAGAAGCGGGCTTTGCCTGCGGCCGCATGGACGCCATAGGCGCGTCTTCCGGCATGGAAGCGGACTCCGAGTTGAGAACAACAGAGGCGGACGCAGCGCGGGCGTCCACGTAATTTTGATCAATGAAGCTCTGCACGCGCGCATAGCGCTCGGCGCTGATGGCATAGCACTCGCGGTTGAAGACAACGAGCGAGACTTCAAGATCGTGCTCGCGCAGGAAGGCGCGAATCTCGCGCACGGCGATCTCGAGCGCCTGCTCCTTCGGAAAGCCGAAGGTCCCGGCGGCGATAATCGGAATGGCCACGGAGGAAAAGCGGCGAGCGCGTGCGAGCGAGAGCACAGCGCGGTAGCAGGAGGAGAGCATTTCCGCCTCGCCGTGGTTTCCGTCGACCCAGCGGGGACCGACGGTATGGATGACATACTTCGCGGGCAGGCCGTAGCCTTTGGTGAGCACGGCGTCTCCGGGCGCACAGGAGCCGACGCGCGCACAGGCGGCGTCGAGCCGGGGGCCGCCGGCCTGACGCAGCTGGGCGTCCAGCCCGCCGCTGCCGGAAAGCCGCTCGTCCGTGGGATTGACGACGGCATCGCAGGCAAGGCGCGTAAGATCGGCACGAATGATTTGCAGCGGCACAACATTCCCTCCCTCTGAATGGTTCTGTCATTCATTATAAAGAATGGGAAACAAAAGTCAACCAAGGCTCGTTTTGAATACTTTTGTGGAATGCTCACTTACAGTTTTTCTGGACTGTCAGAATTTCCTAAATTGTATCCGTTTTGTTGCCGCAATTCTATTGACTCAATCCATTTAATTCGCTAAAATGTTAGCGTGAAAATTCCTATAATTTTCATTGCAAATGGGAACTTCTGCTGACGGAGAGAGCAGAGCTCCCGAAATCAAAGGAAAGGATGCATGAGATGAAAGGAACCAAAAAACTCATTGCGCTCGTTCTGACGCTGATGATGGTCTTCGGCATCTTCCCCGCCGCCGCATTTGCGGTGCAGGGCGATGACGCCGCTGCCGATCTGCGGTATCAGTACACGGCGCAGGAAGCCGCCGAGACGGCGGATCCTGACGAATGGATCACCGTGATCGTGGAGCTGGACGGCGCCACGACGCTGGACAAGGACGAATTCGTCAAGGCCTTCAAGCAGAGCAGCAAGGGCTTCTCTGCCGACAAGACCGTCGCGGCTTACCGCGAGAAGCTCGTGAACCAGCAGGAATCCATCGCGAACAAGATCTCCAAGATCAACAGCGACGCCGGCTTCCGCTATCACTACACGAACATTCTCAACGGCTTTGCCGCCACCGTGCAGCGCAAGGACGTGGACTCCATCAAGGCCATCAAGGGCGTGGCGGACGTCTACGAGTGCCAGACCTACATGTATGACAAGGACTGGATGGAGCACGAGACGATGGAAGCCGCTGACTACGCGCAGCTCGCGACCTCCGACTCCGGCTCGATCGACCAGCTGGATCTGCAGGAGGCCTGGGACGCCGGCTACACCGGCGCGGGCAAGGTTGTCGCCATCTTCGACAGCTCGCTGCGTCACACCCACGTGCTCTTCAACTACATGGATCCCGAAATTGCCGCGGCAAAGCCCGACAACTTCAAGACCAAGGAGAGCCTGCTCGAGTCCATCAACGCCAACAAGGACACCATCAACCTCTTCAACTCCGACTGGGGCAGCTGGTTCCATGGCCGCGAGGAGACCGGCTTCGACGATGACACGCAGGCTGCCATCGCCGCAGGCGATTTCTGGCACAACGACAAGGTTCCCTTTGCCGTCGACTACTTTGACGGCGATCTGGAGGTCTGGGACGGCGACACCTCCTCCCACGGCACCCACGTTTCCGGCATTGCTGCCGGCAACGGCGGCCCCGACTTCAAGGGCGACGTGAAGGGCGCTGCCTATGACGCACAGATCATGTTCTTCAAGATCTTCTCCGAGTATGACGATTTTGCGCAGGAATCCGATGAGGCCGTGTTCGCGGCGCTCGATGACGCCGTGACCCTCGGCGCCAACTCCTTCAACCTCTCCCTCGGCATCGACTTCGGTTTCTCCACGATGCAGTCCTATGCCCAGGGCGGATACCAGAAGGCTTACATCCGCGCGCAGGCCGCCGGCATCTCCGTGGCGGTTTCCGCGGGCAACTCCCAGCGCACGATCCGCAACGGCTCCATGGTTCCCGCCGCGACCACCATGCTGCCGAACAAGTACTCCGTAGGCTTCTCCGGCTCCATGTTCGGCCCGATGACCGTCGCCTCCGCGCAGGGCACCGGCTACTCGAACATTTATAATCAGTACACCACGACCCTGACCATCACGCCCGCCGAGGGCGAAGCGATCACCTTCTCGGCTACGGACAACAACACCGTCGCCGTCGGCGAGGCCGCCACGGGCAGCTACCCGGTTGTGAACATCGGTCTCGGCTCCGAGGCGGAGATCCTCGCGGCCACCGGCGCGGACGCGATCGAAGGCTGCCTGGAGGGCAAGGTCGCGCTCGTGACGCGCGGTGACCTGTCCTTCATTGAGAAGGGCCAGAACGCCGCCAAGGCCGGCGCCGCCGCCATGATCATGGTGAACAACACCACGAGAGACCAGGTGCTCTCCGGCGCGCAGATCGCGCCCGAGATGCCCACCTTCGGCGCGCTCGGCACCAGCAAGTTCACCTCCGCCGTGATCGACGCGATGCTCTCCGGCACGGTCAGCTTCGCCTCCGAATCGAGAGAAGTGGACGGCGGCCGCACCTACGCCGACTCCGGCCCGTCCAACTTCACGAGCTGGGGCGTGACCGAGGCGCTGGAGCTCAAGCCCGACATCATGACCCCGGGCGGCAGCATCTGGTCCGCCGGCGCGAGCACCGACACCGCGCTCGCCTCCATGAGCGGCACCTCGATGGCGAGCCCGAACATGTGCGGTTCGTTCATTCCCGTGCAGCAGTATGTGGACGCGAATCTCGACGTCTTCGGCGTGGAGAAGGGCACGCAGGAATACTCCAACCTCGTCAACCAGCTCGTTGCGAGCAACACCAAGGTCTATGCCCGCAATCACAACACCTACACCAACCCGGCTGACGCCTTCAAGGGCGACGCCTTCCACTCTCCCCGCCGTCAGGGCGCGGGCATGCCGCAGATCGGCGATATCACCAAGAGCAAGGTTGTGCTGCACAACAACGTGGAATACGATCCCGTGACGGGCGTTGCCCCGCGCACGAAGGTCGATCTCTACGACAAGCTGGGCGACACGTTCGATATCACCTTCAATCTCGACAACTACAACGATGAGGCGCGCACCTTCAACGTTCGCGCAAACGTCCAGACCGACGAGACCAGCACGGACCGCAACACCGGCCGCACGATCATCGCCGGCGGCGCGGACAACAACGCCTTCTCCTTCAAGGACGCCGTGCTCACGGTGAAGAGCGTTTCCGGCAGCGCGACGATTGACACCGCCGCCGAGAACATCAACTGCTTCGCCGACGACGGCGCCGCCACGGTCATCACCGTGCCTGCCAAGAGCAAGACCACCATCACCGTGACGGTTGCGCTCAACGGCGAGACGATGAAGACACTCGACGCGCTCTGGCCGAACGGCATGTTCCTCGAGGGCTTCGTGTTCTTCAACAGTGAGGAAAACGAGAACGTCTCGATCCCCTACATGGGCTTCCGCGGCGATTGGAACCAGGCCCCGATGTTCGACTTCGCGAGCATCTATGACGATTACAGCGACAAGACTGCGGCGGACGAGGATTACCCGCTCTACGCCGTGACAAGTCTCGCCACCTATCTGCCCGACGGCACCGAGGCCTTCCTCGGCGCGAACCAGTTCAGCGGCACGGCTCTGCCGAGCTACTATGTGGAGCGCAACGCCTACACCGGCATCCGCAACTACGTCAATGCTCTGCGTGAGGGCGACCTGTTCTTCAACGACTACGCCGCCTTCTCCCCGAACGAGGACGGCTTCAGCGACTGCCTGTTCGCCAATCTCGCGCTGCTGCGCCACGCCAAGGCCGTGTGCGTGGATATCGTGGATGAGAGCGGCAAGGTCGTCGCCACCGTCGGCCCCGACTTTGACTACTTCCTCGCCTATCAGAACGACGGCCTGATGGTGCAGCAGATCGCCCAGACGCAGGACGGCCCCTACAGCCACTCCATGGGCTGGGACGGCAAGGACGCGGACGGCAACGTCGTTCCCGACGGCTGCTATACCTACAAGGTCTACGCGATCACCGAGTATCAGTATCTGAAGGATCTCCAGGGCGAGACCGCCGATCCGGACGCCGCCAAGGTCCTCAAGAGCCTGAAGGACAACGGACAGTCCTTCGAGATGGCCTTTATGGTCGACACCACCGAGCCTGAGGCCGAGGTCAATGAGATCAGCGCTGACGGCGCCTGCTGGAAGGTCAAGCTCTCCGACGACAGCGGCATTCAGGCCGTGGCCCTCTACTATGACGGCCAGATGGTCGGCGACGTGACCGTCGTCACCGGTCAGGACGGCTATGAGGCCGAGATCAACGTGAAGGATCTCGTGAAGGCCGGCACCGACGCGAACAAGGAGCTGTTTGAAAACGGCAACACCATCGATATCAGCAAGGTGCAGCTGCAGGCGCTCGACTACGCCTTCAACCGTCTCGTGCTGAACGCGGAGCTCCCCGTGGAGCCCACGGTCGAGCCGACCGAGACCGCGGAACCCACGGTTCCCACTGTGGAGCCCACGGTTCCCACTGTGGAGCCCACCGTTCCCACCGCGGCGCCGACCGAGCCCACCGTTGAACCCACCAAGGAGCCCTGCGACGGCGGCGAGAACTGCCCGAGCATCAAGCTGGCCGACGTGGACCGCTCCGCCAAGAGCTGGTACCATGAGGCTGTGGACTGGGCCTACGTTGAGGGCATCACCACCGGTACGAGCGACACCGCCTTCAGCCCGAACGAGGGCTGCACCCGCGAGCAGGTCGTGACCTTCCTGTGGCGCGCTGCCGGCGAGCCCGCGCCGAAGAGCGACAAGTGCCCGTTCACCGACGTGAAGGCCGGCTTCTCCTACAACGCGATCCTCTGGGCCGTTGAGGAGGGCATCACCACCGGCACGAGCGCCACGACCTTCAGCCCGAAAGACACCTGCACCCGCGAGCAGATCGTGACCTTCCTGTGGCGCTACGAGAACGAGCCCGCGCCGAAGACCACGGATTGCCCGTTCACCGACGTGAAGGCCGGCTACTCCTACAACGCGATCCTCTGGGCGTCTGAAAACGGCATCACCACCGGTGTGACCGAGACCACCTTCGTCCCGAAGGGCACCTGCACCCGCGCGCAGGTCGTGACCTTCCTGTACAGAGACATCGTGGAGTAAAATCATCACAAGCAAGCATTCTTTGGCGGATGGACTTTTGTCCATCCGCCAATTTACATATTGCTTGTGCCTGTGATATAATCCGAGCACTACGCAATAAAGGACTTTGTTTTACATGACTTTCAGGGAAAAATACATCGGAGACCGGGCGTTTTACCGGCGGGTATTCGCGGTGATGGTGCCGGTTTTGATCCAGCAGGTGATCACGAACTTTGTGAGCCTGCTCGACAACCTCATGGTCGGGCAGATCGGCACGGAGCCGATGAGCGGCGTGGCGATCGTGAACCAGCTGCTGTTCGTGTTCAATCTCTGCATCTTCGGCGGCATGGCAGGCCCGGGCATCTTCACGGCGCAGTTTTACGGCCGCGAGGACCCCGACGGCGTGCGCCACACGTTCCGGGCGAAATGGTACGTCGGCATCGTATCGACCGTCGTGGGTCTGCTGGTGCTGACGCTCGGCGGCACGAAGCTCATCTCCCTGTTCCTGCACGAGGGCGACGCGGGGCTCGATCTCATGGAGACGCTGCGGCAGGGGCAGGGCTATCTCGGCGTGATGCTCTGGCAGATGCTCCCCTTCGCGGCGGTGCAGGTCTACGCGAGCACGCTGCGCGAGACGGGCGAGACGATGGTGCCGATGCGCGCGGGGCTGATCGCCGTGGGCGTGAACCTCGTGTTCAACTACATTCTCATTTTCGGCAAGCTCGGCGCGCCCGTGCTGGGCGTGCGCGGCGCCGCGATCGCGACGGTGCTGGCGAGAGTCGTGGAATATCTGATCGTGGCGATCTGGACGCACCGGCACACGGAGCGGTGCGAATTCATCCGAGGCGCTTACCGCTCGGCGCGCGTGCCGCTGGAGCTGACGAAAAAGATGGCCGTGATGGGCCTGCCGCTGCTGGTCAACGAGGTGCTGTGGTCGAGCGGCATGACGACGCTGAACCAGTGCTATTCCCTGCGCGGACTCGAGGTCGTTTCGGCCATGAACATCTCGAGCACAGTCTCGAACCTCTTCTTCTGCGCGTTCTTTGCCATGGGCACGACCGTGAGCATCGTGGTCGGGCAGCACCTCGGCGCGGGCAGGCTGCAGCAGGCCGTGGAGGAGGACCGGAAGCTGATCGCCTTCGCGGTAGCGCTCTGCTGCGGCGTCGGCGCGGTGATGGCGCTCATCTCCCCGCTGATCCCGCAGCTCTACAACACGACGGACACCGTGCGGCATCTGGCGGAGGAGCTGCTGATCGTGACAAGCGTGATGATGCCGTTTTTCGCCTTTACGAACGGCTGCTATTTCACGCTCCGCTCCGGCGGCAAGACGCTCATCACCTTCCTCTTTGACAGCGCATTCGTCTGGGGCGTCTGCATTCCGCTGGCGTTCTTCCTCTCGCGCTGCACCGCGCTGGCGATTCTGCCGATGTACATCCTCGTGCAGTCGCTGGAGCTCATCAAGTGCACCACGGGCTTCTTTCTCGTGAAAAGTAAGCGCTGGGTGAACAACCTGGTCAGCGAAATCTGAAGCTGTGACAAAAAACCATCCTTTGGGACATTCCGAAGGATGGTTTTTTCCTGTTTTGGGAAGATTTTGCACGTTTTCAGAAAAATGTATGGCTGGGAATGAAGTTTTCAACGAAATATTTACCGAAATCTATGAATAGAATACCACAATGCGCTAAAATATCATAGAGGTGATATGCTGTGCTTTATACCGCCTTTGGAGAAAATCTCAGAGCGCTGCGCGTGTCCCGGGGACTGACGCAGAAGGAGCTGGGAGAACGCGTCGGCCTGAGCAAGGCCGTCGTGAGCAAATACGAAAACGCGCTGGGGTACCCCACTTTGGATATGGTCATCACGCTGGCCGCGTTTTTCGGCGTTACGACGGATTATCTTCTGGGCGTGAAGAATCAGAAGACGGCAGACGTGTCCGGACTGACAGACTGGCAGCTGAGCGCAGTGCTGACCGTGATCGACGCGTTCAAGCACGGAGATTGATCCTCGATCATTCATTTAAAGTAACACACTGGAGGCACTTCCCTTGAAGTTTTCCGAAATGACCTATTCCCGTCCGGACCTGCAGGCAGCCAAGGCGGAGCTGGAAACACTCACCGCTGATCTGCGCGCAGCGAAGGACTATGCATCGGCGCGCGAGGCGTTTCTCGCGGAGGACCGGCTGGACCGCAGAATTGACACGCAGGCGACGCTCTCCTCCATCCGACACAGCATCGACACGCGCGACGCATTTTATGACGCCGAGCAGACCTTCTGGAACGGCGCGATGCCCGAGCTGCAGGAATACATGCAGCAGTGGACCGAGGCGCTGCTCGAGAGCCCCTTCCGCCGGGAGTTTGCCGAGGAGTTCGGCGAGATCATCTTCACGAACGCGGAGATCGAGCGCAAGTCCTTCTCCCCCGAGATCATCCCGGAGATGCAGAAGGAAAACGAGCTGACGCAGGAATATGACAAGCTGATCGCGAGCGCGCAGATTCCCTTCCGGGACGGCGTTTATACGCTCAGCCAGCTTTCTCCTTTTAAAAATGACGCGGACGACGAGATCCGTCTCGCCGCGTGGAAGGCCGAGGGCCAGTGGTACAAGGACCATCAGGCAGACCTCGACCGGATTTATCACGAGCTGACCCAGCTGAGAGATCAGATGGGAAAGAAGCTCGGCTACGGCGGCTACACGCAGCTCGGCTATTACCGCATGCAGCGCAACAGCTACACCAAGGAGGACGTCGAGGCCTTCCGCAAGCTGGTGGTGGAGTATCTCGTGCCGGTCGCCGATCAAGTCTACCGCGATCAGGCGAAGCGTCTGGGCAAGGAATACCCGATGAGCTTTGCAGACAATGCGCTGCGTTTCCGCTCCGGCAATCCGAAGCCGCAGGGCACCGCGGACGACATTCTCGCCGCAGGCCGGGAGTTCTACGACGCGCTCAGCCCCGAGACGAGCGTGTTCTTCCGCACGATGCTCGAGGGCGAGCTGCTGGACGTGCTCTCCACCGAGGGCAAGGCCGGCGGCGGCTACTGCACGAGCATCCTCGACTATGACGTTCCCTTCATCTTCGCCAACTTCAACGGCACAAGCTCCGACGTGGAGACCGTGACGCACGAGGCGGGCCACGCCTTTGCGGGCTGGTACAACCGCAAGCGCGTTCCGGCGAGCACGATCTGGCCGACGCTCGAGAGCTGCGAGGTGCACTCCATGAGCATGGAGTTCTTCGCCTGGCCGTGGGCGGAGAAGTTCTTCGGCCCGGACACGCGCAAGTTCCTCTACAGCCATCTGGCCGGCTCCCTCACCTTCATCCCCTACGGGACGATGGTGGACCACTTCCAGCACATCGTCTATGGGCGCCCGGAGATGACCCCCCGGGAGCGCCACGACGTGTGGAAGGAGCTGCTCGGCGTTTACATGCCGTGGATGAAGCTCGACGGCGAGATCCCCTTCTACAGCGAGGGCGAGGGCTGGCAGCGGCAGAGCCACATCTACCAGGTTCCCTTCTATTACATTGATTACTGTCTCGCGCAGACCGTGGCGCTGAGCTTCTGGGCGCGCATCCAGAAGGATCTCAACGACGCGTGGGCGCACTACATGGCCTACACCGAGCAGGGCGGCAGCGTGACGTTCACGGAGCTTCTCAAAAACGCGGGGCTCGACAGTCCGTTTGAGCCCGAGTGTCTCAAGGGCGTGTGCGAAGCGGCCGCGAAGTGGCTCGCGGAATACGACCTGACCGGCATCGAATAAGATGGCCGAGCAGCATCGGCGCCGCCACAAGGCGCATCTCGATCAGCATGTGAAGGACGCCAACGGCGAGTATCACTACATTGGCGAGTGGTATGTCGTCGCGGGCGGCTGGCGCGCGCTCGTTCCCTTCTGCATCTGGGCCGTGATCGCGGCGGCCGCCGTGATTGACGCGGGTTGCGTGCCGTTCGACGGGCTGCGAAACACATGGTATGTGATTCTGCCCTACGTGCTCACCGTGAGCATGGTGTTTTTGCTGGGACTGAACGGCTTCCGGCTCGTCGCCGGCGGCGGAAGGCTCAAGAGCTTTTCATGGGAAAAGGTGCAGGAGCGCATCGTGCCCATCACGGGCTTTCTGATCTTCTTCGATCTGCTCACCGGCGTGCTGGGGCTCGTGTTTCTGCTCAGGCACGGCTCGGAGCACTACATTGCATTCTATGCTCTGCTGATTCTGGCCGCCTTGAGCGCGTTTTTCGCGGGAAAGGCCTTCCGGAAGCAGGTTTGGAGCAAGGAATGAGACGGGACGTCGAGGACGCCGTCCCCTA
>JAZPZZ010000035.1:0-4854 GCA_045544935.1 Oscillospiraceae bacterium | reverse complement strand
AACTGCGATCCCGACGAGATCGACTACGTCATCCCCGCGAACGACGACGCGATCCGCGCGATCCGCCTGATCTCCTCCACCATGGCCAACGCCGTGCAGGAGGGCATGCAGGGCGCCGACGCCGAGGAAGTTCCCGCCGAGGCTGAGAAGGCTGAGTAATCACACAAACACAATTTCGGGCGGGCGCACTAACCCGCCCGAAAAACGATAATATTAAAGGAGTAATGTGATCATGGCATTTACCGCTGCTGATGTAAAAAACCTGCGCGAAATGACCGGCGTGGGCATGATGGACTGCAAGAAAGCTCTCACCGAGGCCGACGGCGATATCGACAAGGCTGTTGAGTGGCTGCGCGAGAAGGGTCTCGCCGCTGCGCAGAAGAAGGCCGGCCGCATCGCTGCCGAGGGCGTGGCTTACGCCGCCGTCATCGATGGCATCGGCGTGATCGTCGAGGTCAACGCTGAGTCCGATTTCGTTGCCAAGAACGAGATCTTCAACGAGTATGTCAAGGGCGTCGCCGCTGTCGTCGCCAAGGAGAACCCCGCTGATCTGGACGCGCTCTATGCCGCTCCCTTCGGCAACGGTCACACCGTGCTCGAGGAGCAGAACGACAAGGTCCTCGTCATCGGCGAGAACATCAAGGTTCGCCGCTTTGCTCGCTATGAGTCCGGTCTCTCTGTCCCCTACGTCCACATGGGCGGCCGTATCGCCGTTCTGGTGAACATGGAGGCTCCCGAGGCTCCCGCCGTTGTCGAGTTGGGCAAGGACATTGCGATGCAGATCGCCGCGCTGAACCCGACCTTCAAGGATAAGTCCGACGTCGACGCCGAGTTCATCGCCAAGGAGAAGGAAATCCGCCTGGCGCAGGCCAAGGAAGATCCGAAGAACGCGAAGAAGCCCGACGCGATCATCGAGAAGATCATCGAGGGCGGTCTCGCCAAGTACTTCAAGGAAATCTGCCTCATGCAGCAGCCCTTCGTCAAGGACGACAAGGTCTCTGTGGAGCAGCACATCGCCGCCGTCGCCAAGGAAGTCGGCGCGGACGTGAAGCTCGTCGCCTACACCCGCTTTGAAAAGGGCGAGGGCATTGAGAAGCGTCAGGACGATCTGGCTGAAGAGGTTGCCAAGCTCGTAAAGTAATGCATCTGAATATCAAAACTCCGTTCCCAATGGGGAACGGAGTTTTTTTAATGTCTTTTGACTTTTGCCGAAAAGCGCGGCGGAACTCGCTGATATTTCACGTTCGGATAGCCGATCACAAGGCAGTTTGTCAGATGATAGCCCTTCCGAATCGGAAGCATAGCGCGCAGCTTCGGATTGAGCTTCACGACCACGCGGAAGAAACCGCTGTAGAGAACACCAAGACCGAGAGAATTCGCCATGAGCTCAATATAGCTCGCGGCAAGGCCATCGTCCATACCCATCTTATTCGTCACCAGAATGACCAGCGGCGCTCCCTTGAAGAAGAAATGATCGTCGATCACCTGTGTGGCAAACTGTGGAACAAGCTTGACGAGCACCTTCATGGCCTTGCGGAACTGCTTCACCGCTTTTGCCTCAATGGCGTCCTTCTGCTTGTCCAGAATGATGTATTCCACAACCTGATGGTTTTCCGCCGTCGGCGCATAGCGTCCGGCCTCGAGGAGCTTTTCCAGAACCTCGGGCTCGATCGCCCTGTCCTGGAACTGGCGGGTGCTGCGGCGGCTCTTCATCATGCCGAGCAGCGCATCGGGATCGACCGGAGCGGAGATTGCCTCTCCCCCGCCTTCGCCCCAGCCCTGCAGCTCCACGGCATTCTTCGGGCAGATCGCATAGCAGTGTCCGCAGCCGACGCAGATGTCCTCGCGCACTT
Source organism: Oscillospiraceae bacterium (assembly GCA_045544935.1). Lineage (GTDB taxonomy): Bacteria > Bacillota > Clostridia > Oscillospirales > Oscillospiraceae > CAG-103. The sequence goes on along the minus strand of JAZPZZ010000035.1, from coordinate 3,001 downwards.
TTGCCTTTCCGTTTACGATCTCGATGCAGCAGCCAACGCAGTCTCGCTTGCACTGGCCGCAGCCGATACATAGATCCTCATGAATGATGGTTCTTTTCTCCATTGATTTGCTCTCCGTTCCTTTCTATTTGTTTGACATTTTTCTCAAACTTACTTCTCGCGCCCATGACCTCGTGGCCGCAGCCGAGGCAGCGCAGACGGAAATCTGCGCCGATGCGCAGAACCTCCCAGCGCTTTTCGCCGCAGGGATGCGGCTTTTTCATCGTGAGAACGTCTCCGACGTGAATGTCCATCCAATCACCCCTTGATCTTCTCCCAATAGGCCTTGGCGGCCCGTTCGGTCTTGTTATCGCCGTATTCATAATACTTCACGCCGCGCAGCTCATCCGGAAGATACTGCTGCTTGACCCAATGGTCGGGAAAGTCGTGCGGATAGAGGTAGCCCTGCTCACGCTCAAAGCCCGCGCCGTCGGCATGGACGTTCTGCAGCTCGCGCGGAATCAGGCCGGCCTTCCCCGCTCTCACATCCGCGGCAGCCGCGTCGATCGCCATGACTACGGAATTTGACTTCGGCGCTGTGGCGAGCAAAATGCAGGCCTGCGCAAGCGGAAGTCTGGCCTCCGGCAGGCCGAGCTGCAGCGCACTGTCCACACAGGACTTGACGATGCTCACCGCCTGCGGGTAGGCCATGCCGATATCCTCGCTCGCGGAGCAGAGAATCCGGCGGCAGGCGCCGATCAGGTCTCCAGCCTCGAGCAATCGTGCCAGATAGTGCATCGCCGCATCCGGATCGGAGCCGCGAAGCGACTTCATCAGCGCAGAGACGATATCAAAATGATCGTCCCCCTCGCGATCATAGCGCATAGCGCTGCGCTGGGAGATGGCCTCCGCGTCCTTGCGAGTGAGATAAATGACGCCGTCCTCGCGTCTCGCGGCCGAGAAAAGCAGCTCCACGGCGTTGAGCGACTTTCGAACGTCGCCGCCGCAGACAGAGGCGATATATTCCTCCGTGCCGAGCTCGGTCTCCGGTTTGACGCTCTCACGCTCACCAAGGACGCGAATCGCACGCTTGACGGCCTTCGTGACCTCCATAGCCGGAACCTGCTTGAATTCAAAAACCGTGCTGCGGCTGAGGACCGCGTTATAGACATAGAAAAACGGATTTTCCGTCGTGGAGGCAATGACCGTGATGCGGCCGTCCTCCATAAATTCCAGCAGCGATTGCTGCTGCTTTTTATTGAAATACTGAATTTCGTCCAGATAGAGCAGAACGCCGCCCGGTGTGAGCATCGTATCGAGCTCGGCGATGATCGCTCGAATATCCGCAATGCTCGCATTCGTCGCATTCAAGCGGCGCAGGGTGCGGTTCGTTTTCGCGGCGATGATGCTCGCGACGGTCGTCTTGCCGGTGCCGGACGGACCATAGAAAACCATATTGGGAATCTGACCCGATTCGATAATGCGGCGAAGCATCCCGTCCGGGCCGAGAATATGCTTTTGTCCGACCACGTCGTCCAACGAAGTGGGGCGCAGCTCATCTGCTAACGGTCTGTACATATCGCGCCTCCAAAAAAGGATGGGTTCATTATACCGTAAAAGCCGGTGTTTGACAATGCGGGAGAATATGATAAACTGTCGAAAGAGGTGATGAAAATGCGCACCCCCGAACAGGTTACGGAAATCATTGCATGTCTGGAGCGGGAATACCCGCTCGCGGAATGCTCTCTGGAATATGAAAAACCGCACGAGCTGCTCTTTGCCGTGCGCCTTGCGGCGCAGTGCACGGATGAGCGCGTGAACATGATCACACCCGCGCTCTATGAGCGTTTTCCCTCGCTGCAGGCCTTCGCGGAAGCGGATGTGGAGGAAGTGGAGCAGTACGTCCATTCCTGCGGATTCTTCCGCGCGAAAGCGCGGGATATCGTAAAATGCGCGCAGGTGCTGCTGGCCGAGCACGGCGGCGTCGTGCCGGACACGATGGAGGAGCTGGTGAAGCTCCCCGGCGTCGGAAGAAAGACGGCGAATCTGATTCTCGGCGACGTATATCACAAGCCGGCGATCGTCGTGGACACGCACTGCATCCGGCTTTCCAACCGGATGGGGCTTGTGGACAACATGAAAGACCCAGTTAAAATTGAGCGCGCGCTGCAGCCGATTCTGCCGCCGGACAAAAGCTCTGATTTCTGCCACCGTCTGGTGCTGCACGGCAGAGCCGTCTGTGACGCGAGAAAGCCGAACTGCGAGGCCTGCTGCGTCAAGCACGTCTGCCAGCAGTTTGAGGGAGAAAGCGCATGAGACCGGTCGCCAGAATCCGAAGTGATTTCCCGGAGAAATTCGGCATTCCCCGCCAGAGCGGAGTTGTAGAGAGTCTCGAGGCGAAGATCGTCTTTGAGCCGGAGTTTCGCGTGATGGACGCCGTGCGCGGGCTGGAGGATTTCAGTCACATCTGGCTGATCTGGGAGTTCTCCGAAGCTGTGCGGGACACCTGGTCGCCGACCGTGCGCCCGCCGCGGCTCGGCGGAAATGTGCGCATGGGCGTGTTTGCCACGCGCTCCCCGTTTCGCCCGAACCCGATCGGACTCTCCTGCGTGAAGCTCTTAAAGGTGGAACAGGACGAGACGCTCGGTCCGGTGCTGACCGTGGCCGGCGCTGATCTGATGGATGGTACGCCGATCTATGATATCAAGCCCTATATCCCCTACGCAGACTGTCATCCGGAAGCGCAGGGCGGCTTCACCACCAAGGTCGACATGAAGCCGCTGACAGTGGACTTTCCTCCCGAGCTTCTCGAGAAAGTGCCGGAGGAGAAGCGCGATGCGCTCATTGGCGTTCTCGCGCAGGACCCAAGGCCGCGCTATCAGAAGGACCCGGGAAGAATCTATGGTCTGTCCTTTGCCGGCATGGAAGTGAAATTTTCGGTTGAGGAACAAACACTAACAGTGATCGCGCTGACAACAGATCATTCCTAAAACAATCAGAGCGTCATTGCAATTGCAATGAC
>JAZPZZ010000034.1:0-20173 GCA_045544935.1 Oscillospiraceae bacterium | reverse complement strand
AGTCTGAGGGGTTTTTAAACGAAAACAGGGCAGGCCATGGCGATCCCCCTTTACCTCCAGTTTCTCATTTCTCCGCCGGGATGATCTGAAAGCCCAGCTTCAGGATCACCTTCAGCGTCTCCAGCGCGGTGTTTCGATCGTATCGTTTCTCCGATTCCGGCAGCCGGTCGTAGGGAACCAGCGTCGGGTTCGTCTTTTTCTCGTCATTGCGCTCCGGCCCGTATTGCCAGCCGTCCCGGAGCCTGCCGGCGGCCCAGATATCGTGTGTGTTTTCCGCGAGCTTCTCGGTCAGCGCGAGCAGCTCCGCCGGAAGCTCGACGGAGCCGGTGTCGATGGGGTGGGGGGTGTAGGTTGGATTCGTTTTGCTCACCCCCTCTCAGTTTTCCGCCCCGCAGTGCTTGCACACCACGGGCTTTCTGCAGCCGTCGGACCAGAAGTAGATTGTGGTCCCGCATTTCCAGCATCTCACGTGGAACAGTTCGTTTCGTTTCAGATCCATAGCAATTCTCCTTTTTCAGTTGACTTCCCCGCAGGAGGGGCATTCTCCGCTGTCCGGCCATCCGCTGCCGCGATAACCGCAGCGGCAGCAGACGCCATAGTAAGAATAGGGTTTACGAACGCGATACTTGGGCAGTGTTTTCATAGTGCATGTTCCTTTCATAAATAGGTCAAGAATGTTGTTTCGTTCCGCAGCGGGGGCAGCTGACGCTCGAGGCGCCCGCGGGTACGTAGAAGATTGCGCCGCACTGGACGCAGCATACGGTTTTGTCTTCGTCGTTTCGGCGGTGTCCGCTTCCGTCCGTGATACCGCCCTGAAAGATACGATAGTTGTTCATAAGCATTTCTCCTTTTCTTTACGAGGCTTTGAATTTGTGTTCCAGGGCCAAACCGAGCGGCGCCATCATCCAGGAGGCCACCGGCAGGTCCGGAAAATCAAAGAGTGACAGATCATAATGGGTCCACTGATCGCGCAGGATCATGACCGGTATGCCGTACACCGACACTTGCCAGGTGTCGTGCAGATCATCGCCGGTCTGATGGATGGAAAGCGCGCCGTCGTTGTGCTCCCGTACCTCGATTACGGCGCGACAGAGCGTGTCGCAGATATCATCGGTCGGCAGATTTCCGATGTATGCCGTCGCACGGATATCGATCGGGTGGCTCGGGCCGCAGAGATAGCTGCCCTGCTCGTAGCGGATGCTTCTGTCGAGTAATTCTTTTTTCATAGCGTTTTCTCCTTTTTTGTGATTGTGAGTTTAGGGGGGGAGGCAGGATTCTATCATAATCGTTCAGCGCTGGAGCCGAATGCGGATCGCCGGCCGCAGGCCGACGCCGGGATAGTCCGTCAGCACGCCGCGGGTCGATACCAGGTTTCCCTCGTCCGACACGGCGCAGGCGCGTTCTTTCGAGCCGCTGCGCATCCACCAGTAGCATCGGCTCAGATTACCGTAGACGCTCACGCCCTGTGCTTCGGCGTGTGCCGACGCCGGGCTGCGGCGGTCGCTCTTGTTTTTGAGATAGGTTTCCACCTCCTGCCGGCTCAGCAGAAACACGCTGTCGGAGTGTCGGAGCGTTTTCTCGTCTCCGGGCGTGCTCAGTGCGCACTTGCGGATGTATCTTTGCTCCCGCTCCCGAAAGGCGCCGCGCAGAAACGTGCCGTTGAGCCATGCTCGCATGTGGCTCTGCGGCCAGCTGGGGTCCTTGTCGCCGGGCTGATATTCCTCCAGCTCGATCGCCTCAGTGCACAGCAGCAGCGCCGTGCAGCCCGCGCGGTCCGCCTCCAGCACCGTCCACTGCAGCGGGTGGTCCTCCGGCCATCTGCCGAGCGAAACCACCTGCCCCTTTTTGATCTCCCGCGCGCTCAGATGCGGCGGCACGGCCTCCATGATATGCAGGGCGTTTTCCCGCACCTCCTGCAGGAGAATCTCAAATTCCTCCTCGATGATCTCGCAGTAGTCCGGCCGGTTCTCGTCCAGCCACTCGGCGATGGCGTCGTCATCCTCCGCGTCAATGAGCCGTTCAAATTCGTCCAGCTGCGCGTCGGACAGCCCCTGCGACATGTGCTCTCCCACGCGAATCTCGTGCGTTGTGTTCAGAAGGCTGCAGAGCTCCTTCATGTCGGCCTCCGGCAGCGTGATGCCGAGTCCGTTCAGTACATTTTGATCAAACTGCCTCATCGAGCAATTCCTCCGTTTCATCCTCGTAATCGTTCTGTTTCATCCACTTTTCCAGCCAGTCCGGCGTCTCTCTTTGCTTCTCCGGCCAATCCGTGACCGGAGGCGTTTCCTCCCGGAGCAGGCTGCGTCTGCGCTCCGGGTCGCGCACGCATTCCAGAATCTCCGCCTGCGTCAGCGCAGGGCGGCCGCGGTAGGGGTCTGAGAGCGTCTTTCGGCTCTCACGCTCGATTTTCTGCGCCTGCTTTTCACCGCCGCGGACGGGGTCCACACGGTCCACGCAGAGGGTAAACGGTGCGCTCTGCAGCCCGTCCACGCTCAGCGTCGTCACGGCGCGAAAGGCGTCCAGACGGCACAGCGCGGAAGCAAAGCGCTCGTCATCCAGACGCACGGCGGCCTCGCGCGCGTCGCGCGCGGACATGCGGAAGGCGCTGAAGTTTGCGCTGTTGGCCTCCAGCGCCTCGCGCACCTCCGCGTTCAGCTGGCCGCAGTGCTGATGCGCCAGAATCATGCCGATTCCAAATTTTCTGCCCTCGGCGAGCATGCGCGGCAGCGTCGTGCCGCAGCTGAAGAGGTGCGCCTCATCGAGGAAGATCAGGTGCGTCTTTTCCCGGCAGCGCCGCTCGGTCAGCGCGTTCCAGAGCTGCATGAGCAGGAGCGTGCCCACCACGCGGGCGGCCTGTGTGCCGATCACGGGGCTCGCCAGATCGATCAGCGTGATCGCGTCCGTGTCCACGCTCGCGCGAAAGTCCAGCGCGTTGGCCCCGCCGCCGAGCGATGCGCGCAGCTGCTGCACGTTTACCGCCCGCTGCAGCTTGCTCACGCACCAGTTGATCATCTCGCCGAAGTCCTTGCCTTCGAGCGTGGCGTATTCGCTCTCGAGCGTCAGCGCGAGATCGGGGTCCTCCGCGCGGATGGCGTCGGCGAGTTCGCGCACGGTCTGCTTCGTCTGGCAGAGCGTAATCACGCTCAGAAACGAGGCGTAGTTTTTCAGCAGCACGAGGGAAGCGCGCATGAAGGTGGAAAACCAGCGCTCCCAGCGCGGTCCGCAGATGCCGCGGTTCCCGGGGTCGAAGATCTCCTGAAACAGCAGACAGAGGTCGCCGATCGTGCGCTCCTCGCGGTCGGGGTCCGCCGTGGAAAACATGTTGATCGGCACCGGGTGCTCGCCGTCGCCGAGGCGTACCACGCGCACGCGCTTTGCGCATTCCTTCGGCAGCGCGCGCAGCACGGTGTCGATCGTCGTCCCGTGCGGGTCGAGAAAGGTCAGCCCGTAGCCCTGCCTTGCCGCGTCCACGATCGAGCGGGCGAGCAGGGTGCTCTTGCCGGTGCCCGTCTGGCCCACGATCTGCCAGTGGCGCTGAAGGTCGCGCTCCGCGATGGCGATTCTGCGGTCGTCTCCGGCTGTGCCGGGCGCGCGCCCAATCGTCACGCCGCGCGCTGCAGATTCCGCAAAATCCGCCGGGATGGGCTTCACCGGCTCGCGGCAGAGCGCCACGCCGGGCAGCACGCGCTCCGTCGTGAAGGGCTCGAGCGTGAGCGTGCGCGCGGCCATTGCCGGCAGCACCGGCGCGTTGAAGAGCGGCTCGTTCCACTCCTCGGGCGCCGCCTCCTCCAGTACCGCACCGGGGATGGCTGAGAAGATCACCGCGCGCAGGCGCAGCGAGGGTGCGCCGGGCAGGGCCAGCAGCGTTTTCATGCGCACCGGAGAGCCAAGATAGCGCTTCTGGTCCGCCTCGCTCCAATTGCAGGTCGCGGCGAGCGCGGCGCGGCATTCCGCCTGCTGCCGGGCATTCGCGCTGCCCACAGCCACGCGCAGCGCGCCGCCCGCGGCGCGCAGGGCTGCCGTGAGGCCCTCAAAGGCGGCAAAGAGAACGGTCGGCCATCCGGCGGTGGTCTGCTCGACGCGCGGCTTCTGCTCCGCGCCGAAGCCCACCACCGGCCGCGCGGCGGGGGAGACGGGCAGCCTCAGCGCATAGACGTTCAGATCACGCATCGGGAGCGTTTCCTTCGCCGCGCTGTTTTCGGAGCAGGTGGCCGTGTCCTCCGCCATCCATCGCAGGTCGTCTGCGGATGCGCCGAATGCGAAGAGGTCCATCCGCGCGAGTCCCTCGCGGGGCATCACCATTTGCCAGCCGAGAAAGCCCGCCTCGGGCAGCTGAGACGCGCAGCAGACCAGGCGCGCGGAGAGCATGGCGTCGCCGCTGCGCTTCTGCTCGCAGCGAATCAGCCGTTCCATCCGAACGGCTGCGGTTGTGTGGTTTGGGTAAAGCGTCAATGTTTTCATCATGCAGTTCTCCTTTTCAAGCTTTACGGATATGGGGGTATGCAGGTCTTACATTGACGCTGTGCATTACCCCAACAGGGCTTTCGCGGTTTCGCTTCCGGCGTCCAGCAGAACGACCTTTCGGTTCTGCTCGGCGGCGGCGCTGTCCGTGCCCACGCCTGCGATGTGCCACGGGTCGGTGCTGCCGAGCCCCAGCGTGAGAATGCGCCCGCTGTCCACGCCCATGCTCGTGAGCGTGGCCTTCACGGCCTCGGCGCGGTCGGCCGAGAGCGAGCGGGAAAAGGCCGTGTCCCCGTCGCCCGCGGTCGTGCCCACAAGCAGCAGCCGAAAGTCCGGCGCCGCGTTCAGATAGTCCGCGATCGGCCGAATCACCGTCGCGGCTGCGTCCGGGTCGGCGTAGACGGCCGAGTCCGGCTGAAAACGTACCTGCTCCTGCGTCAGAAACTGCGGCACGCTGTAGTCCGCGCTCACCGCGTCAAAGGCGATCGGCGCCTCCGCCGGCAGGCCGACCGGCGTCACGGCCGGAAGCGCCGGGTCTGCCTCGCCGGAGAGCGGCAGCTCGCCCGCATAGACGAAGGTGCCGCCGCCGGCCTCCACCACGCCGCGCCAGATCGCCTCCAGCCGCTGCAGCAGCGCGGGGGAGAGCGGTTCCTGCGGCGCGGCCACGTCGCCGAGCTGCTGCCAGACGACCGTGATGCCCTGCAGCTCCGGCACGCCGTTTCGCTCCTTCAGCTGCTGCACCACGGCGGCGGGGTCAGCGGAGAGCAGGTTGTTCGTGAAGTTCAGCAGACCGCAGGTCGAAAGCCCCGTGTCGAGCACGAGGATCGCCTTGGTCTGTGCCGCGTCCGCGGCGGAGAGGCTGCGCGCGGCAAGCCGCAGCGCCTCGAGCGTGTCCACCTCGGGGTCGTCCGCGCGGAGCGAGGCGATCTGCGAGAGCAGAATGTCCGTGCGCGTCTGCACGTCGCGGTCGAGCTTCTGCTTTGCCGCGTGGCGATACTGCTCTGCAATGTCATAGCTGTCCTGCGCCGCGAGCGACGGCGCGCCGTCCACGCTGATCACGGACACGGTGCCGAAGCGCCGCAGCGCGCTGAATACGGTGTTCTCCACGAGCGTGCTCGTGAGATTCAGCGTCTTGCTGCAGGCGTGGCAGCCGGCCACGATGGCCACGGCGTCGGCCTCCACGCGCTCGCTCGCGGCCGCGGCGCTGTGGCCGCAGCCGGAGCATACGGTCACGCACATCATCAGAAGTACGAGGATGACGGCGACGGATGCTTCGATTTTCTGTTTTTTCATAGTCATATCTCCTTTGTCAGTCAAAGTCGTTTAAGCGATCGAGCGCGCGGGCAGGGCGTCCTGCTCCGCTGCGGGCAGTGTGATGAAGCTTTCCGGCGCCTCCAGCTGCTGCACCAGCGCGCAGAGCTCCTCGCGCCGGTCCTTGGACAGCTCGTTCGACGCCGCGGCGTCGCCGAGGTGCTCCTTGATGCGCTCGCGCACATAGTCGCACCAGTGATAGAAGGCCTCGCAGGTCTGCGCCTGCGCCGCGGTATACTGCAGGTCGTCGTCCGCCTGCAGCTCGGCGCTGCGGGCTTTGAGCGAGTCAAATTCCGCCAGTGCCGCGTCAAAGCGGTCATATTCGTCCTCCAGCTGTGTGCGCTGGAGCAGGGCGCGGTTGAGCCTCAGGCGCAGAAAGTCGTTCACGTAGTACGACACGCCGAAGCTCACCAGACTCGTCACCGCAGGCAGCACGATCATCATCCAGTTGTAGAGCCTGTCATACTTCAGCGCTTCGGCCTGCGCCGCCTCCGCGCGCGCCTGTGCCGCGCTGTCGGCAAACACGGCGCCGGACGCGCCGAGATCTGTGCCGCTCGTGCCGATCAGCCCGAGCCGGATGCCGGCGTTTAAGAGGAATACGGCCAGAAATGCTGCCGCGAACACCATGGCGAACAGCTTGCCGGCCGCGGGGATGCCCAGCCGCTGCTCGCGCTTTCGCACGAAGTTGCCGAGATAGATCGGCGCCACGTCCAGACCGATCAGAAAGCCCACCGGCGTCAGCAGGCGGATCCACAGCCGGTCATAGGCCACGTCGTTCACCAGCGCGACCGCCACCACAAAGTCCAGCAGCGCGCAGGCGATCAGCATCAGCGTGCTGATCACCGGCCGCTCCCAGAGAGAATCGGGCGCGCAGGTGTCCTTGGCCGCGCGCTCCCGGCCGGGAAAGCGCAGGTTGCCCTGCGCGTCCATGGTCCACATGGGGTCGGGTTCCCTGCGAAATATTTTCAGAAGCTTCATATATTATTCTCCTTTTCTCAAATCGTTCTGCTCCAGGCGAGCCTGGAGGCCGCGGATTCGGTCGTTGGTCTCGTCCAGCTGCTGCTGCACGCGGGACTGCGCGCGCTGGAAGGCGTTGATATCTCCGTCGGTTCGGATCGCGAGATCGCGCAGCACGTCTCCGTGGCGCACGCGCTGCCGTTTGAGGTCCTCCAGCGCCATGCGCGCCATGCCGCCGATGAGATTGTCGAGAACATTGCCGTTGGCGTCGTCAATGTCGCCGGAAAAGAGCTTTTCCAGAAAGTCGTCGAGCGGCTTCTGGAATTGGAGCAGCGGCGCGTAAAGCTGATACTCCACCGGCCGGTAGGACGCGTAGGGCGTCCGGCGGGTAAAGTCGTTCACGATCGTCTGCTCCTGCTGCTGCGCGAGCCCGAGCGGCTTTGTCTCAGGCTGCTTTTTCTTTCGATTTCTCAGTTTCATTTAAGCGACCTCCGTTTGATCGTCGTTGTCCCGGCCGGTCATTTCGGCGAGGACGGTTTCCAGCTTTTCATACAGTGCGCAATGCCGCTGTACATAGGTCTGCTCCGCCTTGGATACGGCGCTCAGCTGCGGCACGGGGGGCATCTCGTCGCCGCGGGGATGGATGCGCACGGCCTCGCCCCAGTAGACGTCGATGCGCATCTGCGTGTGATCATGCACTCTCGCGCAGATCATCCTCGCCGCGTTGTCCGATTCCACGATGCGGCTGCGCAGCTGCTCGAGCGCTTCCTCGGCCGCGCGCAGCTGATCGAGCAGGCCGCGCAGCTTCGCGTGGTAGGGAGCCGCGCGCTTTTTGCATTCGCGCAGACGGCGGTCGCGAATCTGCTTGTCCGTGAGCGCCTCCTCGCCCCTGCGCCGGACGGTCAGCTCCGCGGGGTCCGGCTGATCCGGCGCCTCGCGCCTGCACCGCGCAATCTCCCGGCGCAGACGCAGAATTTCATCGATGCGGCGTGCGGCTTCGCGGTGCAGCGGTTCCATGTCAATCTGCATCCGTCCCCAGGTCGCGGCGCCGAATTCCTCATAGGCGTCGAGCTCCTGCTTCAGCGCGGCGGAGAGCCAGCGCCCGTCCTCGTCCTGGCGAGGAAAGCCGCATCGGGCGTCGGAGCGGCCGCGCGAGCGCATCTTCATGCTCTCCACGGGACCCAGCGCGTGGACTCTGCCGCGCCGCAGGGATTTGAGCTTCCACTGCTTGAGGGTGTGCTCCGCGTGGTTGGTGTGATTGGTATGGTTCATGTTGTATTCTCCTTTTCTCAGGCTGCGGGCATGCCGGCCATCTCGGTGAAGAGAACCGGCAGCTCCAGATGTTCATATCGGATGTAGTCGTCTGCCGAGCGCAGGATGTGCTTCGCGCTCGCGCGCAGCTTCTGCTGACTTTCTCTCCGGCTGTTGGTCCGGGTGAAGCGCTCCAGCTCCTCCAGGCGCATGCCGGACGCAAGCAGGTCCAGCAGCAGGGGATTGTTTCGGTGCGACATGAGGTAGGCCTGCTGTCCGGAGAAGTCCAGGTATACGTTCATCCCGGTCCGGAAGCAGTTGGGCTCGGCGTAGATTCTCACGTTCTTCAGATGGTTGTACATAGTGATTCCTCCAAAAAGTAAAGTATTCGGACATAAAAAAACGGGCAGACACGGTGTCCGTTCCGTGTCTGCCCGTCAGGGGGGTGGGCAGGATTCTATCAAACGAAAAAAGGCACCCGCCAAAAGCGAGTGCCTTACAAGCTATCATGTTTCGCCGTCACATCTCGAGAAAAAAACAGGATTCCTCTTCTCAAAATGCCAGAGGCACTTTGATTCGCGTCCTCAACCCTGCGGTTCGGTCAGCCGACCGCATCTCTGTTTTCGCACGTCCGTGCAGCTCCCATGTCGCCTGTAATATAGCATAGCGTATTTTCCCTGTCAAGCGCCGATTGAAAAAAGTTTACAATTTGAAGCCGGCGCCATCGCGGCGCCGGCAGGGGAATTTGTCGCCGCAAACGCTTGTGCACGGTGTCTGCGCTGTGATATAATTTCGTAGTAAAAAACGCTTAAATCCCGTCGAAAGGGAGTGACTATATGCCGAAGAATAGAATCTGCTCCTACCGGCTTCGCACGCTGACCGTGGAGGGGATCGCGGACTATCGCCTCGCGCATCTGCCGTCCGACGGCGGCGAGGAGCCGGCGCTGGTTCTGCCGATGTATGAGCCCACGACCTATGATACCGTCGTCTCCGGGGAGTCCCTGCATACGGAGAACGCGTTATGCTATCAGCTTCTGCTGCACCTTGCCGGAGGAGACGCCGGCGCGTTTGAGCATCTGCGGCGGGATCAGAATGTGCTGAAAGACGAGCTGCTCTATCTGAACTTTTCGTCCACGCTCAGCAGCACCGATTCGCTCACGGCCGACGGCGCGCGCCGGCTGCTGGAGGAGGGGCTCTCGCTCCGCTTCGCGCCCAACGCGGAGCCGGTGCGTTTCGTCCCCTTCGATAAGAGCGGCAGCATGAGCCGCACAAACCGCATTTGCTTTCTCCGCGCCGAGCGCAAGGCGGCCATGGACAGGCGCCTTATGCTCGACATGTCCGGCTTTACCGTGAATCTGAGCAAGATGTACGCTTATCGCGGGCTCTATCTCTCCGACGCGGTCCGGGCTTCCGGTCTGGAACTCAATGAGAACACCGTGATCGTCCTGCCCGATAAGCTCGTGAAAAAGCAGAAGGCGGTTCCAGTGCTCACGGCGGAGGCGGAGGACCCGGCAAAGCCGGATCTCTGGAGCACAAGAATCGCCGAGCAGAAGCCGGAGATCAACGCGTTCGACGGCGAGGGCTTTGTCTCTCCCGTGTGGGCGGAGAAGCTTGCATCGGCCGCCAGTGCGCGCGGCGCCTCGTCCTTCCAGGTGCGCATGCCTTTCGTCAAGGGCATGCTGCATCAGGTGGATTGGCCCGCCTTTTTTGACGAGGAGCTGGATTGCGCCGGCGCGGTGCTCGAGGTGACGGACGCCTTCGGCTTCCGCCGCGATCTGCGCTCGGCGCAGATCCTGCTCACGGAGTCCATGTTCAAGTGCGGCAGCTGGCTGCGGAAGGTCTGTGCCGCCGAGGATCAGCGCCTGCTCGCGCAGGATCCGGAGCGCAGGGAACGCATTGACCCCATGGCGTATTATTTCGACCGCTTTTGCCATTATCACCATGGACTCTATATCTCCAATACCGACAAGAGCGTCACCTCCAACACCGGCTGGACGCGCCTGAACTATCAGTTCTTAAACCCGCTCGCGTTGGAGCCCGGCGATATGGAATCGCTCGCGGAAACGCATTTTGCGCGACTAGAGGTGCTCCGGAAGGACGCCGGTCTCGCCGCGGCGGAGGCCGTGGAGCAGGATGATCCCGATCCGGAGCAGGCGCCGGATGAAGATCGCTCGCCGCTGATCTCCTCCGGCTCCGCCTGGGCGATGGCGCTGCTGAAAAACCCGGATTTCCACACCGACCATACCGTCAGCCAGATGGCCGAGAGCCTGTATCTGGCGCGGCTGAAGGACACCGCGGAGGGCAAGCTGCTCGCGCGCGGCTGCTGCCGCTTCCTTTCGGGCGATTTGCTGGGGCTCTTGTATACGATTGCAAAGCGCAGCCGGCGCAGCGGCGTTAAGCTCACCGAGTGCCGTGCCGAACTGCTCAGCGCCGTCGGAAACGCGCGCCTCGCGGAGTCCAAATTTTATTTGCCTGGCGCCAAGCGTCTCAACCCGAAGCGCACCTATCCGCTCCTGCGCAATCCCCACCTTTCCCGCAATGAGGAGTGCGCGCTCTATCCGCTCGTGCCGAATGAGCGGGCAAAGCACCCGGTCGGCCGGCTGTATCAATCTTATTTTTCGCATCTGACCGGCGTCGTCATGATCGCGCAGAATACGCTCACGGCCATGGCGCTCAGCGGCGCCGACTTTGACGGCGATCTCGCGAAGGTGTTTTTCGATCCCATCGTCAACAACGCCATCTGCCGCGCGGTCTATGACGATCAAAAGCCGCGCGGCCGCAGCCTGCCGGTGGTCGTCATTCCGGCGCTCTCCGCAGCCAACCGCCCCATCCCGGAGCAGGTGGATCCCGATACGATCAAAGACACCTTCAACTCCATGGTGGGTCATCTGAGCAATCTGGCCTTCAAATTCGGCGAGGCGGAGTACTGGCGCGGCCAGGAGCAGTTTCAAAACCGCGCCGCCGAGTGCACCATTCTCACGGGCCTCGAGATCGACGCGGCGAAAACCGGCCGCCATCCGGATCTGAATGTCATTGAGGCAGCCGGAAAGGAACTCGGCAAAAACGCCGGAAAATTTCTCGCGGACCTGCAGGAGATTCGCACCCTTCGCCGTTACCGCAGGGATTGGACCGTGGCGGAGACGGACGACGGCTATGAAATTCTCCGCGGCAGCCATTCGCACCGCATCCGCGCCTGCGAGGATGCGCCCTATGTGCAGAATCTGCCCGCGATCTATCTCCGCCGCCTGACCGCTCAGCCGGAAGCGCCGGCGCGCGAGGAGGCGAAAGCGGAGCACGTTACGAATACGACCGCGCAGCTGTTTACCTTCGATCGCGCGGCCCCTGCCGAACCGGATCCCGCCATCCGGCGGGAGATTCGCGGCGCCCTGTTTGCGTTGCAGGCGGTGCTTGCCGCCGCCTCCGAGCGCAGCGAAGCGATCTCCCAGCAGGAGAGCGGAAACTTCGGCGGCCGCGCCCGCAATACGCTCATTCAAATGTATGGCTCGCAGACCGCTCCCATCGACCCCGCGCATCCGGAATGGATCGCGGAGCAGGTGTTTGAGAAAGCGCGGCGCGAGGTGCTCCAATTTTTCCTCGATCAAACCGGAAATCGCATCGATCCCGCGCCTGCCAAAGCCTGCCTGGACCGGATCATCGCCGAAAAGTGGCAGTTCACTGCCGGAGAGGAGCGCCGCGCCATGCTGCAGTGCCTCACGGGCGGGAGCCTCTCCGAGTCGGTTCAGGCGCTGCTGCTCAATTTCCACTGCGGCGGGTATCGTCTGCTGTATCTCATCGTGAAGGAGATCTGGCTGCGTCTGCGCGTGCTGCAGTATGACGTACAGCAAACGCTCACGCCGCCGGAGGGCGCCGTTGCGGTGCCGGAGAAGGATCTGGAGCCGTATCAGCGCTGCTATGCGGAGATGAGCCGCCAGTATCTCGCCGACATTCGCACGCGCGCGGAAGCGTCCCTGTGGAAAAACAATCTGAACGACTTGTTCCGCCGGCGTCTGGAAGCGCTGCGGCCGGAAAGCGTCACGCCAGAGGCATGGGCCGAGCAGTCGCTGTGGTATGTCTACCGGGTGTGCTCCGGCGCGGACACGAATCACAAGCTGTTCTGGGAGCTGTTCTCCTGGAAGCAGCTGGAGCCGTTTATCCTCGATCGGAAGGAGGTCCAGGCCAATGCTGGATGAATATGCGGAGCTTCGCCAATATCTGCTGTCCTCCTCCGACCTTCCGGAGACGCAGACCGGCCGCCTGCGCCATGATACGATCTGCGATGATCTGAGCGGGCTCAATCGGGCGCTTGTCATCCTCGCGCGCGGCTTTCTCCGCGGCAGGACGGATTCGACCTCGCTCCACGCTGCCCGTCGCTATCTGGAGAGCTGGTACGGCTATACGCGCCGCGAATATTTTCTCTTCGAGGACGGCGCTTGGAAGTCTGTGCGCTGGAACGCGTGGTGTAAGGTGGAAGAGGGGCGGACCGCATCCGTCTTGCTGATGCCGAGCCGCTGCCTGTATCTGCGCTATCCCGCAGACCTCTCGGATGACGCCGCGCGGGAATCTCTCCTCGCGCAGCGAAGGGAGGACTTTGCGCCGGATCTCTCCGTCCCGGACGCCGACCGCGCGGAGATCGCGTCCGTGCAGGGCATTCTTCCGGATTATCTGTGCCGCCGTGTTCTGCAATCGAAATATGACGACCTGCTCCGGCAGCTGGAGCGGAAAACCGACCTCTGCTGCGACCTCGCTGCGGTTCAGCAGTGGTATGACGCGGTGCAGGCCGATCTGCACCGACGGTTTGCGCAGGAAAAGACCGGCCGGCTGCCGTCCGAACAGTATCGGCTGGCGCACCAGCCGCTTTCCGCGCTCTTTTCGGATGCGGCCTTCGACGCGCTCAAAAATGACATTTCTCCGGTTCAGCGCGCCGTGAACGCGGCAAGGCTGCTCTCGGAGCGCGGCTGGTCCTTCGCGCGGCCGGAGATGCACGTCTATGCGGAGCGAAAAAACGATTTCAACCGCATCCTGCTCGATCGGGTGCTGTCCGCCGCTCTGCTCGCGGGACCGCTGCAGCGAAATTGGCTCGTCGCGGTCAAAAGCGCAGCGGATGATACGATGTTCACACTCGCCGGGCAGGTCTATACCGGCGGGAAGCAGGACCGCGTCATCACGGACGAGAAGAACCGCTATCGGGATGCCCAGGTCCGTCAGGTGCTCAAGCTCACCGCCGCGGTGCTCCTTGCCCGCCGCGAGGCAGGCCGCGATACGGGCTCTGTGCTGCTCAACCGCGCCTCGCTCTCCAACTGGCTCTGCGCCACCATGGGGGAGAAGAGCCGCAGCAAGCCGAGCCCCCTTCGGAAGTACTACTGGGACGAGCCGAAAAAACAGCAGCCGCTTTTCCCGGAGACCGCGCCAAGCAGCGGCATGACGCTGAACGATCTCCTCCCCGCGTGGGAGAAGCGGTGGGGTTGGAAGGTCTGTACCGAAGCAGAGCTCATCGCCGCCGTCCAGGCCGGACAAGTACCCGAAGAAGCGCTTTGCTTCACGGATGAAGCTGCCGCCTTCGCGCCGGAGCAGCTGATCTCAGCGCGTGCCGGCGAGATCGCCGCGCAGAAAGGAGAGAACCCCCATGAAGCTGAATCCTGAGTTTCGCCTGCAGCTCTATGCGCTGCTCTATGCCGCGCCGCCCTGCGCGCGCATCCGGCCCGATAGGCCCCGGCTGCGGATGCTCGCCGACGGCAAAGGCGATGTCTGTTTAGAAATATTCCGCGCGCTCTTCTGGTGCTCGCAGGTGGAGGGCGTGCTGCCCGGTGTGCTGCCGGAGATCACGATTCTCTCCCCGGAGGCGGACGCCGTGCGCGCCGCGTTGGAGGATCCGGCGCGGTTTCCTGCGCTGCCGGAGCTGCTGCAGAAGGGCTATGCCGCCCCCATCCGCTATGTATCCTCCGCGGAGCAGCTCGCGGGCGAGTTTGATTATATCGTGGCAGACAGCCTCAGGACTGCCCGCGCTCTGCCGGACTATGCCGCCGAGGGTGCCGCGCTCTGCGTCCGCGCGGAAAAGAGCACCGTGCGCCCCCTCCGGCGCAAAGCCGCCTCCGCCGGCGCCGAGCTCATCGCCTTCGGCGGGACGGAGGAGGCCGCGTCCGGCGAGGAGACGCCCTCGGCCGCGCTGCGCCGCATGGCGGAGAACATCAGCTTCAGCTATGCCCTGAGCTATGACCAGCGCAGCAGCGAAGCGCAAAACCGCGCCGAGTTTGCCGCGCAGTATGAGCATGAGTTCATCCTCTGCGACACGGATGCCTATGGCGCCGATTCGTCCTTTGCCGCCGCGGCGCACATTTCGAGCAAGCTCGCGCTCTGCCGCCTGCTCGCCGCGCGCGAGGGCCGACCGGATGCCAATCCCCTCGCTGAGCTCACGGAGGCCTGCAGAACGCACGATGCGCGCTTTTCCGCGCTCTCCGTGCTGGAGCACCGCCGCTGGTGCGCCTTCATGGCCATGCGCGGCTATCGCCGGGCGACGGATGAGGAGTTTTCCGCCGTCTGTGCCGCAAACGCCACCAAGGACGTGGCCCGCCGAATTCACATCTGCCTGTGCGACTGCGCGCCTGACGGGAAAAACCCCGTCATGGACCGGCGCGATTTCTGGGAAAACGACCCGCCCGAGGGCCTGAGCGAGCTCGATCTCGTCTCCTGGCGCTATCATCGGGCGGCGGCGGACTATGCCGCGCGCCTCGAAATGTCGCGCCACACGCTCCTCAATGAGCCGCGTTTTTCTGATCTCGCGGCGGCGGTCAACGCCCTGCTGCAGGATGAGCCCGGCGCGGCGCTGGCCTATCACCGTGAGCTGAACCGCGCCAAGGTCCTGCCCGAGGCAATCTTCAACATCGGCGAATTCCAGACGCAGCTCACGGCGCTCGAGCGCGATCTCAAGCCCGTTCTCATTCGCAATCAGCGCATCAATTTTCTCTCCATCGATGCGCAGCTTGTGGACTTCCTGCCCTTCTGCCTCTGGCACGGCCGCCGCTTCGGCACTGTCGTCTGCTTTTCCGGCGACGTGCTCGCCGAGGACGCGGTCCTGCCCGTCCTGCTCTGCGCCGAGCGGGCAATCTTCGTCGGCGAGAACACGGCCGACGCGGGTTATCGCGCGGCGGCGGAGCGCTTCTTCGCCGGCCGCGGCGGCAATACGAAGGCGGAGTTCGTCGCGCTCGATACGGCTGACCCCGCCGCTGTGGAGCGGTGGCTGGACGGCCTGCTCGCCTCCGGCGAGGTCGATCCCTGTAATCTTGTTTTGAACGTCGTCTCCTATGAGGACAGCCGTCTCGGCTTTCTCGTCGGCGCGGCGCTCGGAAAATATGAAGGCCTCGTCCGCGCGCATTTTGATCCGCGTCTCGGCATCGTCGCCCTCGGTCCGGACAGCGGCCTGCTCTCCGTCGGCCCCACGGGCATGAGCCTCTCCGTGCGCGAATATGTAGAGCTGATGGGCGGCGAGGTCACGGAGCGCGGCGAGGACAATCTCACGCAGGCGGAGTTTGACCGCCTGAGCGCCCTTTTCTGGAAGTACGTGGACGAGCCCGGCGTCTGGAGCGGCATTTCGAGCTTTCTGCAGAAGGATAAGCGGCTCGACCCGAAGCGGAAAGCGCCCACGCCGAACAGTGATTACTTTTCCTTCGCGCTCGAAAGCCGCCCGCAGCCGGAGGGCACCTACCGCGTGTTCGACAAGGTGTTCGACCGCCGTGTCTTCCGCGAGTGTGCCATCGGCAGCCTGCTGCAGGATCTGCAGGCCTTCCGCCTGATCGCCGATCTCGCGTTCCCCGCCTCGCAGGACGGCGTCCGCGCGCGCTTTGACGTGCGCGACGATGCGATCGTCGATGCGCTGTCCGCGTTTGCCGGCGTAGCGGAGCCGCCGGAGCACCGTCTGCGCTTTTCCCCGAAGGAGGGCGTCCGCGTGGTGCATACGCATCTGCGTAAATTTCTCTGCACGATGAGCGAAAGCGAGGAGACGGCGTCGAAGCGCATGGCGTTCTTTGCCGATCTTCACGACGCCGGAATCATCACCGAGCCGGCGCTGAAGGACGGAATCGTCGAGTTTTCGTTCCGCGATCCCGCCATGGCGGAGCTCATCGAAAAGCAGGGCCAGCTGTTTGAGATCATCCTCTATCGTTGTTTTCGCAACTGCGGCTATTTCGACGATGTTGCCACCGGCGTGAAAATCGCGTGGAACAACCGCACCGCGCCGAATCAGAAAAGCGACTTTAAGCAGCATATCCGCCGCCGGCTCGACGCTGTCGCGCCGGATGCGCATCTTCCGGTCAGCCTTGCGGATTACAAAAAGGCGGTCGCGGCGGTCAGCAAGGAATCGGACGGCCAGTTTATCGAGAATACCAACAACGAGCTCGACGTCGTCGCCATGCGCGGCGTCACGCCGGTCTTCGTCTCCTGCAAGACGAGCCGCGAGATCAAAAACGAATTCATCTATGAGATCGACGCCATCAGTACGCACTTTCGCGGCTTCGGCGGCCTCGCGGCGTCTCTGAACGTCTCGAAGCTGCTCGAAGGGGACTCCGTCAAGGAAAAGGCCACCGTTTTTCGGGCCAAGCAGCAGGAGGTCTCCTATTTCGGCCGCGAGACGCTCACGGACCCAGCCGTGCTGCAGTCGGCCCTTCGCCAGATTGCCGACGGCGAGACGTGGTCCGTCATGTAAAAACAGAACACAGCGAAAATGAGCAGCTTCGGCTGCTCATTTTGCCTTCCGCGCGCCTTGCCGTTTTCTGCCGGTTCTGCTACAATGGGAGCATCAAACCGCAAACGAGGTGGCCTATGAAAACCGTTCGCTCCTTGCTCTCGCTGCTGCTCACGATGGCAATGCTCGTCTCCTTCGGCGCCTGTTTTGCCGCCGCGAAGGACTTCAGCGGCTATGAATACTATGTCTCCCTTGGCGACAGCATCGCCAACGGCATCGGCGAAAACAACATCGAGAACAAATACATGTACCGCACGCCCGGCGCCTATCCCGACCGGATTGCGAAGGCCACCGGCGCTTATTTAAGCCAGCTCGGCTGCGGCGGCATGCGCACGGTGGAGCTGCGCGCCTGTCTCGAGGATGACTATGTCATGCCGGACGAGTACGCCAACAATTTCTCCCGCGCCAAGGTCGCCGAGATCCGGCATTTCTATCGTCCCGCCGTGGCCGCGGCGGATCTCATCACGCTCAACATCGGCGCGAACGACGTCGCCACCTATGCGCTCCTGCGCGCCAAGGCCGCCCTCGCGGCCGCGGGCGTCAGCGGCGGGCTGATCGCCTCGGCTGAGAGCGGCGCCGCCGACCAGACGGACGCGCTGAGCCGCCTGCTCGGTCTCGCGAAGAAGCTCGGCGGCTACGTCTCCGCCGTGAACGCCGCCATCAGCGGCCTCACCGAGGGCTATACGCGCTTTGTGCAGAACTGGGACGCCATCATCGGCGATCTCTATGCGCTCAATCCGGACGTCACGCTCCTCGTCGCGGGCTTTTATAACCCATTCAGCGAGCTCAAGATCTCCGACAGTTCCCTGCTCGAGCTCGGCCGTGCCGCGGACGGCATCATCGCCGCGGTCAACACGCAGATGCGCTCCGGCTCGAAGTACGCGGGGAAGTATATCTATGTGGACATTTCCGGCATCCAGAGCCTCGCCGCCAAGCGCGGCGACTCGATCACGGACGAGGGCTTTTTCTCCGCCGTGGAGCTGGATGTGCACCCCTCCAATGAGGGGCAGGCCGAGATCGCCGAGCGCTTCCTCGCCGCCCTGCCGGAAAAGCGCGGCCCTGTCTTCCCGTTCGCGGATGTGGCGCAGGACCGCTGGTCCTATCCCTATGTCAAGACGCTCTCTGATCGCGGCACCGTGCAGGGCGTGAGCGCAAACGCTTTTGCGCCCGAAGGGCAGCTCACGCGCGGCCAGCTCGTCACGCTCCTCGGCCGCATGGCCGGCGTCCGTCCTTCGGATTATCCGCACTGCGCGTTCTCGGACGTCGCAGACGGCGCCTATTACGCCCCCTATATCGAGTGGGCACGCCGCGTCAATATCGTCTCCGGCGTGGGCGAAAACCGCTTTGCGCCCGAGCAGAACGCCACGCGCGAGCAGCTCGCCGTCATCGTCGACTATTTCGCTCTGCAGCAAGGCATTCTGACGGTCGACGCCTCGGCCGGATCTCTGCACTTCGTGGACGCCGCCGCCGTCAGTCCCTGGGCGCGGGACGCCGTGGCGCAGCTGCAGCGCGAGGGCGTGCTCAGCGGCTATCCGGACGGCGCCTTTCGTCCGCAGAACTTCGTCACGCGCGAGGAGGCCTGCAAGATTCTCTGCGAGGCCCTGCTCTTTCCGCTTTGACGCATCGAGGTGAAACATATGTCCATTGATTATCAAAAGCAGGCGGAACTGGACGCCTCCCGCTTCGTCCTGCTCAGCGACTATGTTCCCGGCATCGTGCAGGAGATCCGCTATTTCTCCACCTATAACTTCGTCGGCGACCGCATCGACGGCTATGAGGAGCCGATCGCGCTCCTCACGAAGGACGCTGCGCGTGCCCTCAAGGTCGTCAGCAATCAGGCCAACGTCATGGGCTACCGTCTCAAGGTGTTCGACGCCTATCGTCCCGCGCGTGCCGTGCGCCATTTCGTCCTATGGGGCATCGAGGACCTTGACCAGCGCATGAAGCCGTTTTTCTATCCCGAGCTCGAAAAGCAGGACCTGTTTCGCCTCGGCTATATCGCAAGCAAATCCAGCCACAACCGCGGCAGCACGATCGATCTCACGCTTCTCGATATGGCCACCGGCAAGGAGCTCGATATGGGCAGCCCCTTCGACTATTTCTCCGAGCGCTCCCATCCCGACTGCCGCGATGTGACGGACGAGCAGTATGAAAACCGCATGCGCCTGCAGAAGCTCATGACGGACAACGGCTTTCTCCCGATCGACTGCGAATGGTGGCATTTCACCCTCGCGGACGAGCCGTTCCCGGACACGTATTTTGAGTTTCCGAACGCGCTGGATGTGCTCAAGCGATGAGAGACGATTCTCTTCGCGCCAGGCTCTGCGCGCATATCCGGCGCAAGTACCGCGCGCAGCCCGAGCGGCTCTGGGCGCGCTATCCGGATTATCTCGTCTTCCGCCGCGCCGATAACCGCAAGTGGTTTGCCCTCGTGATGAACCTCCCGCGCCGCAAGCTCGGGCTGGATGGGGAAGAGGAGGTGGACGTGCTCAACGTCAAGCTTCCGGACGCGCGCCTCGTCGATCTCCTCTGCGAGCTGCCGGGCTATCTCCCCGGCTATCACATCAGCCGCGGCAACTGGGTCTCCATCCTGCTCGACGGCACCCTGCCGATGGAGGAGATCCGCCGCTGGCTCGCGGAGAGCTATGCCGCCGTCGGCCCGAAAACAAAACGAGGGGGCAAACAGCCATGAAACGCCTTGCTGTCTTTTTCCCCGGCGTCGGCTATACGCCGGAAAAGCCGCTGCTGTACCACAGCCGCCGCGTCGCCGCGTCCCTCGGATATGATTGCCTTGTGATCGCCTTCTCCGGCTTTCCGAAGAAGATCAAGGGCGACGCCGAGAAGATGCGAAAAAGCTTTGAGCTCGCGCTCTCCCAATCTCGAACGCAGCTGCGGGACGCCGACCTTGCGGCATATGATGAGGTACTCTTCGTCGGCAAGAGCATTGGCGCCGTCGCGGCGGCGGCGCTCGCGGAGGAGTTTCACTGCCGCCGCCTCGTGCTCTATACGCCGCTCCCTCCGGCCTTCGCCTTCCCGCTGCCGGAGACCGTCGTCTTCACCGGAGCGGCCGACCCGTGGGTTGAGCCTGGCCAAATTCCCGCGCTCTGCGCAGGGAAGGACATTCCGTGCACCGTCCTTCCGGACGCCAACCACTCGCTCGAGACCGGCGATCCCATGCAGGATCTCGAGTGCCTCCGTGAGATCATGACCAGGACAAAACATTTTTTGGAAGAAGGAAACCACAAATGAAAAAAACGCTTTGCATTGCTTTGCTCCTCGTGAGCCTGTTTGCCCTCTGCGCCTGCGGCAGCAAGACCGCCGAGACCGCCGTCCCCGTGGGCTCCGATGATGCTGCCGCCGAGGGACTCCACCATGTCGAGCTCGTCGTCAAGGACTACGGGACCATCGCGCTCGAGTTGGACGCGGACGCCGCGCCCATCACCGTTGCAAACTTCCTCA
>JAZPZZ010000033.1:0-6608 GCA_045544935.1 Oscillospiraceae bacterium | reverse complement strand
CTGCAGCTCCCCGAGCTCCTTCCAGCCGTACCGCCAGATGGAGATCGCCATGGACACTTCGCTCACCACCTCGTCGAGGATGCCCGCCCACGAGCCGACGATGATGTCATAGATGATCCACAGCGGCGAGTTGATCGCCATGCCGGCGATGCGGATCTTCTGCGCGTTGTGCGTATATCCGCCGATGGTCGCGGCAATGTTCGCCGCGACCGGCAGGAGCGAGATCCACCCCGACCAGGTAAAGATCGGCGCCGCCGCCTGCATCAGGCAGATGATCACGCACGTCTCTTTTCGCTGCGCGAACTTCCACTTGCTCCTGAGACAGACTGAACGGAAGGTGTTGATGATATAGCTGATGCCGCCGGTAATCGCCCCGAGCAGCAGCAGATGCACCGTGTAGAAGAGCATCATCATGAACGCCATCAGCAGATAGCGCTTCCCGTCGAAAAAGCGCCAGAAGGGCTGCTTCGTCACTCTTTCCTCCGAAGTCTTTTTCCGCATTATAACACAAAAAAACGCGCCCCGCAAAGCGGAGCGCGTTTCTGTGCCGTTGTTAGATTTCAAAAGAACCTGCTTCAGTACCGTTCACGACGAAGTACACGCGGTTCTCCTCGGGCTTGACGTAGAAGGCGACTTCCTTCATCGCGGCGCCGGTCCAGGCGGACTTGGCGGCTTCCATCATTTCCTTGCAGGTGACTTCCTTGCCGGCGTACTGCAGCACGAACTTCACCTTCGGCTCGGCGGCCTTCTTGGCGGGGGCCTTCTTCGGGGCGGCCTTCTTCACCTCGGCGACGGTCTCGGCAGCCTTCTTCACGGCGGGCTCGGCGGCCTTCTTGGCCTCGGCGGCAGCCTTCTTCACAGCAGGCTCGACAGCCTTCTTCACTTCGGCGACGGCTTCCTTCACTTCGACGGCAGCCTTCTTGGTATCGACACTCTTGGTGGTCTTCTTCATGATAATAATCTCCTTTCGAAGTCATGACCCGGGGCGACCCCCGGGGATGGTTGTCCGTATTGCGCGAAAGCATCGGAATCCCGATATTTTCCACGGGATCATCCTACCACTTCCGCCCGGCCAATGCAAGAGACCCGGCGCGAGTTCTCCCCTTGGCACAGCTTTTGCAGGAAAAACCTTCGCTTTTCGGTGAAATTGCCCAGAAAGAAAAGCGCTTTTTATGCGCATCTGACAAAGATTGACATGATTTTTGCAAGCTTGAAAGCTCCGGCTCCGAACGGACAAGATGCGCCGCGCCCATTGACAAATACCCCTCGGGGGTATAGTATAGAAAATACCCCCAAGGGGTATCCTTTTGCAAGGAGGGATTTCCGGTGAACGAAGAAACCAAATCCTGCTGCTGCGGAGGGGAGAAGCACACCCTGCGCTCGGACGAAGAGCGCAAAAAGCTCCTCAACCGCCTCAGCCGCATCGAGGGACAGATCCGCGGCCTCAAGGGCATGCTCGAAAAGGACGCCTACTGTCCCGATATCCTCACGCAGTCGGCCGCGGTCAACGCCGCCGTCAACGCGTTCAATAAAGAGCTGCTCGCCAGCCACATCCGCCGCTGCGTCGTGCGCGATGTGAAAAACGGGGACGAGACCGTCATCGACGAGCTCGTCGCCACCATCCAGAAGCTGATGAAGTAATCATGTCATCCTGAGCGAAGCGCAGCGAAGTCGAAGGATCTTGGCTGCGCAGTCAGATCGAAGGTGTTTTTATGGAACAATACAACGTAACCGGCATGAGCTGCGCCGCCTGCTCCGCCCGCGTGGAGAAGGCCGTCTCGAAGGTTCCGGGCGTCACGGCCTGCTCGGTGAGCCTGCTCACGAACTCCATGGGCGTCGAGGGCAGCGCCTCCGCGCAGGAGATCATCGCCGCCGTCGAGGACGCAGGCTATGGCGCCTCGCCCAAATCCGGCGGGGAGATAAAGTCCGCCGCGCCTTCGGCGGACGCGCTTGCCGACCGCGAGACGCCGGTTCTCAAGCGCCGTCTCATCGCCTCGCTCGGCTTTCTCGCCGTGCTCATGTATATCTCCATGGGCCACATGATGTGGGGCTGGCCGCTGCCGAGGTGGTTCGACGGCAACCACGTCGCCATGGGTCTTGCGCAGCTGCTGCTCGCGGCCATCGTCATGGTTATCAACCAGAAGTTCTTCGTCTCGGGCTTCAAGAGCCTGCTGCACGGCGCGCCGAATATGGACACGCTCGTCGCTCTCGGCTCGGGCGCAAGCTTCGTCTGGAGCACCTATGCGCTCTTTGCCATGACGCACGCCCAGCAGATCGGCGACAGCGAGGCCGTCATGGCCTATATGCACGAATTCTACTTCGAATCCGCCGCCATGATTCTCGCCCTCATCACCGTCGGCAAGATGCTAGAGGCGCGAAGCAAGGGCAAAACCACCGACGCGCTCAAAAGCCTCATGTCCCTCGCGCCGAAGACGGCCTCCGTCGAGCGCGGCGGAGTCGAGACCGTCGTCCCCATCGAGCAGGTGCGCCGCGGCGACGTGTTCCTCGTCCGTCCGGGCGAGAGCATTCCGGTCGACGGCGTGGTGCTGGAAGGGGAGAGCGCCGTCAATGAGGCCGCCCTCACCGGAGAGAGCATCCCCGTGGACAAAGCGGCGGGCGACGCCGTCTCCGCCGCCACGGTGAACCAGTCCGGCTTCCTGCGCTGCGAGGCCACGCGCGTCGGCGAGGATACGACCCTCTCGCAGATCATCAGGATGGTCTCCGACGCCGCCGCCACCAAAGCGCCGATCGCGAAGATCGCGGACAAGGTCTCCGGCGTCTTCGTTCCGGCGGTCATCTCGATCGCCGTCGTCACCACGATCGTCTGGCTCCTTTTGGGGCAGACCTTCCCGTTCGCCCTCGCGCGCGGCATCTCCGTGCTCGTCATCAGCTGCCCCTGCGCGCTCGGCCTCGCCACGCCCGTCGCCATCATGGTCGGCAACGGCCTCGGCGCGAAAAACGGCGTCCTCTTCAAAACAGCCGTTTCCCTCGAGCAGACGGGCAAAACCCAGATCGTCGTCCTCGATAAGACCGGCACCATCACCTCCGGCGAGCCCCGCGTCACGGATGTTTTGCCCGCCGAGGGCGTCTCGGAGGAGGCGCTCCTCTCCGCCGCCTTCGCCCTCGAGCGAAAGAGCGAGCACCCGCTCGCGAAGGCCATCCTGCGCCATGGCGAGGAGCGGGAAATTACAGCACCGGAGGTCGCGGAGTTCCGCGCCCTGCCCGGCAACGGGCTCACCGCCGTGCTGGACGGAAAGCCCCTCCTCGGCGGCAGCCTCAAGTTCCTCTCGTCCAAAACCAATGTGCCCGCCGCCGTCCGCGCCTCTGCCGAGGCGCTCGCCGAGCAGGGAAAGACCCCCTTGCTCTTCGCGCTGGACGGCAGGCTCCTCGGCGTCATCGCCGTGGCGGACGTGCTGAAGCCCGAGAGCGCCGAGGCCATACGACAGCTGAAATACATGGGCGTCCGCGCCGTCATGCTCACCGGCGACAATGAGAAGACCGCCCGCGCCATCGCGCAGGAGGCCGGCGTCGACCACGTGATTGCGGGCGTCCTGCCGGACGGCAAGGAGCAGGTCGTCGCCGCGCTGCAGCAGTATGGACGTGTCGCCATGGTGGGCGACGGCATCAACGACGCGCCCGCCCTCACGCGCGCGGACATGGGCATCGCCATCGGCGCAGGAACGGACGTCGCCATCGACGCGGCGGACGTTGTGCTCATGCACAGCCGCCTCACGGACGTGCCCGCCGCCATCCGCCTCAGCCGCGCCACGCTGCGCAACATCCACGAAAACCTCTTCTGGGCGTTTTTCTATAACGTCATCTGCATTCCGCTCGCGGCGGGCGTGTTCATCTCGCTCCTCGGCTGGAAGCTCAATCCCATGGTCGGCGCCGCCGCCATGAGTCTGTCGAGCTTCACCGTCGTCACGAACGCCCTGCGGCTCAATCTCTTCAAGCTCCACGACCCCAGCCGGGACAAGGCCATCGAGCCCGTCAGCATCCCGGAGGAATTCTTTGCATCATTTATCAAACAGGAGGAAACCACCATGCAGAAAACCATGAAAATCGAAGGCATGATGTGCCAGCACTGCGAGGCCCGCGTCAAGAAGACGCTCGAGAAGATCGACGGCGTCGCCTCGGCGGAGGTCAGCCACACTGCCGGCACCGCGATCGTCGAGCTCACCGCCGAGGTCGACAACGCCGTCTTAAAGCAGGCCGTCGAGGATCAGGACTACACCGTCCTCGGCATCGAATGAGAAACGCAAATGGGAGCCGCAGGGCTCCCATTTGACGCATCGGTGCGTTTCATGCTACACTGCACCCGAGGTGTTTATAAAATATGGAATTTATCTATACCCCCGAGCTGATCGAATATATGCGCGCCAAGGGCAGGGAATCGATCGTCGTCGAGGTCGTCTCGAGCGACCATTCGGATTTTGAGGTCACGGAGCTCTATGTGCACGTCATCTCCGAAAAGAAGGCTGCCGAGTTTCTCAAAAAGCGCTTCGTCTCCAAGCCCGCCCCGGTGGGGCAGGTGCTTCTGCCGCCGTACCGCCTCCACTATGCCGATACGGTCACGTTCTCGCTGCGCTCCTTCCTCGGCGTCAAATCCGTCCGGCAGGAGGGGATCGAGCTGTGAAGCAGGAAAACGTTTTCACCGCGCACATTCTGCCGTTCCTGCTGCTCACGGTCGGCGCTGCCGTCGCGGCCTTTGCGCTGGAGGAGTTTCTCGTCCCGTTCACGATTCTCGATGGCGGCGTCGTCGGCGTCAGCATGATCCTCGCGCAGCTCACGCCGCTGAAGCTCGGCCTCTATATCGTCGTGCTCAACGTGCCGTTTCTCCTGCTCGGTCTGCGCCGCCTCGGCTGGCGCTTTCTCGTGCGCGCGCTCTATGCCATGGTGCTCTTCTCCGTCCTGCTCGAGGTGTTCGCCCCGCTTCCGGCCATCACGGACCAGGACCTGCTCGTCGTCGTCTTCGGCGGCGTGCTGCTCGGCCTCGGCGTCGGGCTGATTCTCCGCGCCGGCGGCTGTCTCGACGGCACCGAGATCGTCGCCATGATCCTCAGCCGCAAAACCAGCTTTTCCACGGGCCAGATCATCCTCGGCTTCAACATCATCATCTACGGCGCCGCGGGCTTTCTCTTTTCCATCGACCGCGCGCTGTTCAGCCTGCTGACCTACTTCATCACCTCCCGCGTCATCGATATGGTCGAAAACGGCATGGAGCAGGGCAAGGCGCTCATGATCATCACCGATCAGGGCGGGCACATTGCCGACGCGATCTATGAGCAGCTCGGCCGCACCTGCACGCTCATGGAGGGCAGCGGCATGATCTCCGGCGAGAAGACCGTGCTCTACTGCGTCCTCACGCGCATCGAGGTGCCCACCGTCAAGCAGATCATCCGCGACATGGACGGCTCCGCCTTCGTCACGGTCACGGACGTCTCCGAGATCATCGGCCAGCACATCAAGCAGGGAAAAGAGTCTTGACTTTTGCAAAATCATCGTGCTAAAATACCTCCGCAATGTGCAGCACAAGCGTAAGACCGGTTGCTTTGAAGCAGCTGGTCTTACGCTTTTTTTAGGAAACGTCAAGCCGATCCCAGCATTCATCTTGGCGGCATAATTGCCGCATGATTTTGTTTCGAAATCTCGAAATACACAAAGTATTCCTTCAATTTCTCTCCTTCATCATGCGGCAATTCTGCTCGCCAATCTGAACCCCGAGATCGGCTTGACGCTTCCTTTTTTAGGAGGTATATCGTGTCACAATCGAATTCGGTCAAGCTCTGGACGAAGGACTTCGTCCTCATCATCGTCATCAACTTTCTCGTCTTTCTCAACCACCTCATGATCCTTTCCACTTTCCCGTTCTATGTGGAGCACCTCGGAGGCTCGGAGGCGTCGGCCGGTCTCGCGGCCGCGCTCTTTTCCATCGTCGCGGTCTTTTGCCGTCCGGTCATCGGCTGGATGCTCGATACCGGCAAGCGCAAGGCCATCCTGTTCATCGGCCTCGTCGGCATGGCGCTCATGCCCGTGGGCTATCTCGTTTTGAGCGTCCTCTTTCTCGCCTTCGTCGCGCGCATGCTCCACGGCGCGTCGCTCGCCTTTTCCAACACCTCCACCGCCACCATCGCGACGGATATCATCCCGCAGCCTCGCTTCGCCGAGGGTATGGGCATGTTCGGCCTCGCCACCGCGCTCGCCACGGCCTGCGCCCCTGCGCTGGGTCTCGCGCTGATGGAGCGCTTCGGCTTCACGGCGCTCTTCGCCGTCGGCACCGGCGCGGCGGTGCTCGCGCTCCTCCTCTTTGCCGCGCTCAAAACGCCCGCCGTGCCGCAGCAGAAAAAGCCCTTCACGGTCAAGGGCCTGCTGGACCGCGACGCGCTGCCCGCCTCCGTCACGGCGCTCGTTTTCATGTTCACCTACGGCGCGCTTGAAAACTTCACCGCCAAGTATGCCGCCGAGGCCGATCTCCCGAGCGGCGGCCTCTTCTTCACGGTCATGGCGGCGGTGCTGCTTTTCACGCGTCTCACCGCCGGCAAGGTCACGGACCGGAGAGGGGAGAGCGTCTTCGCCTATACCTGCAATCTCGCCATGCTCGCGGCGCT
>JAZPZZ010000032.1:0-2376 GCA_045544935.1 Oscillospiraceae bacterium | reverse complement strand
CGCACCTCAAAAAGTGAGATTTCGATGTCAGACGAGGCGAAAAGCGCAGAAATACTTGTGTGTATTTCGAGCATTTTCAACGAAGTATGGCAGTGAAAGATCCTTTTTGAGGCTGGTACTGCCTTATCAGGGCCGCCCTTTATCAGGCTCCCTTTTGTTCATCCGCCAAGATCGCGCCGTCGGCGCCGATCGTCACGACGCGCAGCGGCAGATCCCGCTCCGCGCTCGCCACGGCCTGATACACGGCGTATTCCATCCCGCCGCAGCAGGGGACGAACATGCGCGTGAGCATCACGGACTTCACGTCGTTCTCGCGGATGATCTCGCCGATCTTCTCGGCGTAGTCCGCGGCGTCCAGCTTCGGGCAGCCGATCACGACGACCTTGCCCGCCACGAAGTCGCGGTGGAAGTTGCCGTAGGCGTAGGCCGTGCAGTCCGCCGCCACGAGCAGATCGCACTGGTAGAACACCGGGCTCGAGGGGCTCACGAGCTTGAGCTGCACCGGCCAGTTGTCGAGCGCGTTCGGCGCGTCGCCGCTCTGCGCTGCCTTCTCGGCGGCCCTGGCCTCCTTTTCGCGCTTCGCGGCCAGCACGGCCTGCTCGTCGTAGCCCGGGGCCTCGCGCATCTCAAAGCTGATCGCGTTCATCGGACAGGCCGGCAGACAGTCGCCCAGCCCGTCGCAGAAGTGCTCGCGCATGAGCTTCGCCTTCCCGTCCACGATGTCGATCGCGCCCTCGTGGCAGGCGTTCGCGCACAGGCCGCAGCCGTTGCAGCGCTCGGTGTCAATTTTGATGATTTTTCTCAGCATAATCGGAACACGCTCCTCTTGTTTTTCTGGAAAGACTATAATACAATATAATCCAATCTTACCAGAAAAGCTGTGCCGATTGCAACATCGCGTTTTTTTAACCTCGTTTAATCTTCGCGGCTTATAATGCATCCAAACGAAAGGAAAGGATGATCCCCATGCGCCTGCTGCTGGCAGAGGACGAAAAATCCCTGGCGAGAGCCGTTTCCGCCATTCTGGAAAAGAATCATTTCTCCGTGGACGTCGTCTATGACGGGGCGGACGCGCTCGACTGGCTCCGCGCCGGAAATTACGACGGCGCCGTGCTCGATATCATGATGCCGAAGATGGACGGCATCACGGTCCTGAAGACCATCCGCGCCGAGGGGAACATGCTCCCCGTGCTGCTGCTCACGGCCAAGAGCGAGATTGACGACAAGGTCGAGGGGCTCGACAGCGGCGCGAACGACTATCTCACCAAGCCCTTCGCGGCCAAGGAGCTCTTAGCGCGCATCCGCGCCATGACGCGCGCGACCACGGCGCAGCCGTCCTCCACGCTCGAGTTCGGCAATCTCACGCTCGACCGCGCCACGTTCGAGCTCAAGAGCCCCACCGGCAGCTATCGTCTCGCGAACAAGGAGTTCCAGATGCTCGAGACGCTCATGGCGAACCCGAAAACGCTCATCAGCACCGAGCGCTTCATGGAGAAGATCTGGGGCTATGACGCCGAGGCGGAGATCAACGTCGTCTGGGTCTATATCTCCTACCTGCGCAAGAAGCTCGCGGCGCTCGGCGCCAACGTGCAGATCAAGGCCACGCGCAACGCGGGCTATTCTCTGGAGGTCAAGGAGGATGTTTAAGCGTCTTCGCGTGCGTTTCATCGCGCTGTCCATGGCGTCGCTGCTGCTCGTGCTCGGCGTGATTCTCGGCGCGGCGAATTATCTTTCCTACCGCCACGTCGTGCAGAACGCGGACGAGGTTCTGGACATTCTCGCCGCAAACGGCGGCTCGTTTCCGAAGCCCGAGAGCGGCGGAATGAATGAAAATAACGAAGCCCCGGCCTTCCCGATGGAGCCGGGGCAGCCCGGCGTCTGGCCGGAAGGGGAGAGCGCCCCCGCGCAGCTGCCCGAGAGCGGCGAGCTGCCCGCCGATGCTGTTCCGAATCAGTTGCCGGACATGCAGCTGACTCCTCCCGCCGACGGCGAGACGCTCCCGTGGGAGACGCCGGAGGTCGCGTGGGAAGCCGCGCCCGCGGAGCAGGGCCTTGCCGACGTGCTCCGTCCGCTGGACGCGGTGGACGATGAGGACGACGACCTGGACGATGACGCGGATGACGTGGACGATGCGGACGATACGGACGATGTGGACGACGAGCCCGCCGCGTCTTCGGCCGAGCCGGTCGTGCGCGACCGCAGCGCCGTCCGCCGGCAGGAGATGCCCTATGAGAGCCGCTACTTCACCGTCCGTGTTAACGCCGCCGGCGACGTTTTGAGCGTCGACACCGGCAAGATCGCCGCGGTCGACATGGCGGACGCCGTCGCCTACGCGCAGGAGATCCTCCTGAGCGGCAAGAAGTCGGATCGTAGCCA
>JAZPZZ010000031.1:0-2879 GCA_045544935.1 Oscillospiraceae bacterium | reverse complement strand
CCGGATGACGGTACCCTCCTTGGGGGTGCCCGGCCCATAGGAGACGCTCGCGTGGCCGCGGAGCTTTTCGACGGCGGCCACCGCGGCCTCCTCCGTCATGCCGGTGAGATCCGGGATGGCGTTGAGCCCTTTATGGAAATTGAACGCGCCGGAGAGCGTGCTGAGAATCACGGTGATGAGCGCGAGCAGCGCCGCAATGATCGTGATCCACATGCGCCTGCGCAGGCGCTCGGCGTTATATCGATCCTGGTTCATAAGCGATACCTCAAAAAGAGAGATGGCGTTTTGGGTTCATTTCATGTATAATGGCTTTAACTGATGTATTATACCACGGCGAAAGGCTTTTGACAATCGCCGCTTTCGGAGGGGAAACGAATGGAAAAGATCGCACTCGTGACGGGAGGCTCGCGCGGCATCGGCGCCGCGACGGCGCTGGCGCTCGCGGCCAGAGGCTGGACCGTACATGTGAATTATCTGAAATCCAAAGAAAAGGCCGAGGCCGTCGCCGCGAAGACCGGCGGCATCGCCGTGCAGGCGGACGTGGCCGACAGCGCGCAGGTCGCGCGCATGGCGGAGAGGACCGGTCCGGTGGCGCTGCTGGTGAACAACGCGGGCATTGCCCTGCGCGGGGGGCTGCTGACAGACGTGACGGACGACGCCTGGAATCGCTTGTTGGACGTGAATGTGGGCGGAATGTTCCGCTGCAGCCGGGCGTATATCCCCGCGATGGTGCACCGGAAGGCGGGGCAGATCATCAACCTCGCCTCGATCCTCGGCGTGATGGGCGGCTCGTGCGAAGCGCCCTACAGCGCAACGAAGGGCGCGGTGATCGCCTTCACGAAGGCGCTGGCCAAGGAGCTCGGGCCGAGCGGCATCCGCGTGAACGCCGTGGCGCCCGGCATGATCGACACAGACATGACCGCCGCCATCACCGGCGACGACCGCGCCGCGCTCGCCGAGAGCACGGCCATGTGCCGCATCGGCACGCCGGAGGACGTGGCGGAGACGATCGCGCTCCTCGCCGAGCCCGGCATGGGATTCGTGACCGGACAAATCATCGGCATTGATGGAGGACTGGTGCTTTAAAATGGTCCGTTGCAAAGCAACGCACCATTTTAACAACTCACGCTCCATCGCCTACGGCTTTGCCTCCGTTGGTCGGCGCGAGGGCTCGCGTAATGCTTCGCCTTCGGGTGATTTTGCCGCGGCGAACCCACGGCAAAATCAAATATGATTGTTTTCGTGCGAGCCGCGCGAACTCTGCGAGGCTGCATAAAATGGCAAAAGGACGCGCTCAAAGCGCGTCCTTTTTCATGTATCGAAGCTCAGACCAGGCCATCGGTACCGCGAGGAGGAAGGCGAGCACGTCCGCCCATGCCTGCGTCATCTCCACGCCGGCGAGGCCGAAGAAACGCGGCAGCGTCAGAATGAGCGGGATGAAGAAGATGCCGTTTCGCGCCGAGGAGGTGATCGACGCCTTGACTCCCTTGCCCATGGACTGCAGGAGCATGTTCGTGAGGATCGACGTGGTGAGCAGCGGCAGCACGGAGGCCTGCCAGCGCAGGGCACGCGCGCCGATGGGGATAACGGCGGGGTCGTCGCGGAAAAAGCCCACGACCGTCGGCGCAAAGAGGACGCAGAGCGCGCCAGCGATCGTCATCATGAGCGTGCCGAACTTGAGACAGTAGAAATACCCCTCGCGGACGCGGCGGTTCAGCCCCGCGCCGTAGTTGAACGAGCAGACGGGCTGGAAGCCCTGCCCGAAGCCGATGAGAACGGAGACGTTCAGCATGAGGATGCGCGTGACAATGCTCATGCCGGCGATGGCGGCGTCGCCCCCATAGACGCGGGCGAAGCGGTTTAAGAGCAGCGTGGACACCGCGGCGAGGCCCTGCCGCGCGAGCGACGGCATGCCGCCGTTCGTGATCTCGAGAAGGTTCCTGCCGGTGAGGCGCACATTGCGCAGGTCGAGCCGGATGTTCTCTCCCCTGCGGCTGCCGATGAGGAGGGCAAAGAAGCTCGACAGCTGGCCCATAACAGTGGCGATCGCCGCGCCGCGCACGCCGAGGCCGAAGGTGAACATGAGGAGCGGATCGAGCCCGATATTCATGACCGCGCCGACCATGAGGCCAACCATGGCATACATGGCGCTGCCTTGAAAGCGGAGCTGATTGTTGATGACAAACTGTCCCATCATGAAGGGCGCCCCGAGCAGGATGATGCGCATATAGGCGACCGTGTCCGCGCGGGCGGAGTCTGTGGCGCCGAGAAAATCCGCGATCGGCTCGGCAAAGAGATTGCCGACGAGGGCGACGACGACGCCGAGCAGCAGCGCGAGGGCAAAGCCCGTGGCGGCCATCTCGTTGGCGTCCTGCATCCGGCCCGCGCCGAGCATGCGCGACAGGCAGTTGCCGGAGCCGTGGCCGCAGAAAAAGCCGAGCGCCTGAATGATCGCCATGACGGAGAAGACCAGACCCACGGCGGCGGTGGCCTGCGTGGAGATGCGGCCGACGAAGTAGGTATCGGCGCTGTTATAGATGCCCGTGACGAGCATGGAGATGATCGTGGGCACAGCAAGCGACCGGATCAGCCGCGGAATGGGCGTCTGGGTCAGATACGTATGCCGGTCGGGTTTTGGACGCATGGAATCCCCTCGATACGAAGAATGGGATTATTATAACACGAGCCAAAACAAGAGTGAAGAGCGGAGTTTTGAAAACTCCGCTCTTCACTCTTGCATTAATATTATGTCAACCATTCTTTCTCGTCAGCCGCAGCACTGCCTCGAGCACGCCGTAGAGGACGCCGGCGATGGGCCAGACGATCCACGTGGTCTGCCACTGCATGGTGATGAAGCTCCAGGCGAGGAAGTCGGAGGC
>JAZPZZ010000030.1:0-7248 GCA_045544935.1 Oscillospiraceae bacterium | reverse complement strand
ATGGAGCTGAACAAAAGCCAGCCGACCGTGCTCGTTGCGCCCACGGCTGCCGTGGCCTGTGTGCCGAGCGAGCCGACCATCGCCGTGTCGATGTACTGCACGGCGGTCTGCATGAGCTGCTCGAGCATCGTCGGCCATGCGAGCGCGAGCACCGCCGGCAGCAGCGCCGGATCAAAGCCGCGTCGGGAAGTGATTCGGTTTTCCGCCACGGCATTCCCTCCTCCGGCAGTGCGATCGATTAATGTTCTGTCTGATAGTTCTCAAGGGCGGCGAGCACGGCGTCCGCGCTCTCCTCCCGCTCCAGCGCCATCGGCACGATCGCGTGCGCGGTATGGAGCAGCAGCGCGGGGCGGCGCTCCTCCACGGGCACGCACTTTCCCGCGCGGATGATCCGCTCCGAGCGCTCCGCGCGCTTGATCGCGGCCAGAGGCAGATACTGCTTTTTCAGCCCGGCGGGGAAGAAGACCGCCCGCTTTCCAACGCGGTATTGCTCCACGCGGCGCGAGGCCTGATAGTCCTCCGCCGCGTTTTCCATCGCGGCGTCTTCGAACATCGGCACCAGCTTCATCTCACCTTCGCCTCCAGCACCAGCGCCTCGTAGGGCCGCAGCGTCAGATTGCGCTGCACCGCCGGCGCGGCGTAGTTGGACAGGCGAACCTGCGCGCCGTCAAACCCCGGCGGGAGCATGCACGGCGTTTTGTGCGCCGAGAAATTGCAGACGATGAGAAAGCGCCTGCCGTCGTATTCGCGCGCGTAGAGAAGCAGCCGGCGGCTGCGCTCGTCATATTCCGTCACGGTGCCGCGCAGGATCGCGGGCGTTTCCCGCCGCAGGCGCAGCAGCTTCTGATAAAAGCGGTAGACGGACTTTTCGGCGGCGAGATCGCGCGCGGCGTTGATCTTTTTGTAGGCCGGATTCACGCTCTGCCACGGCTCGGCGCCGGCGTTGAAGCCGCCGTTTGCGGAACTGTCCCACTGCATGGGTGTGCGCGCGTGATCGCGCGCGCCGTAGCGGATCAGCGGGAAGGCGAGCGCCTTCGGCAGGTGAAAGTCCTTCGTCATCGTGTCGAACACAAAGCGCGAGACCGGATCTTTCATCTCCTCCATCGAGTGAAAGCGGCTGTTCGTGAGTCCGAGCTCCTCGCCCTGATAGAGAAACGGCGTGCCCCAGCCGAGGAAGGCGGCCGTGGCGAGCATCGTCGCGGCCTCATAGCGATACCGCCGTGTGTGGATGCCGAAGCGGCTCACGCTGCGCGGATTGTCGTGGTTTTCGAGCACGAGCGTGTTCCAGCCCGTGTGGAAATAGTTCCGCTGCGGGTCGAGCAGGCCGCGCTTGAACGCGCGCAGCTGAAACGGCTTCGGCAGGAACTTGAGCCCCGCCACGCTGTCGCTCGTCAGATGCTCAAAGTCGAAGATGCTGTCGAGCTCGCCGGCGTCGCGCCGGATGTAGCGGTGCGCGTGCTCGGGGTCCGGCGTGTAGCTCTCGCCAACGGTGTAGGCGTCGTAGTGCGAGAAGACCTCCGCGTTCAGCTCCTGCAGAAATTCATGCATCCGCGGCCCGTCCACGAAGAAGTGCGTGCCCTTCTGCAGGCGGAAGGGATTGCGGTCGCTGCGGAGCGGCTGCGCCTTGGAATAGAGGTTGAAGACGTCAAAGCGGAAGCCCGCCACGCCCTTGTCGAGCCAGAAGCGCAAAATGCGCTGGATCTCGCGCCGCACCTCGGGGTTTTCCCAGTTCAGATCCGGCTGCTCCGGCGCGAAGAGATGGAGGTAAAATTCGTCCGTCTCCCCGATGCGCTCCCAGGCCGGACCCGTGAAGCAGGAGGTCCAGTTCGTCGGCGGCAGGAGCTTCCCGCCGCGTTTTTTTCCTTTGCGGATGATGTAATAGTCGCGGTATTTGGAGCTTTTGTCCGCGAGCGCGGCCTGAAACCACGGGTGCTGATCACTCGTGTGGTTCAAAACCATGTCCATGATCACGCGGATGCCGCGCTTTTTGCACTCGGACATCAGCCGATCGAAGTCCGCCATCGTGCCGAAGGCGGGATGGATCGCGCAGTAGTCGGCCACGTCGTAGCCGTAGTCCTTCCACGGGGATGGGTAGAGGGGAGAGAACCAGATCGCCGTCACGCCGAGATCCTTGAGATAGTCGAGCTTGGAGATGACGCCCGCAATGTCGCCGAAGCCGTCGTTGTTCGCATCCATAAAGCTCAGCGGATAGATCTGATAGACCACCGCGTCGCGATACCAGTCTGTTTTCTGTACCATGCTTTCACCTGATTTCGAGGGTTTTCGTTTGCTTTTTCCATTATACCACCGAATGCAAGTAAGAAAAATGAGAGCCTGCTCAAAGCAGGCTCTCATTTTGAAGCGAATGCGTCAGCGCGTCCGCTCATCGCCCCAGAAGAAGAGGGCCACAGTACCGGGTCCGGTGTGACTTCCGATGGTCGTGCCGACCCAGTTGATCTCCACGCGGCCGTTCAGATTCGGGAAACGCGCCTCGATCAGGTCCGCCACCTCGCGTGCGTCCTCATAGCAGTTGGAGTTGGAGATATAGCACTTGCCGCTGTAGTTCTCGCCGCCCTCGGCGTGCTCTGCCATGCGGTCGACAATCGTCTTGATGACCTTCTTCTTGCCGCGGATCTTCTCGCGCGGGATGAGCCGGCCGAGATCGTCCATGTTCAGCAGCGGGCAGATGTTTAAGAGTCCCCCGAACCAGCCGGCGGCCTTGGAGATGCGCCCGCCCTTGACGTAGTATTCCAGCGTCGTGGAGAAGAACCAGTGGTGCAGATTCAGTCGGTGCGCCTCGGCCCAGGCGCAGAGCTCGTCGAACGGCATCCCAGCGTCGCGCTGGTCGGCGAGACCGTCCATGAACAGGCCGTAGCCCGAGGACGCGCCGAGGGAGTCGACGATCACGACCTTGCGCTCGGGGTACTTTTCCATCACGATCTCCGCCGCGCTCTG
Source organism: Oscillospiraceae bacterium (assembly GCA_045544935.1). Lineage (GTDB taxonomy): Bacteria > Bacillota > Clostridia > Oscillospirales > Oscillospiraceae > CAG-103. Next base: position 4,293 of record JAZPZZ010000030.1, on the reverse strand, counting down.
CGCGGAGTTAATGACACCCGAGATGCCGCTCGAGAGCGTCACGTGCAGCACGTCCTTGCCTTCTGCGGCGAAGCGGGAGAAATATTCCTCGAACTCCGACACGTTCACCTGAGAGGTGCGCGTCTCGGCGCCGTCGGCCATCGCCTTGTAGAAATCCGGGAACGCGATGGAGCGGCCGAGATCGTCCGGAAAGTCCACGCCGTCGAGCGCGAAGTGGAAGCAGATATACTGGATGTCTCTCTGCACGAAATGCTCGTGGGTCAGGTCAGCCGTCGAGCAGCAGCTGATAACATAGTCGGCCATTGTCATTCTCCTTTTTCTCAGTGGTTGTATGCGATGGATGCTTTCACGGTTTGGGCTTTCTCTGCGCCCTCGAGCGCGGCGATGACCTCCAGCGCGAAGGGGATGGCGGCGCCGAGGGCGCGGCCGGTGATCACGTTCCCGTCGCGCACGGTGTCGGCGTCCACAGCCTCGGCGGCAAAGAGCTTATCCTCACAGCCGGGGTAGCAGGTCGCGCGGCGGGCCTTCAGAATGCCGAGCCGGCCCAGCACCGTGGGCGCCGCGCAGATGGCGGCGACGACGCGCCCCGCCTCGGCATAGTCGCTTACGAGCGCGCGGACGATCTCGTCTTCAAAGAGGTTCTCCGTGCCGGGCATGCCGCCGGGCAGCAGCAGCGCGTCAAACTCAGCGTAATCGACCTCGGTCAAAAGCGTGTCGCACTCGATCGCGATGCCGTGCGCGCCGACGATGCGGCGTTTTTCCGAGACCGCCGCGATCGTCACATCCACGCCTGCGCGGCGCAGCAGATCGACCGAGACGAGACCCTCGCATTCCTCCAGCCCCGGCGCAAAGCAGCAGAGCACCTTCGACATGGGCATACGCCTCCCTTATACATTGTTTGAAAACAGTATAACAGGGAATCATTAAAAAATTCTTATAAATGAAAAGAGAGCCGCAGAGCGGCTCTCTTTTTACAGCGGTTGTTTCTGGATCTTTGCCCAGCGGCGGGGGTATTTCGCCGGCGTCTCTTTGAGCTTCCAGATGCGCACGACGTTGTGCGCCTGCTCCGTGCCGGGGACGGCATAGGGCAGAATCTCCGCCTCACCGCCGCCGAGCACCTCGATCGCGTGCGCGGCCTCCTGAAGCTCCTCCGCGGCGCCCGGCCCCTTCATCGCGAGGAACACGCCCCCGACCTTCACGAAGGGGAGACAGAGCTCCGCGAGCAGGTTCAGCCGCGCCACCGCGCGGGAGACCGCCGCGTCAAACTGGACGTGCAGGTCCTTCGCGTCCTCGGCGCGCGCATGGATGCACTCGACGTCCTCGAAGCCGAGCCGTGCGCAGGTGTCGCGCAGAAAGCGCACGCGCTTGTCCAGGCTGTCGAGCAGGGTAAGCTGCAGGTCCTCCTGCGCGATCTTCAGCGGCAGGCCGGGAAAGCCCGCGCCGGAGCCGACGTCGATCACGGAGAGTCCCTTAAGGTCGTGCACGGTCAGGAGCGCCGCGCAGTCGAGAAAATGCAGCCGCGCGGTGTCCGCCTCGCCCTCGATGGCGGTGAGGTTCATCACCTTGTTCTGCTCCGAGAGATATTCATAATAGGCGCGAAAGCGCTTTAGGGCCGTATCCGTGAGCGGCAGACCCAGCCGCGCAAAACCGTCTTTGAGAATTTGTTCCATGTTGCCTCCAAATTACAGCACCGGCCCGAGCTTTGCGAGCACCTCTTTGAAATACGCCGGCAGCTCGCTCGTGACCTCCACCGTCTCGCCCGTTCTGGGGTGAACAAAGCGCAGGCTCCGCGCGTGCAGGCACTGGCCCTCCAGCCCCTTTTCGGGCTTTTTGTGACCGTAGACGAGATCGCCCAGCAGGGGATGGCCGATGTGCGCCATGTGCACGCGGATCTGGTGCGTGCGTCCGGTCTCCAAGCGGCACTGAATGTGCGCGAAGCCGGAGTACCGCGCGAGTACCTCCCAGTGCGTCACGGCCTCACGGCTGTTCTTTTGCGTCACGGCCATGCGCTTGCGGTCGGTCGGGTGGCGGCCGATCGGCGCGTCCACCGTGCCGCAGTCGTCGCGAAAGACGCCGTGCGCCACGGCCTCGTAGGTGCGCGAGAGCGTGTGATCGCTCAGCTGCGCCGAGAGTGCGAGATGGGCAAAGTCGTTTTTCGCCGCGATGATGAGGCCCGAGGTGTCCTTGTCGATGCGGTGGACGATGCCGGGCCGCTTCTCGCCGCCGACGCCGGAGAGGCTCTCGCCGCAGTGGTATAAAAGCGCGTTCACGAGCGTCCCGTCCGGATGGCCCGGCGCGGGGTGCACCACAAGGCCGCGCGGCTTGTTCACCACGATGAGATCGGCGTCCTCATACGCCACGTCGAGCGGAATGTCCTGCGGCAGGAGGTCCACCGCCTCCGGCTCGGGCAGCGCGACCTCGAACACGTCCCCGGCGGCGGTTTTATAGTTTTTTTTGACCGGCGTGCCTTTTTTCGTCACGCGGCCCTGCTCCAGCAGCCGCTGCGCGGCGCTGCGGGTCAGACCCTCTATGGAGCGGGCAAGGAGAGCGTCGATCCGCTCGGCGCTCTCCTGAGTTGCAATCGTTATGAGATTCATTCGTCCGAAAACTCCGCGAGAATGTCCTCGAGCGAGAAGCCGTCGGACGAAGCGGCCTTGGGCTGCTTTGCCACGGTGGGCTTCACGTCGGAGGGCTTCGGCTCGGGAATCGGCTCCGGCGCTGCCGCGGCCGCGGCCTTGGCCTTTGCCTCCTGCTCGAGCGAATGGACGGCCTTGTCCCAAGCGGCGAAGGGGTCTGCCTGCGGCTCGGCGGGCTTTTTCGCTTCCTCCGGCTTCGGCGCGCTCTCGGCCTTCACGGCGCTCCGGGGCGCGGCGGGCTTGGCCGCCTTCGGCTTCATCTCCACGCGCTGCGTGGCCTGATCGGGGGCGACGGGCCGGCCCTCGGTCTTCTCCGCCTTGGGCTTGAAGACCGCGGTGCGCACTTCCTTCTTCTGCTGGCCGCGCTGCTCGGCCTCCTTGGCGACCGCCTCGGGGTCCTTATAGAGCAACACATGCAGGAAAAAGCCGATCGCGCCGACGACGATGCAGACGTCCGCGATGTTGAACACCGGGAAGCTCGGCCAGAACTCAAAGGCGAGCATGTCCACCACATAGCCGCTGAGCATGCGGTCGAGGCAGTTGCCCAGCGCGCCTGCCAGCAGCAGAATGGCCATCCAGCGGCCAAACGCGCCGTGCACCCATTCGCGGCGCACCGCGAGCACGATGATCACGATGAAAATGACGGCGAGGATGATGAAAATCCAGCGCGGCGCACCGGCGAGCAGACTGAAGGCGGCGCCGGTGTTGTGGATGTTGCGCAGCTCCAGAAAGCCCGGAAACAGGGCGCGGACGCCGTCATCCAGCGGGATGCTCAGCGTGACCCAGTATTTCAGTCCCTGATCGGCAATGAGGATCAGAATGACCGCAATGGCAAATAACATGGTAGATCTCCCTTTGTAGGAAAAAGTAAAATAGTCTCACAGAGTTCGCGCCCGCAGGCGCGAAGAGAAATTCAGATCATTTTGCCGCCGGAACTTGTTTCGGCGTGCAAAATACTTCTCGCGAAAGGAATTGCGCTGTTTTCGCGGACTTTGTTCGCAGCTCAGCGCAATTCCTGAAGTGCAATCCCCTTCAACTGAAAGCGATTGCAAATCGCTTTCAGTTGAGCGAAGCAACGACGCGCGCGCAGCGCGGGCAGAGGCCGGTCTCGGGATCGGCCTGCTCGGAGATCGTCCAGCAGCGCGGACACTTCGTGCCCTCGGCCTCCCTGACGGAGATCGTGACGCCCGGCACGTTCGTGCCCTGAGCCACGACGGCGTCGTCCAGAGCGACATCGCCGACGATGCACTTGGAGACGATCAGCAGCTCCGCGAGGTTCATGCTCTCGGCCACGTCCTTGACGTCGGCGGCGCTGTCGTCGAACTTCAGCGCGACGGAGGCTTCCAGCGCCTTGCCGATGCGCTTGTCGGCGCGGGCACGCTCGAGCACGACGTTCACGTCGTCGCGCAGGGCGATCATCTGCTCCCACTTCGCCATAGCGGCCTCGTCGAGGGCGTAGGCGGTGAAGGGGGCGTTCATGTCGTTGAGCACGACGTTGCGCTTGTCGTCGCCGTCCTTGTGCGGCATGACCTGCCAGATCTCGTCGCAGGTGAAGGCGAGGATGGGGGCGAAGATCTTCGTCATGGTGTCGAGGATCAGATACAGCGCGGTCTGGGCGCTGCGGCGCGCCATGCCGTGCTTCTCCTCGCAGTAGAGG
>JAZPZZ010000029.1:0-19516 GCA_045544935.1 Oscillospiraceae bacterium | reverse complement strand
CTCCAAAACGCGCAGGCGCGTTTTGGAAAAACGAGTGCGGCGGAAAGAGAAAGCAGAATCGCAAGAAAATGAGCTCCGGGCAAAAAGTCCGGAGCGCGTTCTTTTTTGCGTTCAGACCACGCGCTTGCCCTCGATCGCGAGGCGGAGGCCCTTGGTGAGGCCGACATAGCCCGTGAAGCCGCCGTCCGGCATCAGGTCGATAACCGCCTTGAGCGCGCCGTTGCCGAACTGGCTCTTGAGCCCGCCCTCGCAGTGGACGGCGCCGTCCGTCAGCCGCTCGGCGTGCGTATCCGCCGTGAACGGATAGATCAGCCACTTGAGCATCTTCAGCTTTCCGACGCCGGAGACCGCCGCGGCTTTGCCCGCTTCGTCCCAGTCAAAATCAGCGTCCAGCACCAGCTCGTGCTGACCCATGAAGCGGATCGTGCCGCGCCCTTCCATATGCTCCGTCATTTTGCTCAGTCCTCCTTCACAAAGCCTGTCTTGCTCCCCATCGGGTAGCCAAGCGCCCAGCGCTTCGCCCCGCAGCCGGGACAGGCAATTCCGTCGCGCCGCAGGTTCTCCAGATACGTCTCCGCGCTCTGAAGATACATGTTCGTTTTGCTCACCGTCCGGCACTCCGGGCAGAAGACCAGGTAGTTTGCAAAGCTGTCATAGATCCCCTTTTTCCGGTTTTCCGTCTCCTCGCGCGAGAGCGGACGGGGATTGATCTTTTTGTTCACCAGCATGGCTCCAAGCCTCCCGTCAAAGGACGTGCTCGCGCTGTACGCTGTCATAGTGCTTGTCCAGCAGCGGCACCACGACGAAGCGGACGAGCTTCATGTCCAGATTGAAATAATAAACCGAGAAGAGCAGCGCGACCGCCGCGCCCGACAGTCCCAGCGCTTTGAAAAACAGCTTCATGCGTCCTTCCTCCTTACCAGCCGAGCTCATCGTCGAAGTCCACGAGCGTCGGATCGATCGGCTCCTCGTGGAGCACGTTCTGCATATACTGATTGACTGCCTTGCGCCCCTCGCTGCTCGGCACGATGCGGCAGTCCATGAGCGAGTGCGGCAGCCAGACGATGTGGAAGCGGTCGCTGTGGCGGCGCATCTCCTCCTCGAGCAGTCCCTGCGCGCCGGCCATGCCCTTGCAGCCGATGTCGTCATACATGATGATCATGTCGCAGTTGAACTTCTCCGCCGTCTCCCACATCTGCATCAAATGACGGTTGCCGCCGACGGTGTGCGTGCGCATCGGCGTGCGGGCATACCAGTCGGCGAGATCGTTCATCATGAGCGCCTCGTCGGAGGTGTCAACCAGGTTGTGCCCGGTGAGGGAGTCCATGTTGATGACCGTCAGCACGCCCCAGCAGTTATAAAGCCAGAGGATGACGTTGGCGTTGTACGTCGAGCCGCAGGACCACGCGAGCGCTCGGTGGCGCACATGGGAAAAGGGCTGAATGTCGCGCCGGACGCACTTTTCGAAGATCTTCAGGATCTTTTTGTTCGCCTTGAGGAAGTACCGGTTGCCGCCCTGCTGGTAGAAATAGATGCGCCACATGCCCTGCACGACGGGGTTCATGGGGCCGTTGTTCGTGTTGGCATAGACGTCCCACCGCTCGAGCGAGCCGCGGTTGAAGGTGTTCGTGTTCTCAATATGCCGCTTGAAGGCGTCCCAGTCGAACTTGCGGCCGAGCTGCTTTTCCAGAAACTCGATCGCGTCGTAGATCTCGTGCACGCCGAGCTCGCGCGTCGTCGGGTCGTCGTACATGAGCGGCATGGTGAACGGGTGCACGGCCTTCTCGCCGTCGTTGGAGATCGCGCGCCACATGGCGTTGTTGTCCATCATGTTCGCGTCGCAGGGCGTGTTCGTCGTGAGCCAGCAGTCGCCGAAATCGGGATATTCGTCCTCGACGGCGACGCCGGTTTCCAGCAGCGGCAGCGTGCACATCTCGCCCGGGATACCGCAGGAGATCGCCTGATCGATGTAGTAGCAGCCGAGCTGCTTTCTGAGCAGCGGCATCATGAACGCGCAGTACTGCGGAATGTTCATCGCCTCGATGCCGGGAAAGCCGTAGATGATGTGCTTCGGGAGCGTGTAGTCAAAGGTGATGGTCGTGTCCGTCCACTTCGTCTCGCCGAGATTGCGGTCGGCGCGGAGCATCTTCCAGAGGGCGTTCACCGTATCGGCCACCATGCACTCCACGGCGGCGGTGTCCGCACGCAGGGTCATGCCGCGGTCGCCGTCGAGCCAGCGGTCCACCATCATCGGCGTGCCGAGATAGGCCGCGAGCCAGCGGTATTTCCAGAACGCCTTCGCCATCCGGACGGGATTGCGGGCGATGAGCCCCGCCATTGTGACCCAGAGCTTTGCCCAGTGGACAAAGGCATAGGACGTGTCGCGCACGCCGCGCCATTCGCGCCGGGCATAGAAGTTCGTGCCCTCGATGAGGCGCTGGCCGAGATAGTGGCACGGCTCGTCGCCCCGGAGGAAATGCCCGAGCGTGCCGTACTGCTCGCGGATGCTGATCTTCCGTTTCCACATGGCCTTATCCCTCCTTCTGAATGCGCTTGATCTCCAGCGACTCGACGAACGCCTGGAAGCGCGTGCGCAGCTGTCCGCTGGAGGCGTTGGTATAGTCCGTCTCGATCTGGCAGGTCGGGATCGAGCCGGGCAGCTTGTGCCCCTCGGAGAGCCACTTGCCGGCGATTGCCCGCTCGTAGCCCCAGTATTCGCAGAACTTCATGTTCTCCAAAATCACGCCCTCCGCGCCGTAGGCCTGCGCGAGATTGTACATATACTCGCGCCGGCCGACGGTGGCCTCGGTGCCCATCGGGCGCGGGCACTCGTTGATCGTCATGTAATGCCGCGCGATCGCGTCGAGCGCGTCCTGTCCCGGCGCGATTTCGATCTGCTCGCGCCCCGGGAGGGAGCCGAAGCAGTAGCGGTCTGCGACGACCATCGCGCCGGTCATCTCCAGCAGCTTCGTGATCGCGGGATCGTCGAGTTCCGAGCCGACGAGCATCACCCGCGCGCGGTACCACGGCTTCGGATCGGGCACGCGCGTCTGGAGTTCTTCAAGCGTCTCGCGCAGAAGCGGCAGAATCAGATGCTTCGGGCAGGTGAGGCTCACGAGCTGGATCACGTGGAACTCATAGCCCGTGATGACGGGGTTTTCCGCCTTGCGCAGGTTACCGATCTCGGTGATGATGCGGCAGAGCTCGTTGTGCCGCTCGACCGCCTCGCGCAGGCGCTGCTCCGAGAAGTCCACGCCGAAGCGCTCCGAGAGCGGCTGCACGACCTTCTGCTCCAGCTGGCGGCGGAAGTAGCCGCCGTACCACTCCCCTTTTTTGATCGGCATGTCGATGCAGCCGAAATAGAACTGTTCGTTCGGGATCAGCTCGCAGTATTCGAAATACTGCTCCATGCGGTTCATCGTGGTGCAGCACTCCTGCCCGATGAGCGCGGAGATGAAATTGTACCCGCCCTCGAACGCGCGCTCGAGGATGCTTCGGGAGTAGGAGCAGGAGCGGTTCGTCATGTAATACGTGGCGAGATCCGGATTCGTGCAGCCGGGCGCGCGCAGGCGGACGCCGAAGCAGCCCTCCACGTCGAGCAGCGGCTCGGGAATGTAGGAGCAGTTGTAGGCGAGCGCGATTTTCCCCTCGGCGCGCGCCTGCCGGACAAGGGCGTTGTTCGCCTCGCGCAGCAGCTCCTCAAAGTAGGCCAGATGCTTCAAGTCTCTCAAGGTGTCCTCTCCTCCTTTTTTCGGTTTTTTGCTCTGCTTCCAATTTAGGAAACAAAAAACTGGATTTCAAGGTTCATAAATGGTAAAATGTTCTATACGGTACAAATCCGCGGATTTGTTCATACAGTTTTGTGCAAAATGGCTTGTATCAGACAGAGAAGGCGATGTGTGTCGCACGCGGGAGGGGCGAACCATGCACGAACATCTGGACCTGAAGCGAAAGAAAACCTATGCTGCGCTGCTCCGCGCGTTCGAAGCGCTGATGAAGGAGAAATCCTTCGACGAGCTCACCGTGCATGAGCTCTGTCGGCGCGCGGAGGTCGGGCGGAACACCTTTTACGCGCATTTTGAGGACAAATACGCCTTCTTCCAGTATTACATCACGCTGCGAAAGGAGCAGATCGAGGCGGCCTCCGCCGCGCCGGGGGACGATTTTCTCTCGTTTCGCCTGCGCGTGGTGAAGGAGCTGTTCGTCTATCTGCGGGACAACCGGTTCATCTGGGAGAAGAACATCTCGAGCCCGTCGGCATGGAAGCTGCGCGACATGATGAAGGACAATGTGAAAGCGCCGCTCATCGAGGAGCTGACAAAGCTGGAGCAGCAGTCCGGACGGCGGCTCGCCGTGTCGAAAAACCTGCTGGCGAGCTTTTATGCCAGCGGGATCATCGAGGTGTTCACTGAGAGCTTATACAACGAGCGCATCCCGGAGCAGCAGGTGCTGGAGGATCTGGAGCGCGTCTGTGCGCTGCTGTTCAAGGACGCGCTGTTTGAATGAGAAAGGAGAAAGAAATATGCGGCTGGATAAATATTTGAAGATCTCGCGGCTGATTAAGCGGCGGACTGTCGCGAACGAGGCCTGTGACGGCGGACGCGTGACCGTGAACGGACGGTCCGCCAAGGCGAGCTACGACGTGAAGGTCGGCGACGTGATCGAGATCGCCTTCGGCCAACGGACGCTGAAGGTGCAGGTCGCGGCGGTGGAGGAAAACGCGAAAAAGGACGAGGCCGCCGCCATGTACAAAGAGATTTAAGACTTGTGTCATCGACATTTTTCGTTTATACTGATTAGGCTGGAATCTAATCTAATAGAGGAGGAATCCCCCATGGACTACGAAAGACTCATCAACACCCGCCTGTTTCTGCTCGACATGGACGGCACGCTCTATCTGGGCGACGACGTGTTTGACGGCGCGGTGGACTTCATCCACTCCATCTCCGAGACCGGACGCAATTACATTTACCTGACGAACAACTCCTCCCGCGCGGGCGTCGATTACATCACCCGTCTGCGCAAGCTGGGCTTCCCGTGCGAGGCGGAGAACGTGTTCACCTCCGGCATGGCCACGGGCGAGTTCCTGAACCAGAACTACCCCGGCGCGAAGGTCTATCTCGCCGGCACGAAGGCGTTTTACCGCGAGCTGCAGAGCTACGGGATCGACCTCGTGAACGATGAAAACGGCCACACGGACGTGGACACCGTCGACGTCGTCGTGCAGGGCTTCGACACCGAGCTCGTCTATGAAAAGCTCGATCTCGCCTGCCACTTCCTGCGCCGCGGCGCGAAGTTCATCGCCGCGAACCCCGACTGGGTCTGCCCGATGCCGGCCGACGAGGTGCTCCCCGACTGCGGCAGCATCTGCGCGCTGCTGACCGCCGCCTCCGGCGTGAAGCCCGAATACATCGGCAAGCCCAACCGCAATATGATCGACGTCGTGTCTAAGATGACCGGCGTGCCGAACGAGAACATCTGCGCCGTGGGCGACCGGCTCTACACCGACATCGCCGTGGCGAAAAACGCGGGCAGCGTGTCCGTGTGCGTCCTCTCCGGCGAGAGCAGCGAGCAGGACATTGCCGCCAGCGACGTTAAGCCCGACTACGTGCTGCAGAACGTGGCCGAGATTGCCAAGATCCTCCGCGCGGCGGAGAAATAATCAAAAAAACATTGCCCCGGATTCCTTGTTGGAATCCGGGGCAATTGTCATATTAAAGAAGATGCTTGTGGCTCTCATAGAACTCCCGATAGTCTTTCAGCATGTACTTTAAGAGATTCGGCGTGTCGAGCTCGTAGGGGCATTTGCTGGCGCAGCTGCGGCAGCCGATGCAGTCGTTGATCTTCTCCATCTTGGCCTGCCACTCCGGCGTCATATACGGCTGCCACGGCGAGCGGCGCAGGAGCATGTTCATGCGCGCGCACTGGCGGATCTCGATGCCCATCGGGCAGGGCATGCAGTAGCCGCAGCTGCGGCAGAACGAGCCGGAGAGTTCTTTGCGTTCCTTCTGGATGAAGGCGTCGAGCTCGGCGTCCATGTGCGGGTCCTCTTCGGCCATCTGCAGCCACTCGTTCAGCTCCTCCATCGTCTGGATGCCCCAGATGGGGACGACGTTGTCATAGCAGTTCATGAAGGCGTGGCAGGCGCGGGCGTTCGTGAGCATGCCGCCGGCGAGGCCCTTCATGGCGATATAGCCCATGTCGGCCTCCCTGCACTTCTCGGCCAGCGCGAGATCGCGCTCGGCGGAGATGTAGCTGAAGGGGAACTGCAGCGTCTCGAAGAGGCCGGAGGCAATGCACTGCTCCGCCACGGCGACGCGGTGCGTCGTGACGCCGATGTGGTCGATCCAGCCGCGCGCCTTGGCCTCGAGCGCGCCGGCATAGGCCCCGTCGGGGTCGTTCGGATCGGGCACCTCCGGCACCTGATGGAACTGGAATAGGTCGATGTGGTCGGTCTTCATCATTTTGAGGCTGTTTTCAATGTGCGCAAGGACGCCCGCCTTGTCGCGCGCGGCGCTCTTGGTGGAGATCACGATCCGGTCGCGCACGTCCGAGAGCGCGAGGCCGATCTTCTCCTCGCTGTCGGTATAGGCGTTGGCGGTGTCAAAATAGCGGATGCCGCCGTCGAAGGCCGCGCGGAGGAGCTTCACGGCGTCCTCCATCGAGCAGCGCTGCACCGGCAGACAGCCCATGGCGGTCTTGGTGACGACGAGGCCGGTTTTGCCGAGCGTTAAGGTCTTCATATCTGCGTTCCCTCCCGTGAAATGGTGATTTGTGCTATTGTATCACACCTCGCGCAAAAGGAAAAGCGCGGTTTTCGTGTCTTTGCGCCGATTTTGTGGTATTCTGTGTGTAACCTTCCCGCACAAAACAGTGCTTATTTGGGTGAAAGGGGGTGTCCGGCATGGATGACAGCGGCATTGTGGAGCGCTATCTTAAGCGCGACGAGAGGGCGATCGCCCTGACCAGGGAGCGTTACGGCGCGCGGCTGCGCGCGCTGTCCTTCGGCATCACGCAGGACCGCGAGACCGCCGAGGAGTGCGAAAACGACGTGTATCTCGAGGCGTGGAATTCCATTCCCCCGCACGAGCCGCGGACGTATCTCTACGCGTTTCTGGCGCGGATTGCGCGGAACCTCTCTCTAAACCGCTGCCGCGACCGCGCGCGGCTCAAGCGCGGCGCATACCTTGTGGAGCTCAGCGCGGAGCTGGAGCAGTGCCTCCCCTCGCCGGACGATCTGGAGTGCCGGCTGGATGAGATGGCTCTGCACGAGGCGATCAACGGCTTTCTCGCCGGGCTGGACGCGGAAAAGCGCAATCTCTTTGTCCGGCGGTACTGGTATCTGGACTCCGTCGCGATGCTCGCAAGGCGGTTCGGCCGGACAGAGGGCAGCGTGAAGACCGCGCTGCACCGCCTGCGCGCGCAGCTGAAGGCGCATCTGGAAAAGGAGGGTTACGTTCTGTGAGAGGAAAGGAACTTTTGGACAAGCTGGATGGGATCGACCCCGCGTTCATCGAGGCGGCGGACGCACCCGTGCGGAAAAAGCCGCGCACGGCGCTGAAATGGGCGGCCGCGGCGGCCTGTCTTGCGCTGGCGGCGCTCGCGGTGTTCGTCCTGCGCACGCCGGAGGCAGCGCCGCATAATCCGCAGCAGTGGAGCGCCGACATGGCGGCGGCGGATTATTTCCGCTTCTGCGAGGCGGCGGACGGCGTGCAAAGCGCGCAGTCCGAAGCGATTCTCCCGGATGACGGGCTGGAGACGCGCGACTTCTCCGATCAGCGCGCGGCGCTGGAGGCAGCGGGCGCAATCCCGGTGATCACGGATCACCCGGAGGTCTCGTTTTGGGCGAAGTACAATGAGGACGGCTCGCTGCAGTATGCAGAGCTCTTATGGATGCGACGGGACGAGCAGGGGCTGGAACACTACAGCGACCTCAGGGTGCGCTCCGGCCCGGAGCCGGTGGAAATCATCCAGGACTGCATTTTGATCGAGCTGGACGAGGACGGCAATGTGATCGAGCCAACCGTGACCGTGACGGAACGGGACGGTGTGTCCATCGTCGCCGAGGGACATGAGGGGATTGAGAAAACGCTCACGTTCCAGACGGAGCACGGCTGGTATCAGATCAGCGGCTCGTGGAACGATGATTTCGAGTCCGTCGTCGCCCTGCTGGACTGGTTTTGGGCACACCCGATCGACTACGGAACATTCGCGATAGAAAACAGCGCACGGATACCGTGACATACAAATCTGCGTGGGCGCGTCGATGGACGCGCCCTTTTGCTGTCCAAAAATTGCACCTTGATCTCTGATATGATACAATATAGATATAGATAATGAATTATACGGGAGGGATCTCCATGCTCCAGATTCTCTTCGGCGCGCCGGGGTCGGGCAAGACGGCGGCGCTGATGCGCAGCATCCGCGAGGGCGTGGCCGCGAAGCGGCCCGGGCAGATACTGATCGTGCCGGAGCAATACAGCCACGAGGCCGAGCGCGAGCTCGGCGCAGTCTGCGGGGACGCCGCGCCCTTATACGCCGAGGTTTTGAGCTTCACGGGTCTCGCGCGCAAGGTGGCCGACGAGGTGGGCGGCTCCTCCGCCCTGCCGATGCTCGACAAGGGCGGCAGACTCCTGTGCATGGCGCGGGCGATGAGCCAGATCGCGCCGCGGCTGCAGGTGTTCTCCGGCGGTGGCCGGAGCGCGCAGCTGCAGCAGGCGCTGCTTGCGGCCGTGGACGAAGTGAAGCTCGCCTGCGTATCCTCCGAGATGCTCGCCGAGGCGGCGATCGACTGCGGCGGCTATCTGGGGCAGAAGCTCTCGGACCTCTCGCTCATTCTCTCGGCCTACGACGCCGTGGCGGCGAACGGCTCCGCCGACCCGACCGACCGTTTGACCGTGCTCGCGCGGCAGATTCCGGCGAGCAGCTTAGACCGCGCAAACATCTTCATCGACGGATTTACGGACTTCACCACGCAGGAGCAGAGCGTGATTCACGCGCTGCTGAAAAAGGGCGCGGAGGTGACCGTCTGTCTCACGCTGGACACGCTCGGCGCGGGCAGCGAGCTCTACGCCGCGCCGCGGCGGACGGCGCACCTGCTGATTGCGGACGCGGAGGGGCTGAACCTCAGGCGCACCGTGCGCGAGCTTCCGCAGGCGGCGGACAAACGGGACGCCGCGCTGCGCATCCTAAACGAGCATCTGTTTACCTACACCGGCGAGACCTTCGCGGACGAACACCACGCGCTCTCGCTGTATGAGGCGGACGGAATTGAGACCGAATGCGAGCTCGCCGCGGCAAGGGCGCTCGCGCTCGTGCGCGGCGGCTGCCGCTGGCGGGACGTGGCCATCGCGGCGCGGGGCTTTGAGAGCTATCAGGGCGCGCTGGAGCGCGCGATGGCGCACTACGGCGTGCCGCTCTACTGTACGCAGCGAACGGACCTGCTGCAAAAGCCGCTCGGCGCGCTCATTCGCGCGGCCTACGACGTGATCTTCGGCGGCTGGGACAGCGAGGACGTGATCGCAGCCCTCCGCACGGGCCTCACGGCGCTCACGCCCGAGGACGCGGACGCGCTCGAAAATTACGCGCTGCTCTGGTCCGTGCGCGGCACGATGTGGACGCGCCCGGACCCCTGGACACAGCACCCGATGGGCTACGGACAGGACGAGACGGACGAGAGCCGCGCCCTGCTCGCGCGCATCGACACGCTCCGCCGCGAGGCGGCGCGGCCGCTGCGCACGCTCGAATTTGCATCCAAAGAAGCCACGACCGCGCGCGGTCAGGCCATGGCGCTCGCGAGATTCTTCGACGCGCTCGGCCTCGCCGACCGGCTCGAAACACTCTCCGAGCAGATGCGATCGGACGGGCGCGAGGCGCTCGCCGCGGAATATGAACAGATCTGGGAGATTCTCATCGGCGCGCTCGAGCAGTTTGCCGCGATTCTCGGCGAGACGGAGATGGACGCGGAGGGCTTTTCGCGGCTGTTTCTCCTGATGCTCTCGAAGTACGACGTGGGGACGATCCCCGTTTCTCTCGACCGCGTGACGGCGGGCGAGCTCGACCGCATGCGCCGCCGCGGCGTGAAGCACCTCATCTTCCTCGGCTGCACGGACGACCGGATTCCCCGCGCGGGAGACGCGCCGGGCGTGTTCTCCGTGGAGGAACGGCAGGAGCTGCTGGCCCACAACGTGGACATCGGCGGCGGGCGCGAGGAGGACCTCTGGCGCGAATACGCGCTGGCCGCGAGCGCCCTCTCCCTGCCGGACGAGAGTCTCACGATGGTGCGCTCGCTCGTGGGCGCGGAGGGCCAGCCGCTGAGCGAGGCCTTCTTCGTGACGCGCGCAAAGCAGCTCTTCTCTCTCACGGCGCAGAAGGCCGAGCCGCTCCGCTGCAAAACAGGCGCGGCGGCGCCGGCGCTCGAGCTCGCGGCGCGGGCCCTGCGCGGCGCGGAGGACAAGGAATCTTTGGCGGCATACGCATGGTACGCCGAAAAGGCGCCGGAGAAGCTCGCGCAGTTTCGGAACCGCGCCGCCCTGCTGCGCTCCTCGCTCTCGCCGGAGCGGGCGACCGCGCTCTTCGGGCAGCAGACGCGGCTTTCCGCCTCGCGCACAGAGCGATACGCCGCCTGCCCTTACGCGTTCTTCCTCGAATACGGCCTCAAGGCCAAGCCGCGGCGGCAGGAGACCTTTGCCGCACCGGAGATCGGCACCTTCATCCACGCGATTTTGGAGCAGGTGGCGGGCGAAGCGATGCGGCGCGGCGGCTTCAAGGCCATAGATGATGAGACGCTCCTCACGCTCACGGACGAGGCCGTGGAGCGATACATTGAAACCGAGCTCGGCGGTCTCGCCGACCGCTCGGCGCGCTTTTCCTATCTCTTCCGGCGGCTGACCGCCTCGGCGCGGCAGATCGTGCTGGACATGGCGGGAGAGCTGCGCGCATCGAAGTTTGAGCCGCTCGATTTTGAGCTGAACTTCGCAGACCCCGAGGCGCTGCCGCCGGTGCGGCTCTCGGACGGGGAGACGACGCTCACACTCACCGGCATCGCCGACCGCGTGGACGGCTGGGAGCACGAGGGAAAGCTCTATCTGCGCGTGGTGGACTACAAAACCGGACGCAAGGCCTTCTCCCTCTCGGACGTCTATTACGGATTGGGCCTGCAGATGCTGCTCTATCTCTTCGCGCTCGGGAAAAACGGCGAGAAGCGCTATCACATGGAGATCGTCCCCGCGGGCGTGCTCTATCATCCGGCGCGGGACGCGATCCTCTCCTTCGACGGCGACGCCGACGAGGGCGAGATTCAGAAAAAGCGCCTCTCGGAGCTGCGGCGCTCCGGACTCGTGCTCGACGGCGACGGCGTGCTCGACGCGATGGACGAGGAGGAGAAAAAGCAATACGTGACGCTGCGGCGGTCCGGCACGGTCTCTGGCAAGGGCGTCGATCTCGCAAAGGCGGAGGACCTCGGGAGGCTCGCGCGGCACATGGAGGAGACGCTTCTCGCGCTCACGAAGGCGCTGCGCGAGGGCGAGATTCCGGCGCAGCCGATCTGGCGCTCGCCGACGGACCACGCCTGCCAGTTTTGCGACTACACGCACGTCTGCCACTTCTCCCCCGGCGAGCGGGGCGATACCGCGCGCGTGCTCACACCGCTGAAGCCCGACGAGGTCTGGGCAAAGCTCAAACAGGAGGAAGGAGGCGAGCTCGATGGCTGACATGCACTTTACCCCGGCGCAGCAGTGCGCCATTGACAGCCGGCACAGCACCGTGCTCGTGTCCGCCGCGGCGGGCAGCGGCAAAACCCGCGTGCTCACCGAGCGCCTCATGGCCTATCTGACGGACAGAGATCACCCCGTGGACATTGACCGCTTCCTCGTGATCACCTTCACGAAGGCGGCGGCGGGGGAACTGCGAAGCCGCATCCTCTCCGGCATTGCCGCCGAGACCGCGGCGCACCCGGAGCTGCGGCGGCAGACCGCCCTCTGCGCCCGCGCGCAGATCGGCACCATTCACTCCTTCTGCGGCAGCCTGCTGCGCGAGCACTGCGCCGCCGCGGCGCTGAGCCCGGACTTTCAGATTGCGGACGAGAACCAGACGACCGCGCTCAAGGCCGCGACGCTCGAGAAGGTGCTCGAGGCGGCCTACGCGGACATTGAGACGGACGACGCCCTCCGCGCACTCGCCGACAGCGTCGGCGCCGGACGGGACGACCGGCGTCTCGCCGAGCTCATTTTGCAGCTCTATGAGAAGATGCAGAGCCACGCGAGGCCCGAGCAGTGGGCGGCGCGGCAGATCGCGCTTTTGGACCTGACCGGCGTGGCCGACATCGCCGAGACGCCGTGGGGCACGGCGCTGCTCGAAGCGGCGAAGCGGACGGCGGACTACTGGTGCGCCGCGCTCGACCGGCTGCGCGCGGACGTGAAGGCCTATGACTGGCTGGAGAAGGCCTACGGCGAGAGCATCGACGAGACGGGCGAGACCTTCCGCGCGGCACGCCGCGCGATGGACCGCGGCTGGGACGCGGCGGCGGAGGCGCTCGCGGCGGTGACCTTCCCGCGGCTCGGCACGGTGCGAAACGCGCCGGAGCCGGAGGCGAAGGACCGCGCGCAGAATACGCGCACGAAGTGCAAAAAGGCCGTGGAAAAGCTGCAAAAGCAATTCTCGCAGGGCTCGGAGAAGATGCTCTCCGATCTTGCCGACGCCGCGCCCGCGATGGTGCGGCTGCTGCGGCTGACGCTGCGCTTTTCCGACGCGTACGCCGCCGAGAAGAAGCGGCGCGATCTCGTGGACTACGCCGATCTCGAGCACATGGCGGCGCGCCTGCTGACCAACGAGGACGGCACGCCGAGCGCCCTTGCAAAGACCGTTTCGGAGCGATTTCGGGAGATTTTGGTGGACGAATATCAGGACGTGAGCGAGGTGCAGGATCTCATCTTCCGCGCCGTGAGCCGGGAGGAAAAAAACCTCTTCTTCGTCGGCGACGTGAAGCAGTCGATCTACCGCTTCCGACTCGCGGACCCGGGGCTGTTTCTCTCAAAATACGACGCGTTCACCCCCGCTGAGCAGGCAGAGGGCGACGAGAGCCGGCGCATCCTGCTGCAGGAGAACTTCCGCTCGCGCGGCGCGGTGCTCGACGCCTGCAACCACGTGTTTCGCAGCATCATGTCCCGCGCGCTCGGCGAGCTGGACTATGACGACGACGCCGCGCTCAAATGCGGCCTCGACGAAATGAAGGGCGGCGAGAAGGCGGAGCTCTGCCTTGTGCAGCTGCCGGGTCCCGCCGAGGGGCCGGGGCCAGAAAAGACCGCGCTGGAGGCGGCCTATGTCGCCGAGCGGATGCTGGAGCTGAACAACCGGGGCGTGCCGTGGGGCGATATGGTCATCCTCCTGCGCAGCGCCAACAGCGTCGGCCCCGTCTACCGCGAGGCGCTCACAGCGCGGGGCATCCCCGTGCAGTCGGAGCAGGGCGGCGGATTTTTCGAGAGTCTGGAGATTTCGATGGTGAGATCGCTGCTCGCCGTGATCGACAATCCCCATCAGGACGTGCCGCTTTTGGCGGCGCTGACCTCTCCTCTCTTCGGCTTTGACGCCGACGCGCTCGCCGCCGTGCGCGAGAGCGACCGGACGCATGATTTTTACACCGCGCTCTGCCGCCGCGCCGAAACCGACAATGCTGCAAAGGACGCCGTGGAGACGATCGCCCGATATCGCCGTCTCGCGCCGGACAGCGCGCTCACGGCGCTGCTCTGGCAGATCTATGACGACCGCGATCTGATGGCGCTCTGCTCGGCCATGCCGGACGGCGATCAGCGCCGCGCGCGCTTAAACCGCCTGCTCGCGCTCTCGGAGTCGTTCGAGCGGACGGGGTATCAGGGGCTGCACCGCTTCACGCAGTGGCTGGACCAGCAGGAGGCGCAGGGCCGCGAGCCTGGCTCCGCCGCGCCGGCGCAGCAGAGCGTGAAGATCATGAGCATCCACCGCTCGAAGGGGCTGGAGTTCCCGGTGGTGTTCCTGTGCGATCTAAACCGGCGGTTCAACAAATCCGACAGCACGGCCGCCGTGCTCGTGCACCCGAAGCTCGGCCTCGGGCCGAAACGGTATGATCTCGCGCGCGGCATTTCCTACCCGACCTTTGCGCGCAGCGCGATCGCACAGACGCTCGACCGCGAGACGCTCTCGGAGGAAATGCGCCTGTTATACGTGGCGATGACGCGCGCGAAGGACCGGCTGATTCTCACCGGCACACTCGCGGACGCGGAGGGCACGAAGCAGAAGCTCGCGCTCGACGCCGAGGCGCCGCTCGCGCCGGAGGTGCTGCAGGCGGCGGCAAGTCCGCTGCACTGGCTGCTGCAGGCGGCGCTCCTGCCCGGCGGCGAGGACGTGTTTAGCATCCAGATCGTCGAGCCGGAGGCAGAGGCGGAGGCCGCAGAGCGCGCCGACGCAATGTGCCAGCCGCATGACGCCGATCCGGCGGCACTCGCGGCGCTCCGCGACGCGCTGACCTTCACCGATCCGCACGCGGCGGCCGCCGCCCTGCCCTCGAAGGTGACGGCGACGGAATTAAAGCGCGCGGGGTTCCTGAATCCCGAGGAGGACGGCGCTTCCCTTCTTCTCGCGCGGCGGCGCACCTTCCGCATGCCGGACTTCCGCGAGGAGGAAAAGCCGCTCACGGCGACGGAGCGCGGCACGGCGACGCACCGCGTGCTGCAGTATCTCCGCTTCACCGACGCGGAGACGGACGAGGCCGTGAAGGCGCAGATCGCGTCTCTCGTGCGCGCGGGCTATCTCTCCGAGCGCGACGCGCGCGCCGTGAAGGTGGACGCGGTGCGAAATCTCATGTCCTCCGCGCTTGGGCATCGCCTGCGCGAGGCAGAAAAGGCCGGCACGGTGCGGCGGGAGTTTCGCTTCTCGCTGCTCTTCCCTGCCAATCGCCTTTTCGGCGGCACGGTCACGGACGAGGTGCTGCTGCAGGGCGTGGTGGACTGCTGGTGGGAGGAGGAAGACGGCATCGTCATCCTCGACTACAAGACCGACCGCATCGGGCCCGACGCCGTGGCGGAGCGGACGGAATACTACGCCGCGCAGCTGCGCGCCTACGGCGAGGCGATGGCAAGAATCACCGGACAGCCGGTGAAAGAACGGCTGCTGTTTTTCCTGCACAACGGCGTTGCAACTGCGGTGGAGGAATAAATACATTCCTTTCTGAACGTAGGGGAGGGGCTTGCCCCTCCCGCGCAGAAGTATCTGAATCGAGCGGAAATAAAAGGCGAATTCGCAGAATTTGAACACTGCGGATTCGCCTTTCCTTTCTTGCAGTTTTCATACCGGAACGCTGGGAGGGGCAAGCCCCTCCCCTACAACAAATCCGGAGCTTGGTGCGTATGCGCAGGAGTCCGGCGATGGATTCGGTTGGCAAGCGGCGGGCGCAAGCGGCCCGCCCTACGGCAAACCGGAAAATCCAGCGAATTCGCCGAAAACGGTCGTTCGTTCAGCTTGCCCTGCAAGGGCCGCCGAGGGCGTCGGCCCCTACAAAGGTACGGCAGTGTATTCCGAATTGTGCTTGCATTCCGCACGTTTCGGCGGTAATATACTCTTTAGTTTGCTAAATATTGGGGGATTTTGCTGTGGAACTGACGGTGATTCTGGCGCAGAAGATCGCGGGGCTCGCGATCTATATCGCGCTCGGCTTTCTCGCGGTGCGGCTGAAGGTGCTGACCTTTCAGGACTCGAAGGCGCTGAGCACCTTTGCGCTCTACTTTCTCGTGCCGTGCGCGATGCTGGACGCCTATCAATATGAATTCTCGATGGAAAAGCTCGTGGGCATGGGCGTGAGCTTTGCGGCGAGCCTCATTGTGGTGCTCGTCTTCGCGCTGCTGACGGCGGCGCTCCGGCGCCCCCTGCACTTGAACGTGGTGGAATACACGAGTCTGGAATACCCGAACGCGGGCAACTTCATGCTGCCGCTCGTGGCGGCGGCGATGGGCGGCGAGTGGGTCATCTACTGCAGCGCGAGCTTTTTCGTGATGAACGTGCTCATGTTCACGCACGGCATGGCGGTTTTGAGCGGGCAGAAGAAGTTTTCCCTCTCGATGCTCTATAAAAACGTGGTCATGCTCGCGAACATCGCGGGGCTCGTTATGTTTTTGCTCCACTGGCGGCTGCCGGGGCTGATCGGGAGCACGGTCTCGACGCTCGGGGACATGATGGGGCCGGTTTACATGTTCACGATCGGCATGATTCTCGGAAACGCCGATCTGAAGGCGGTGTTCACGTCCTCGCGCGTCTGGATGATTACGTTCGGGCGGCTGGTCGTCTATCCTGCGGCGGCGGTGCTCGTGCTGTGCTTCTGCGGGGTGTTTCACCTGCATCCGCAGGCGCGGGAGATCATCACGGTCGTGGCGCTCACGGCGGGCGCTCCAGCGGCCGTGATGGTGACGCAGTTTGCGCAGATGTACCGCACCGAGGGCGAGGCGCAGTTTGCCAGCGCCGTGAACATCATGACGAGCGTGCTGTGTCTGGCGACGATGCCGGTCATATCCTGGCTGTATCAGACGCTGGCGTATTAAGGAGAAGCCATGCAGCAACCGAAAGACGATTTCAAATCCCTGCTCCTCCTGCTCGGCTCGATGGCCATCTTCGGCGGCATCGGGCTGGTGCGGCGATTCATCCCCCTGCCCTCGAGCGTGATCGCGATGGCGCGCGGGCTCATCGGCGGGGCGGCGACGTACTTGTATTTCCGCCTGCGCGGCGGGAAGCTCTCGCTGCGCGCGCTGGGCAGCGAAGGTCCGTGGCTGCTGCTCTCGGGCGCGCTGCTGGGCTTCAACTGGATTTTGCTCTTCGAGGCCTACCGCTACACCTCCGTCGCCGTCGCGACGCTGTGCTACTACATGGCGCCGATGCTCGTGGTGCTCGTCTCCCCCATTTTGTTTCACGAGCGCATCACGGTGAAGAAAGCAATCTGCGTGGCGGTGGCGCTCGTCGGCATGGCGCTCGTATCTGGGATCGGGCGCGGCGGCGGCGTAAAGGACGTGCGCGGCGTGCTCTTCGGCCTCGCCGCGGCGGTGCTCTACGCCTCGATCGTACTGACGAACAAGAAGCTCACGCGCACGGACGGGCTTTCCAGAACGATCCTGCAGCTGCTCACGGCGGGCGTCGTGCTCATCCCCTACGTGCTGCTGACCGAGCGCGTCGGCTCGCTGGACGTTTCCGGCAGCACGCTCCTCTGGCTGCTCGCGGCGGGTCTCATCTTCACGGCGCTGACCTACACGATGTACTTTTCCGCGATTCCCGGTCTGCGCGCGCAGACCGCGGCGCTCGGCAGCTACGTGGACCCCGTGGTGGCGGTGCTGGTCTCGGCGCTGTTTCTGCACGAGCCGATCTCCGCCGCCGAGTGGATCGGCGCGGTGCTGATTCTCGGCGCGACGGCCGTGAGCACATTAGACTAAAAGTTCACACTTTCTTGTCATATGGGAGTAAATAATCTGATACAATAAACGAAAGACAAAGCCTCGCAGAGTTCGCGGCTTTGCCGCGAAAACAAATCAAATTCGATTTTCCGGCGACATGTGCGTCGGAAAATCTCTCAAGGGCGCGCGTGACGCGCGCCCCTCGCTCCGACCAAGCGGGGCATCGCCCCGCGCGATCAGAGCGAGTATTTCCATCGAGAGCCCAGCGAAGCGGGTCTCGATGGATCGCTGGAGGCGTAACCATTGGATAACCTGCTGCGCAAGCTGCAAACACCGAAATCGAAGGAGCCGGACCGTCCGCCGCGGCGGGACGTGCCGGTTTTGATCACCGACCCGGAAAAGGGTCTGACGACCGCGGAGGTCCGCGAGCGGACGGAGGCCGGCTGGGACAACGCGCCCGTGGAGGGCGCGGGCAAGAGCACGAAGGAGATCATCCTCTCGAACGTGTTCACCTACTTCAACATTCTCTTTTTCCTGCTGGCGCTGTGCATCATCGCCGTGGGCATCTTTCAGCCGCGGCTGCTTTTAAACCTCACGTTCATGGGCGTCGTGATCATAAACACCGTGATCGGCATTGTGCAGGAGCTGCGATCGAAAAAGACGCTGGAGAAGCTCTCCGTGCTCGCGGCGCCGAAGGCCGTGGCCGTGCGCGACGGATCAGAGCAGACGCTCCCGACCAAGGACGTGGTGCGCGACGAGATCGTCGTGCTCAAAGCGGGCAACCAGATCTACGCCGACGCCGTGGTCGTCGCGGGCGAGTGCGCCGTGAACGAGGCGCTGATCACGGGCGAATCGGACGAGATTCGCAAGTCGCCGGGCGATGCGCTGCTCTCGGGCAGCTTCGTCGTGAGCGGACAGTGCCGCGCGCGGCTGACACAGGTCGGCGCGGACAGCTACGTCTCGCGCCTGACGCTCGAGGCGAAGGCTGCCAAGCCCCCGCAGCAGAGCGAGATGATGCGCGCGCTGCAAAACCTCGTCAAGTGGATCGGCTTTCTCGTGATTCCGCTCGGCGCGATCATGTTCATCAAGGAATATCTCTGGCTCGACCGCGAGGTGGCCGTGAGCGTAACGAGCACGGTCGGCTCCATCATCGGCATGATTCCGGAGGGGCTGTATCTGCTCACGAGTCTCGCGCTCGTGGCGGGCGTGATTCGTCTGGCCCAGCGCAAGACGCTGGTGCACGAGCTCGAGTGCATCGAGACGCTCGCGCGCGTGGACACGCTCTGCGTGGACAAGACCGGCACCGTGACGGAGAACAAGATGACCGTCGAGGACGTGCACCTTTTATGCGCCGACCGCTTTACGGAGGACGACGTGCGCCTCGTGATGGCGGACTACGTCTACGCCATGCAGGCCGACAACGACACGATGGCCGCCCTGCGGCGCTATTTCACGGGCGAGGTGCACCAGCAGGCGCGCGAGACGCTCCCCTTCTCCTCGGCGAAGAAATACGGCGGCGTGAGCTTCCACGCCGACGAAACCTATCTCCTCGGCGCGCCGGACATTCTGCTCGCGGCGCAGGACGAGAAATACGAGGACCTCATTCAAAGCTATTCCGCGCAGGGCTGCCGCGTGCTGCTGCTCGGCATGTATGACGGCACGCTGCAGGACGAAAAGCCGACGGCGGACCTGCTGCCGATCGCGCTGATTCTGCTCTCGAACAAAATCCGCGAGGAGGCGCCGGAGACCTTCGGCTACTTCGCCGAGCAGGGCGTGAACGTGAAGGTCATCTCGGGCGACAATCCCCTCGCCGTGTCAGAAGTGGCCAAGCGTGCCGGCATCGCTGGCGCGGAGCGCTTTGTGGATGCGCGAAACCTCCGCACCGAGGAGGAGATCGCCGCGGCCGCGGAGGAATACACGGTCTTCGGGCGCGTGACCCCGGCGCAGAAGCGCCAGCTCGTGCAGGCCATGAAGGCCGAGGGGCACACGGTCGCCATGACGGGCGACGGCGTGAACGACGTGCTCGCGCTCAAGGAGGCCGACTGCTCCATCGCCGTGGCCTCCGGCAGCGACGTGGCCTGCCAGGTGGCGCAGATCGTGCTGATGGACAACAA
>JAZPZZ010000028.1:0-20018 GCA_045544935.1 Oscillospiraceae bacterium | reverse complement strand
CTCTACTATGTTGCCATGGTGGACTCCCGCTCTCTGGTCCCGGATCGGTTGGGCGGCGCGGACTACGACGGCGATTTGGTGCACCTTTACGCCGAGCCGCTTCTCATCCATAGCATCCGCCGCAATTACGACGGCGGACTGGAAAACGCGGACAATCTGCCCCTGCTGAAAATTCCCTCCGCCGAGCCGCTGATCGCAGATGCCAATGACTGGTACGCCCGGTTCCAGACGGTGAAAAGCACCTTTTCCTCCCGCGTCGGGCAGATCTCCAACGCAGCGCTTCGCCGGAGCGTCGTGGCCTATGATGAAGCCGCGCCCGAAGAACTGAGGGAACAGTACCGCCGGGAGACGGAAGTCCTGACCATCCTGACCGGCTTGGAGATCGACTCGGCCAAGAGCGGCATCAAGCCGGATCTGTCCGAATACCTGGGCAACCGGGCCAAGGTAAGGAACATCTTTCTCCGTTACAAGGAGATCGCTGGGGAGCCGGACGAGCATGCCTGGTATGAGCCCAGCAAGAGCAAGAGATGCAAAGCCTTCTTCGAGGGGATCGAATGGGATAAGGTGACAGCCAACCTGGAGCGCACGCCCCTTTATGCCCGTCAGCTCGGGAAAGCGACTAAGGCTCCGAGAGTGCCGCAAGCGGAGAGCGCGGAGCTATTCACCTTTGCCCTTGACCCGGCATGGAGAGAAAAGCTTGATGCGCGTATGCTAGAGCGTGTGCGATCGATCATTACGGATTATGAAGAGGCCAAGCGGCGCTGCGAGGCTTATCGGCATATGACGCCCTCCGGCAACTACCGCAGGGACATTCAGCGCATCCTCTTTTCCCGGGACCAGGAGAACGAGATCTCCGTGGACGAGCTGTACAGCGATTTTGATTACCTTTTTCCCAACGCCGTGCAAGCCGCGCTGGAAAACTTGCGGACCTCAGACTGGCAATTCACGCCGAAGGAGGATCGGCTGCTGGCGCTGTATGAGATCTTTCCCAACCGGCCACCGGAGTGCCGGGACTTGCTCTGCGACTTCCGCTGCGGCGGATACCGTGTGCTGGGGGATATCCTCATGGATCTGGATGAGCAGTACCGGACGTCCGCCATCCGGAAACACAAGGGCATCCGGCAGGATGACACAGAGCAGATGCGCTCAATGATGCAGGGCGCGGTGGACAGCCCGGATTACCGGGAAACGCTGATCCGAAACTGTGTCAACGTCATACGTCCCATCGACAGGCGGGACACGGATAAGATCATCCCCTTGGCTATGGCGGTGAAGTGCGCGGAGGCGCTGGGCAAGCGCAGCTTCATTCTGGAAGTGCTGCCCGCCACCGCGCTGGAACTCGCCATTGACCGCAGAGCCCCGGAGAAACAGGAAAAGAAAGCGTGGTGGAAGTTTTGGTAAACGAACTGGAAGAGTTTCGGGCCTATACGGAGTTCCCCGAATACAAGGCTGAGAAAAAGAGCGACACCGCTTATCTCGGACGTTTCACTTTGCCGATGCTGCTGGAGCTGACCGGCTTTCAGCGTATCCTGACGATCCTGGCTCGGGGCTACCTGTTCCGGGACGGCAGCGACGGCTATGACCGGATCGAGACAGCCCGCCGTGCGCTGCTGGCCTGGTGCAGTCTTTCCGGGGAGAAAACAAAAAAAGCCCCGGATCAAGAGAATGATCCGAGGCTCAGAGTGAACTATGGGGAATATGCGGACGAGTTTCCGGAGCTGGTGACGCCGGAGGGCGAGGGATGGCTGATCCGACATATGGAGAACATTATCGCCTTTGTGGAGGCCAATCCCGGCGCGGTGCGCAAGGAGTCGCTCAGCAAGGTTCAGACGCTCAAAATGGGCTTTCGTAAGCAATGGACGAACAAGATCCGGCAGATGCTGATCCCCGCCTTCGCGTCCAATACCAAAGGCGCGTGGGCGCTGCGCTTTGACGATATCCTGGCTGACGCGCTGGAACTGGGCCCACTGCGGAACAAGGATTTCGACTTGCCGGAAGAGACGGTTCAGTGCCTGACCGAACTGACACCGAAAGGCGTACCGATCGCGGCGAGTATCCTGCTTTACAAATACTACATTGCCAACAGAGAAGATGACCGGGACTATGTACTTCTGCCGCAGGAAAACTTCAACGCGTACTTCGGCAACACGAACTTTCGGCAGAAATGGGCTCCCGCGCTAAACGGGACGCTGATCGAGAAGAAGGTCATGGATGGAGTGAGCAAATACAGAATCTGCAAGTGTAATGATTCTGATAAAGTTATTATAGCAATAAACAGTGATTTGTGATATAAGTATGTAGTCGTTTACCCTCAAAGACAGTAGCGGGAGAGATGAAAATGCAGAAGTCATTCATTACCGTTTTGAAAGAGATGTTCTCTCTGAAAGCAGACAGCGCCAGCCACGCTGAGATTCGGGACCGTTTGATCAGCGGCGGGCAGATCACCGGCACCAATATGTGCGTACTGATTTGCGCCATGGTGATTGCTTCGGTTGGACTCAATACGGGTTCTACCGCCACCATTATCGGTGCTATGCTGATTTCCCCGCTGATGGGCAGCATACTGGCCATGGCTTATGGGACTGCGGCAAACGATCCGATTCTTGTACGAAACCATCTGACGGGGTTTGGGATTCAGATCGCGATCAGCCTGATTGCTTCTACCCTCTATTTTGCTTTGTCCCCACTCAAGGGGGCAACATCGGAACTGCTTGCAAGAACCCATCCGACTTTCTATGACGTTGTGATTGCCACTGCCGGTGGAATAGCCGGGATCATCGGACAGACCCGTAAAGACAAGGCGAATAACATTATTCCCGGAGTTGCTATCGCAACTGCACTGATGCCGCCGCTCTGCACATGCGGATATGCGATCGCGAATGGCCGACTGGCGATGCTGGGTCAGGCTGCCTATCTTTTCATTCTGAATGTGTACTTTATTTTTCTTTCTTCCACTGTTATTCTCAGCCTTCTAAAGATACCCATGGTAAACGATATGGATGAAAAGACCTGGAAGAAACTGCGGCGCCGTATGATCCGCAATACGATCATTATCGTTATTCCGAGCATTGTGCTGCTGGTTGTCATGGCCAACTCGCAGTGATTGATTGCAAAAGAGGCCAATTCTCCCACACATAACATTGTAAGGCACCAGCTTGGACTGGTGCCTTTTTCACGCCCGGAGTAATCCGTGTATTCCTATTTACGAATCAAAACAAATCAAGAGCCTTGAGCACATGTCAATTGTGACGCATAGAAATACGGGAGGATCTCTTCAACAAACCCTCCCGTGTGCCTTTATCTCATTTTATCTCTTCCTGCGGAAGATCATGATCGCTGCTGCACATGCAGTTGCCACAGCCGCGCAGATTCCAATTTTATTTTCCATATAAAAGCCTTTCCTTTCAGTTGTCGTTCAGTTTTCTTTGCCATGAATCACAGTCACGGTTCCGTCTTCTTTCTCGACTTCCACCGTGCAACTGAGACCAATGGTACCGATCGTGGCGATAATGACGGCCCAGGGAGCCGCGGCAACGCCGAGCAGCGTACCGACAACGCCGACTGTCATCGGCAAATTCAGGATGATCGTATCATTCTTGCGGATACGAATGCGGGTCACATTGCCTTCCTTGACAACAGCTTTGAGATTCTCAACGATCTCATTTGCCGCTTCTTTCACTTTGCTGTCGTTTTCAGTGTTCTCCGTGTTGACTTTGTTTTCTTCCATTGTTTTATTCTCCTTTTCCTGTTATCTGTTTTGTTTATTCTGTGATGACATCAGTCTCTGTCTTCCAACTCTTCCATGATGCGTTCAAGGGCATCTTCCGCCGCATCGGCGCTCTCAGTCCCGAAAGATACGACCCAATCGCTGACCTCTTTGTATGCTTCCATGATCTCTTCTTTCGCCAGTTTGGCGCCTTCACGATTCGCTTCCTTCACGACTTGCCATGCTTCCATTGTATCTTCCGACACTTCCTCAGCATTGGAAGTGACAAAGTTTTCGACCGTACGGTACCACTCGGCGATCTCGGCCTCTTTGACACCCGCCGCACTTGCCATCCGGTCAAGGGCAGAAGCCACATGCTGGTCGATGGCGTCACCCTTTTTCAGCATCCAGTCACGCACCGTGTGATATGCTTCCGTGGCAGCCTCCTCGCTGACTTTACCGGCATGTTCCGCGGCGTCCCTCAGGGCATTCCAGGCTTCCCGAACCTCAGGGGCGCTTTTTCTCTCATCGAGATAATCCTGCACGGTTTCGTTCCATTCCCGAGTGCTCTCGACCAGCCATTCTGTTCCGTCAACAACAGCATCCCTGCTGGTGGTATAAGTCTCACGGACCCAGCGCATCCCGTCGCCGATCCAACTGAAATAATCGTTTTCCTTGATCTCACTCTCGATCACAGGGGAGGGGCTTGGCTCTGGAGTTTCTGCCATGGCCAAGCCGCCGGACATCATGGTGATTCCTAACGCAAGTGCGACAGCAGATACGGCAGCGATTGCTTTTTTCATTATTATCAATCTCCTTGTAGATTCTATTCAAATCAGATTTGTTCAGATAAATGTTTTTTGCTGTTCGGTGATCATTCTTAAACCGGAAAGAATGCCGGTCATGCCGAGGATCACCATGGATAGGATTCCGAATGTCATGTTCTGCACTCCCTCCGTTTGTTGTGATTGAAGAATACCAGTCGTTTATTAGAGAATGTTTTAGATTATGTTTAAGTTTTATTAAAAATGTTTTGGCTGCAGAAGCCACCCCTGCCGGGCAATCAGCAAAGAAGCTGTTCCGGCGTAATGCTGAGATCTCCTCCAAAAAAGGAAAAGGTTGTTCCGGAGCAAAGAATACGCCAATCGGAACAACCTGTATAATATATGTTTAGATTATTTGGTTCCTATAACCTGAGCACCTGTATTGCAAGAATGCAATCAATGAGCGGACGCCATAGGAGGAAGAATTCCTTTGAAAAGAAAACAGTTCTCAACGATTCCTTTTCTCTGGGTCGTGAAGCTGCTTTAACGCTCTGTAGATCAAGGATATGGACAGCCAGAGGACAATGACGCAGACTGCCGCGCCGCAGATTGCGAGCATCGTCCTGCGAAACGGACCGTTTTCTCCGAAGCGGGCGATCAGAGCGGCCGTCAGGGAGAGCATGGCGGTCATCGCAGCCGTGAGATCGACAGCCCTGACCGCATAGTAGACAGGGCTTTCGTGGCCGCGGGCGCGGAGAATATTCATGACAGCAAAGATGATGGCATAGAAAGCATAGGCAGCCATGGCATAGATCAGGACACCGGCATATTCGTTGGATTCATTATGCACGATCATCCGGATCACGATCACAATCAGCACCAGATTCATCAGCATCAGAAGAATGCCGGTCAACCGGATCCTGCGGAACTCCGCCGTGAGATCCGTGCCCAGTGTATTCCTTCGAAAGTAGCTTGCCAGTGAAAGCCGCAGCCCGGTCAATACCAGAAAATACAGGCCAAAGGCCGCCAGCCAGTCGGAGTGGTAATAGACGCCGGAAGCCAGTTTGATGACTGCATACAAAAGATTCAGCGCCGTGACGACGTAGAGGTTTACTTTTGCTCGATAGATCGGGTCATCCAGATAGTGGACGACCCGATCGTTTTTGCGTAGTTCCCGGAAACTTCTCATACGCATTTCTTCAGCCGCACGGTGAAGATGGAGCCTGCGCCCACCTTACTCCTTACGCCGATCTCTCCGCCGACGATATCCACAACCCGCTTGACCAGTGCCAGGCCCAGACCGTTGCCCTGGGTGGCGTGAGAGGTATCGCCCTGATAGAACTTCTCAAATATGTGCGCTGCGGTCTCCGGGCTGATGCCGCAGCCGGTATCGGATACCTCAATGACGGCGTGATCTCCGTCAGTGCGCAGCTTCAGCCCCACGGTGCCGCCCGGCTCGGTGAATTTGATAGCGTTGGAAAAGAGATTGTTACACACCAGACTCAACAGCTCCGGGTCACTTTCCACAGTGACGCCGTCCTCAATCTCTGTCTCGATTTCCAGATCCTTCTTTTCCCAGGTATCTTCAAAAGCCAGCAGGCACTCGCAGAGCTGTTCGCCCAGATCAAAGACCTGTTTTGCCGGATAGATCTGCTGGTTTTCCAGCTTGTTGAGCTTGAGGATATTGGTGATGAGGTCGGTAAGCCTTCGGGCCGCACCAGTTATTGTGCGGGCATAGTCCAGTCGCGACTCTTCCGAAAGATTCGGCTGCTGAAGGAGCGTGCTGTAATTCTGGATGACGGCCAGCGGTGTTTTCAGCTCGTGGGAGACGTTGGAAATGAAATCGGTGCGCAGGGTCTCGATCCCGCCGAGCTCACGGATCATGCGGTTGAAGTAGTCGATGATGACGTTGAAGCCATTCTCAGCGCCCTTCACGTGCTCGATCTGCACCGTGAGGTCGCCGTCCATGACCTTTTCGGCCCCTTCCAGAATACGCTTGACCGGGCGCTCCACGGTGTGTATACGCCGAAGCATATCCGCCAGCGTACAGAAGAAGCTGAGAAGAAACACATTGCCAAAGGTCACGAGGGCGGCCAGACCGATGTTTTGCGCCGTAAAGGTGATCCCGGTATCCCGTTCCAGAAAGTTCAGAAAAAGGAACATGGAGCTGGTTAGCACGAACGCAATCAGCAGAAAGAAGATCCCGAACAGCTGCCAGAAGGCGCGGCGCTTCTGTCGTTTCGCGTCCATCATTTCAGCACCGCCTTATAGCCCAGACCGTGGACTGTCACGATCTCAAAGTCCTCGCAGTCGGCAAACTTCTGCCGCAGCTTGGTCATGTATACGTCCACCGTGCGAGGGCCGGATCCGGTTTCCCCATCCCAGAATTCATCCATCAGCTGGCTGCGGGTGAAGGCCTTCTTCGGATAACTCAGCAGCTTGTACAGCAGATTGAATTCCCGCATGGTCAGCGGAACATCCTCTCCGGCGACAGTCACGGTGCGCTCATCCGCGTCCATGACGAGAGAGCCGATCTCCAGCTTCCGGCTGGTGGAGATCCCGGCTCTTCTCAGAAGTGCTTCCACATGCAGCAGCAGCTCTTCCAGATCGATGGGCTTGACCAGATAATCGTCAATGCCCATCCGGAAGCCCCGCTGTTTGGCGGCAAAATCATCCCGCGCTGTCATGAACAGGATGGGGATGTTCCTATCCATCTCCCGGATGGTGCGGGCCAATTCAAAGCCATCCACCCCGGGCATCATGATGTCTGAGATGATCAGGTCAAACACATTCCCGCCATACATGGCGTCGTAAGCTTCATTGGCACTGAGACAGCCGTGGGCCTCATAGCCGTTCTGATTCAGAAAAGAGCAGACCGCCCGGTTTAACTCCCGGTCGTCCTCCACAACGATGATCTTGAACATGTGAGATCCCCTCCCAATGGATGATCTGAGGTAAGCATAGCGGGAAACGCGGAGAAACGCAAGAAAAACTATCTTCAACAGCATATGCAGATTTCTGATGGAAAAGGCCGAAGGGAACGCAGGTCGGTCCCCTTCGTCCTTTTGTTAAATCTTTCTTGAGCTGTGCATCTGCGCAGCCAGGTTGATCCCAGCCGAGCTCAGCTTTTTCATGACGGCAGCCATATACAGATTCGCGTCCTGATACGGACCATGCTCGCCGATCGCAACATCCAGAAAATCATTATACCCGGAATTCACGTGCGTCTCCCAATGGGTGATCTCCCCGTACTCGTTCGTGCGGATAAAGCTGTAGGCAAAGAAGTCCATGAACTGTCCGTCCTTTTTCCGGTATCCGCCGAAGTGGGTTTTCCAGGCTACGCCTTCCACGCCGGGGAAGCATTCAAAATCGACCGGGCCCCAGTTTTCAAACTCTACCGAGTAGGAGAGCGCTTCCATGGTCGCGGAATCCTCCACAG
Organism: Oscillospiraceae bacterium; assembly: GCA_045544935.1. GTDB lineage: Bacteria > Bacillota > Clostridia > Oscillospirales > Oscillospiraceae > CAG-103. Next base: position 12,109 of record JAZPZZ010000028.1, on the reverse strand, counting down.
ACATGGGATTGGTCTGCAGATCGATCATGCTGTTTCCAAAATACGGAGACCAGTATTCCGCGTGCGGCGCATAGACCCACACATCGTAGACCGCGCCATCCTTGACGGCCTTCTTATCGTAGGCGTGGTAATAGGACTCGGCAATGGCCCTGTTGTTGACGATTCGCTCCTCATTTGTCAGCAGTTTCTTTTCCATTTCGATACACTCCATTCATGTAATTGTAGTCAGCGACTGAAATCTTGTTGGATCGCATCGCGCTGCCGCTCGCTCATGCGCCGGATGATGTGAGCGGAGAGCACGATGAGCACCAGGCCAACGGCACAAAGGGCGATCCCGCGCACCACCTGGCCGCTCCACCACAGGATACAGGCCACGCCCACCCAGAAGAACAGCGGACCGAGAACGACCATGAGCAGCATGGCGATCACGGAAAGGACAGCGAGAATGATGCGGCCGGCTTTTCCGGTTACAGCGCCCTTGACCGATTGGGTCATTACGTAGCTAAAACTGATCACTACGACTTGAAAGAACGGGATCAGGATACTGGCGAACAGACCATTGAGCGCCTTGCTTTTGACGCGGTATTGGCTTTTGTAGCCGCCGATCAGGATCTGATGATCCGAGGCGCTCAGCTCGCGCATCATGCGGATGTAATTTGTGATGGCGAGGATCAGCGCGTAAGCGGAAAGCGGATAGGCAAACCAGGCGATGACGCCGAAGGATTGCTGCGAAAAAACGTAGATCAGCAAAGCCGCGCCGGAAATGATGATCAGCAGCGAGGGCAGCAGCGGGAGTGTGAAGATTCGCTTCAGGAGCGGGAAACGCTCCATCAGCCGGGCATAGAGCGTGCAGGCCACGATCAGCGCATAGGTGGCGAACATGTAGATCGCCGCGCCCCGGAGATCGAACAGCCGCCATTGAAAGGCCAGCACCATCAATGCCGCCGCTGCGCCCATCACGAGCAGGGTGGGGATAGGAGGGAGAACAAAGAGCCTGCGCCAGATATTTTTCTTCATCGCTGTGCTCCGACAATCCTTATTTCTTCAGCTGGAAGAAATTGACGACGGCAGCAATGCCGTTGATGACCAGGGTGATGCCGGTAAAGATCCCGAAGGACGCACCCACAAAGCCCGGCTTGAGCAGGAACACAAAGCCCAGGATCAGGACGATGAGGGCCGGAACGATACCCAACCACCAGCTCTTGAGTCCGCTGCTCTTCAGGCTGAAGGAACGTACGATCTCCGCCAGGGAGCTCAGGATCATGAGAAAACCGACGAGCGTGGGGAGATATTTGCCGATCAAAGCGAGATTGGCGAAGATGAGAATCGCCAGGACGACAAGAACGATGCCGAACAGCAAATCTGTCAGAAACAGCTTTTTATTGTCCCGGTTCATGAGCGCCACGATGATAGAGAACACGCCGTACAGGGCAACAGCCAGACCGATGAACAGGGCGATGTTTTCCATTCTCGCCTGTGGCGTGAGCAGCAGAAGAATACCGAAGACGATCGACACAAGCCCGACCACCAGCGGGAACCATCTGGACTTTTTAAAGGAAGCGTACAGTTTTTTCATATTGGTCTCCTCTCGTTCTTTCCATTTCTTGACGAAACAGTCAATTGCTATTATAATCGACACATGTAAATTGGCAATGAGCAGATTTTTCAAAATTGCGAGATAATCGACAAAATTATGTTTATTGTCGATTTCAGTGAGGGCTTTATTATGAAATCAGATATGCGCGTAACGCTGACGAAACGGCTGCTGAAGGAAGGCCTGCTTCGGATGCTGGAGCGGGAAAAACTGTCGAAAATAACGATCTCCGAACTCTGCGAGGAATCCGGCGTCAATCGGGCCACTTTTTACAAGCACTACGAATCCCCTGCGATGATCCTGCGGGACATCGCCTATGACTACGACGCACAGATGAGCGGCATCTATCAGGACGTGCAGTGCGCGGGGGGAGGCGAAGAAGACAGGATCGAGGCCTGCATGCAGTTTCTGCTGGAGAGGAAGCCGGAGATCAAGATCCTGTTTTCCCAAAATGCCGAGTCCAGCCTTAATCGCTTTGGTCTGGAGATCGTCAACGGAAAGCTGGCGCATCGGCGCGAGCTGCTGCAGGAAAGGATGCAGGGGGACAGCGACGATCACTTTCTCTACGCGGTGGCGACGGCCTCCGCCGCCTTCGGCCTGCTGGAAGTCTGGCTCACCATGGATATCGACAAGTCGCCCAGGGAGCTGGTTGGTATTCTCAAGCGAGTCATCCGGGAAAACCTGCTGTTCTGATCCGGAGAAGACCGTTTCGAGGCCACATGTCACAATGATACCGGAAACGCTGATCCTGTTTATGGGGGATCAGCGTTTCTTTTATCCGGTTATTTGTTCCAGCATTCGACGAGCTTCACGCCGTCTCCCTCTTCGGTGAAGCGGAAGAACTGCATCATGCTCTTGTCTTCCTTGACGCCGTTTTCGGTGTAAACGATGTGGTACTGGATGGCCGCCCAGTTGTCGCGCACCAGGAGGTTATCGAAGTAGAGGCGCTTGCTTTGCTTTTCGTCGAACCAGACGCGGGATGCGTCCAGATACTGCTCACGTGTTGCGTCACCAAAATCGGTGTGGCAAACGAAGTCCTCGGACAGGGTGCGGCTGGCCCAGGCTTCCCACTGGTCATAGCCCTTGTTCCAGCAGTCAAAGTCCAGCAGGATCGCTTGGCGGATCTCGCGGCCCAGAGACGTGCGGACGGAGGTGGGGTGCTTGACCGGGTAGCGCACGGCCAGCACGTCGATCTCCGGGATCTCGCGGGAGAGGACCTCAAGCCTCGCCTGCTGCTGCTCCTCTCGCTCTTCCTCGGTCAGCAGACGCATCAGGCCTTCATAGTCCTTGCCTTTGGTACCGGCCCAGCCCTCCACCACGCGGGTGTCCAGCCCCTCGCCGTAGTTTTCAAACTGTACGAACTCCATCACGCTGCCGGGCTTGATTTCACCGGTCTCCCGGTTGATGGTGCTGATATCGTAGTGAATGGCTACCCAGTTGTCATTGACGATCATGTTGCGGAAGGCACCCATCCGGATGTCGCTATTGCGCAGGGTCAGATGCATGGCCTGCTGGTACTCCGGCAGAGTCAGGCGCACACCGTGGACATTGTACATGGAGTCAGGGGTGTAGAGGATGTCTCCCCATGCCTTCCAGGCGTCAAAGCCCCGGTTCCAGTTCTCGAAGCCGTTGAGCAGGCGGTTCTGGATGGCAGTCTCCAAGCCGGGTAGGATCGTGGTGGGATGCTCGACCGGGAACTTTTTGCTGAGCTTTTCGGTGTTATCGTAGGAGTTGACGATGCCGCTTTCATTCTCGGTCAGGCTTTCGCCCATCTGAAGACGGCCTAGATCCAGCAGGCCTTCGCTCATGGTGTGGGCTGCATCCGCCATGCCGTGCTCGACGGCCCTGTACCCGGCCGCGACGCCGTGTCCGGCGGCTTTGGCTCCGGCGGCAATACCGTGGCCGATGGCACTTCCCGTGTCGGCGAGCTTTTCCCCGAAGCTGCGAGTATCCGGCACCTTGGGCGCGGGCAGGGTGACAACGCCTTCATTGATCATCCAGTCGATCTCCTCGGCGATGCTCTGCGCCATGGAGCGGGGGCTGTAGCTCAACTCGCGCATGGCCTTAGAGGAGTCAAATTCATTGTTGCGCACCAGATTGTACACGGCAAAGCTGGTCATGCGCTGGGGCTTGTGGGTGACCATCTCGGCCATGTCGCTCATGCTGCCGAGAAACTTGCCCATACCGGCGGGCAGGATGGTCTTGATGGTTGGCAGGCCTGTGTGCTCGGAAAGGATGTCAAAGACCTCCTTCATGCCGATCTGATCACCGCCGAGAATGTAGCTCTCGCCGCTGCGGCCCTCTTTACAGGCTCGGACGATGGTCTCGGCCATGTCGCGGTTGTCGGCGCAGTTGAAGGTGCCCTCCACGCCAGCGGGCATCTTGCCCTCCACGTACTCCTTGATGACGCCGGCCACGTTGCCGAAAGTATAGTCGCCAGGGCCGGAGATGCCGCTCGGCAGGATGAGGCAGCCGTCGATCTCGCCGTTGTGGATGGCGTCCAGCACCAGTTGGCAGGAGGCCGCCTTGGTCTGGTCATAGATGCCGATGACGGCGTTGGGGTCGAAGTGCTCGACCTCGCGGATGACGGTGCCCTTGGGCTCCTCGGGGATGGCGCCGGTGGAGCCTATGAAGATGAGGCGCGCATCATGCGCCTTGCACTGGTCGATGATGTTCTGTGTGCCGTCCACGTTCACATGCCAGATCTTGTCCGCCACCAGATTGCTGACGGAAACCATGGCCGCGCAGTGGATGCAGTAGACTGCGGTGTTCTCGGGAATGTCGGAGAAGAGCGTATCCAGAGTGGAGACGTCGGTCACATCGCCCTCATAGATGTTTGCGCCCTCAGGCAGGTGCTTCGCCGCCTCCTCGCCCCGGAGGACGAAGGAGCGGACGGCCTTGCCGTTTGTGACCAGGTTGCGGACGATGGCGCTGCCCAGGTTGCCCGCGGCGCCGGTAACAATATAAAGCTCATTATTGGTGTTGGTATTCATTTTATATTCCTCCATGATTCGTGGATTTGTGTTTTTGCTGTCACCCGCTTGGGATGGTCAGAGAATACAGGAGGCTTGTTTGCGTTTTATTGGAGAAATGTTTAAGTTTTGTTAAAATGAAAAAAGATTTCGCATTCCCCCAAATAGCAGAAAACGAGCCCGCCAAGCAGCTCGATTTCTTTTTTGAATTTATTATTGCAACAAATATCGCATTATTGTTTCTTGCGCACGTCCCGGGCCTCCTTTATAATGGAGCCAACGCCGAAGGAGGGAAGAAAATGGACACGAAATCGCCAAAATACGAAATGCTTTTCCGGGAGCAGTCTGTCTGGAGCGCGATCTTCGCCATGGCAGTCCCCGCGCTTTTGACGATCGTGATCATGATCTTTTATAACCTGGCGGATATGTTCTTTATCGCGCAGCTGGGAGACAGCACCAAGGTCGCCTCCGTATCCATTATCAGCCCGGTCTTCAGCATCATTATGGCTCTGGCTACCATGATCGGCGTGGGCGGCAGTACGGTGATTGCCAATGCTTTCGGCGCGGGAGAAAAGGAAAAGGCAAAAAACACCGCGAGCCTCTGCTTTTACAGTGCCATCGCGCTGGGGGCCGCAGTGACGCTGTTGCTGTTTGCTTTTCAGGTTCCGCTTCTGCGTTTGCTTGGCACGAAGCCGGATATGTGGGTCGACTCCCGCGCCTATCTCCGCGTGCTCTCTGGGGGTACGATCCTCATGCTGATCCCCGCCGCCATGGGAATGCTGATCCGCGCGGAGGGCGCCGTCAAAGAGAGCATGATCGGCAACCTGATCGGAACCGTGGCCAATATTCTCCTTGATCCGCTGTTCATCCTCCTTTTCGGATGGGGCGTGACCGGCGCCGCAACAGCGACCGTGATCGGCAATTCTCTCAGCTCCTGCTATTATGTGTGGTTTGTAAAACGCCACGCCACCGTCCTTTCCCTCGATCCGAACCGCGCTCTGGTGATTCCGAAAGAGATCATCCCCGTCATGGCCCTTGGTTTTCCCAACGCGGCCAGCACGATCCTCTCCGGCTTCGCTTCCACATTCTCCAATAATCTTCTCTCCCGGCACGGTACTGACGCGATCGCAGCGGCGGCCGCTGCGGGCAAGGCGAGTATGCTGATCTCCATGGTGCAGATGGGGATCTGTATGGGGGTGCAGCCTCTGATGGCCTACAGCTACGGGGCGGGAAATCTCCCCCGGCTGAGAGAAGTCCTGCGGAAGACCGCGCTGTTAACCGGCTGCATTGGGATCGGAACCATGGCGCTATGCTTCCTCTTCCGTCGGTTTATCATTTCGCTGTTTCTCAAGGAGGCGGCGGTTGCCGCTATGGGCGAACAGTATATGCTCTACGTGATGGCCGGCGCGCCCTTCCTGGGGCTGGTCTATATCAGTACCAATTTTCTGCAGGCAGCTAAAAGAGCGACAAGCGCGATCGTCGTTTCGCTGCTGCGTCAGGGCCTGCTGCTGATCCCGCTGCTCTATCTGATGCACGCTCTGTTTGGTTTTACCGGACTTGCCGCCGCGCATATGGCGGCGGACATGGGCGCGGCTTTGTTCGCAACGCTGATCTTCATCCGGGAGTATAAGCGTGTGAGGGAGGAGCTTTCATGAATACTGTGAACAATCAGCTCCATCAGGAGACGGATCGGCGGGTGCATGAGGAACTTCTCCGCTTTCTGGCGCGGGACCGGGAGCCTACGGTCGGCCAGCTCTGTGAAGCCGCACGGATCAATCGCTCCACTTTCTACCGCCATTACCGGGATATCCCCGACCTGATGGAAAAAACCGAAAAAGAGATTCAAAGAGGGCTCTTTCGCGCGGTGGGAGACCAGGGGAACTTTCTGGAACGACTGGAAAGCTCCAGCGATGCGCTGGAGCCCCTGATCGCTTATATCGGTCAAAACCGCCACTTTTACCGCGTTTATCTGCAAAGGCACGGAGACACCGCACTGAAAGACGGCTACCGGCTTTTCTGGGAGAAGAAGATTCAACCTATGTTTCTTGCACACGGAGTGGAGGATGAGGCGCGTATGCATTACTACTTTGAATACGCCAAGTCCGGCTTTATGACTGTTCTACGCATGTGGCTGGAGGGCGGCTGTGAAGAATCCCCGCGGGAGTTGTCCGAAATCCTGTATAAAATGCTGCCTGCTGCAAAGCAGACGTGAGGATACAGTTCGACCATAATAGCATAATAAGAAAGAATCGCAGCCCCGGTAGATGCCGGGGCTGCGATTTTGCATCATGCTTTTTACAGGCGCTGTTTTTCCTTACGGTATTGATTGGGGAGCATGCCCGCGACCTCCTCAAACTTCGACGAAAAATAGCTGCTTGAGCAGAACTGAAGCTGTTCGGCGATCTCGCTTACCGGCAGCTCCGTTGCTGTGAGAAGGCTCTTGGCCCGCTCGATCCGGGCATAGCGGATGTAGCTGGAAATGCTGTTTCCGGTCTCCTCCTTGAACTTGTGAGACAGATAGTACTCCGTGTATCCGACCCGGTCGGCCAGGCGTTTGATGGAGAGCTTCTCCGTGAGATGCAGCTCAATATAGTCGACGCAGCTCTGAACCTGCTTGGAGTAGTCGGGATTGGTCCGCAGCTTGTGCACGCGCTGGATGAAATCCTCATACATAGCGTGGTTGATGGCGCGGGCGTCTGTGAGGTTGGTACAGGCGGTCAAACTCTGGATGTAGCTGTCCCCCAACGCATAGGCCGTGTCAGGCGAGAGCCCGCCCTCGATGGCCGCGCGTGTGCAGAGGGAAGTAAAGGTCACGGTGGAGAGGATGACCTGATGCAGGGGATCGCCTGTGGAGACGCGAATCCCGTTGGAGAGCTTATGCCCCTGCTCCAGCGCCGTGCCGTAATCGAGATTGCCGAAGCGAACATTGTCCAGAATCCGCTGCTCGTTCCGATAGGTCAGAAAACGGTCTGTAGCCGTCTTGTGTGTTTGGGGCCCCCGTCTGGTCGTCTTTTGCAGCTTCTCACTCCTCTGAAAGGCGATATCGCTGCGGCGGAGCTTTTCTCCGTTCACACAGTAGTGCAGCATCAGGGCATATTGGAAAAACAGCATGGAGGGAACAACGGGAACGCTCTGCATCAGCTGGATGAAGCCCGTGCGCCAGCTCAGATCGACATTGAATTTCCGCACGGCCTCTTTGATCGTATCCAGGGACAGATCGGCGTTGACCACCGGCCCGATCACGTAATACTGTCGAAACACGCCGTCGTCTGTCTGGGGTTCTCCGCAGGCCGCACACCACATAAGGCCCAGATGGCTGCTGAGAACCAGCGGGGAGGTTTCATTCTCAAAGTGCTCCCGCATGTATGCCAGGCAGCCGGTATGCTCGAAGATCGTGTTCAGAACCAGCTGCTCGGTATTGGTGCGAGTTAGATGCAGATCTGCCCCATAAACCCAGAGGGGGATCTGATCCCCGCAGCCAAGAAGCTCCTCCAACAGGCGAACGCGCTCCGACACGGTATTCATATCTCGCAATTCTGCAGCAATTGCCATATTCCGTCCCCCTCATTTCTGAATGCAGAAAGATCTACTTCCATTCCTAGAATATCACGATTTAATGGTAAATACAATAAATTCACGTATTTTGCAAAACAACATGAATTATTGATATCTAACAAGAAAAACTTGCTTTATGTTTCGCATCCTCTTCTTTATTCTGGACTCGAACAAGGGGAAAACCCGAGAATAATACAGGAGGAAGAAACATGGCTAAGGAAAAAATCGCCAAGACCCCGAACCCGGACAAGATGCCGTGGGGACGCTTCTTTGCATGGAAGACCCGCGATATCGCACTGGCCGGCGTCACCGTCATCATCAGCGCCTATCTGCTGCTCTACAGCTCCAACACGCTGGGTCTCGACCCGAAGATCGTCGGCATTCTGCTGCTGGTCGCCCGTCTGGTCGACGCTGTGACCGACCTGATGGCCGGCTACATCGTGGACAACACCAACACAAAGTGGGGCAAAGCAAGACCGTATGAAATCTGCATCGTTCTGGAATGGCTGTGCGTCATCCTGCTGTTCAGCACCGGCCCGCAGTGGAGCATGACTATCAAGTACGTCTGGGTTTTCCTCATGTACATTCTGGTCTACTCCATTTTCGGCACCATGCTCGCCGCAAACCAGACCCCCTATCTGATCCGCGCCTTCAACGGCAACAGCAAGCTCGTCACCAAGGTCGCTTCCTACGGCGGGCTCGTCTCCATGGCCGGCTCCATTGCGATCTCCATGACCTTCCCGCGGCTGTATAACGCCTGGATCGTCGTCGGCAACGGCGGCGCGGCCGCCTGGCGCAAGCTCATCATCATCTACGCGATCCCGCTGGCGCTGCTCGGCATCGTGCGTATGTTCACCGTCAAGGAGGATCCCTCCGTGGACGCCGGGCAGAGCGCACAGAAGCTGGATCTCAAGGAAGCAGTCACCATGCTCAGGACCAACCCCTACGCCTGGAGCTGGGGCGGCATGATCGGTCTGTACAATATGATCGTCGGATTCGGTGCCGGCAGCTACTACTTCCAGTACATCGTCGGCGACGCGGGCGCCTTCGGCATCGTCAGCGCCTTTGCCATCGTGCTTCTGCCCGTGATGCTCATTTTCCCCGTGCTGATCCGGAAGCTCGGCATGTCCAAGCTCTTCATCCTGACCGCCGTTCTTTCGGCTGTCGGTTATCTGACGGTCTTCTTCTCCCACGGCAGCCTGGCCATGGTCTATATCGGCATCATCGTCACCAACCTGATCTCTCTGCCCTGCTCCTACCTGCAGGCCCCCGGTATCCTACAGATCGCCAACTACAACGAATACAAGGGCATGCACCGCATGGACGGCACCTCCGCGGTCGTCATGAACTTCCTGATGAAAGCTCTCAACGGCATCGGCACCGGCCTGACCGGTATCCTGCTCGGCGCAGCTGGCTACATTGCCACTACCAGCAATGAGGTCGTGCAGCAGCCGGAGAGCGCCCTGTTCATGATCCAGTGCCTCTACACCCTGATCCCGGCGCTGTGCCTGGTCGGCATCGTCCTCTGCGCCCTGCATTTCAACAAGCTGGAGAAGCAGATGCCCGCCATCGAAGCGGAGCTTCACGCCCGCAAAAAGGCCGCGATCGAAGCTGCGGCCGACAACGCATAATCCGATACAACGCTCACACTGACAAGGCGGGCAGCGGCGTAACAGCTGCTGCCCGCCGTCCTATGAAAAGGAGAATCCATGAGAACCATCATCAACTTTAACGATAACTGGACTTTCCGGAAGCCCGGCGAGGCCGCCGTTTCCGTGAGCCTGCCCCACACATGGAACGCAGTCGACGGGCAGGACGGCGGCAACGACTACTGGCGCGGCACTGCGACCTATGAAAAACGCTTTGTCAAGCCGGAGCTGAAGGCCGGCGAGCGCTGCTATCTCGAGTTTAACGGCGTCGCCATGACGGCGGATGTGAGCCTGAACGGCAAACAGCTGACCCACCATGAGGGTGGCTACTCTGCGTTCCGTGTTGATCTGACAGACGCGCTGGAAGCCGAGAATCTTCTGGCCGTTTCCGTAGACAACAGCGCCAACGACAGCGTCTATCCCCAGATGGCGGACTTCACCTTCTACGGCGGAATATACCGGGATGTGAATCTGATCCTGGTGCCCGCAGCGCATTTCGAACTCGAAAAGGACGGCATGCCCGGCATCAAGATTACGCCCACCGTGCATCTTATAGATCGTGAGGCCTATGTGATGGTGGAGACCTGGCAGCAGGGCGGCAGCGAGGTGTGGATCGAGATCCCCACCGAGCATACCAAAGAGTTTCGCTGCGTGAAGACCCAGAGCGGTCACGCTGTCACCAATATCATTCTGAAGAATGTCCGCCTCTGGGACGGGCTGGACGATCCTTATCTCTACACCGTCACGGCAAAGCTTGTGAAAAACGGAGAAGTGGTCGATGAGATCAGCACCCGCTTCGGCTGCCGGGAATTCAAAATCGACCCGGAACAGGGCTTCTTCCTCAACGGGCGCAGCTATCCTCTCCGCGGTGTTTCCCGTCATCAGGACCGGATTGGGCTGGGCAATGCCCTGACGATCAAGGAGCACAAGGAGGATATGGCAGTTGTGCGCGAACTGGGCGCCAACACGTTGCGGCTGGCCCACTATCAGCACGCGCAGGAGTTTTACGATCTCTGCGACGAAAACGGCATCATCGTCTGGGCCGAAATCCCCTATATCACGAAGCATATGACGAACGGCAAGCGTAACGCCTTGAGCCAGATGAAGGAGCTCATCACCCAGTGCTATAACCACCCCTCCATCGTCTGCTGGGGTCTGAGCAATGAGATCACCGCCAGCAGCCCGGTGACGGAGGAACTGCTGCAGGATCACCGGGAGCTGAACGATCTCTGCCATGAGATGGACGGCACCCGCCCCACGGTCATGGCCCATGCCTTCATGCTGGAAAAGGACAGCCCGCTGATCCCCATCGCCGATCTTGCCAGCTACAACCTGTATTTCGGCTGGTACCTGGGGGAGCTGGAGCAGAACGAGCAGTTCTTTGACGAGTACCACGCCATGTACCCCGATCGCGTGATCGGCTTTTCCGAGTACGGCGCGGACGCCAATGCAGCCTTCCATAACTCGAAGCCCGAGCAGGGAGACTACAGTGAGGAATACCAGTGTGTGTACCACGAGCACATGCTGAAGATCATCGAGGAGCGGCCGTATCTCTGGGCTACCCACGTCTGGAACCTCTTCGACTTCGCTGCCGACGGACGCGACGAGGGCGGCAAGAAGGGCGAAAACCAGAAGGGCCTGGTGGAGTTTGACCACAAGACCAGAAAGGACGCCTTCTATCTCTACAAAGCTGCATGGAGCAAAGAGCCTTTCGTACATCTCTGCGGTAAGCGCTATGTGGATCGGGCGGAAGCGCTGACCGAGGTCAAGGTCTACACCAACTGCACTACCGTGACGCTGTTTGTGGATGGGAAAGAAGTTGGGACCAAGGCCGGCAGCCGCATTCTGACCTTCAAAGTCCCGATCTTCGGCGAACACAGGATCGTGGCTGTCAGCGGAGAATGCCATGACGAATCCACCATCCGCAGGGTCGACAAGCCGAACGAGAGTTACCTCTTCGGCGGGGCGGGCAATGTGGTCAACTGGTTTGACAAAGAGGACCTCAAGCCCGGCTATTACTCCATCAAGGACAGGTTCGGTGAGTTGATGCGCAATCCTGCCACGGCGGCCATTGTGGGCCGGATCATGGCCAAGGCCAGCGCAAGCCGCGGCGCGGTGGCCGAGGGCACGAAGGACAACAAGGCCCTGCAGCAGATGATGGCGGGGCTGAGCTTTGAAAGCCTGCTCAAGAAGGCGGGCGCCAACGTGGTGCCGCCGGAGGCGGTCAAATCCATCAACGACGCCCTGCAGCAGATCAAGAAGGAGAGCTGAGCCATGATCTAAAGTCGGAGGCCAAGCGGTCTTAGGAAGACAACAATGGGCACCAACCCCTTGGCTCA
>JAZPZZ010000027.1:0-3973 GCA_045544935.1 Oscillospiraceae bacterium | reverse complement strand
GATGACCACGGTGAGCACGGGCAGGACGTAGATGATGCAGATGACCGCGAGCACCACGGACATGATCGTTTTGCGCCGCCGTTCGGCGGAGAGGGATTTTCAAGTCGGAGGCCAAGCGGTCTTAGGAAGACAACAATGGGCACCAACTCCTTGGCTCACAGAACGACATGGCTACGATCCGACTTGATGACCACGGTGAGCACGGGCAGGACGTAGATGATGCAGATGACCGCGAGCACCACGGACATGATCGTTTTGCGCCGCCGTTCGGCGGAGAGGGATTTTCCTTTCTCCATTACTGCTGCACCTCCCTCTTGCGGGTATAGGCGAGCTGGATGAGACCGAGCGTCGCCACGAGGATGAAGAAGATGACGGCCTTGGACTGCGCCACGCCCTTGGAGGCGGAGTTGGAGCTGTAGAACGTGTTATAAATGTTCAGCGCCAGCATCTCGGTCGTCTTGATGTTCGTGCCGTCCGGCTGGATGATGAACGGCTGGCCGCCGGTGAGGGCGAGGTTCTGGTCGAAGAGCTTGAAGCCGTTCGTGAGGCTGAGGAAGGTGCAGATCGTGATCGAGGGCATCACGTTCGGGATCGTGATGTGCCAGAGCGTCTGCCACTTCGTGGCGCCGTCGATGCGCGCGGCCTCGAGCATGTCGTCCGGCACGGCCTGCAGGCCGGCGATGTAGATGATCATCATATAGCCGATCTGCTGCCAGCACATGAGGATGATGAGGCCCCAGAAGCCGAAGCGCGTCTCCATGAGGATACTCGTGCCGTAGCGCGAGAGGATGCCGTCGAAGATCATGCTCCAGATGTAGCCCAGCACGATGCCGCCGATGAGGTTCGGCATGAAGAAGACCGTGCGGTAGAGGTTCGAGCCGCGGATGCCCTGCGTGAGCACGTAGGCCACGGCGAAGGCGAGCACGTTGATCAATATCACGCTCACCACGGCGAAGAGCGCCGTATACCAGAAGGCATGGACGAACGTCGCGTCCTTCAGCGCGGTGAGATAGTTTCCGAAGCCAATGAATTTTGCGTCCCGGATGAGCTTGAAGCTGCACATGGACAGGTAAATGCCCTGAATGAACGGCCAGACGAAGCCGATGATGAAGGCGGCCGTCACCGGGCCGAGAAACAGCCACGACCACTTGCGCATCGGCTTTTTCAGCGGTTGGCCGGCGGGGTGCTTGTCTCTCTTTCTGACGCGGTAGAGCGCTTTCTTTTCTTTTTTGGTCAAGAGATCATCTCCTCCCAGAGATCAACGAAAAGAGGGACGGGCGATATCGCCCGCCCCTCTATTGCCTGGGTTGATTTACAGTTGTGACAGATTAGCCGTTCACGGCGGCGTACTGGGCAGCCCAGCCGTCCACGAACGCGGTCTTGACGAGATCCCAGTTCGCGTCGGTGGGATCGGCGTTGTAGGCGTTCAGAGCGGAGACGAGGGCAGCGCGATACTCATCGACGTTGGGCTGATAGTTCGTGGCCCAGTCCATGACGTAGTTGCCGGCGGCGCTGTAGGCGTCGGCCGCGGCGAGGAAGCCGTTGGTGCTCTCAGCAGCGTTCGTATAGGGCATGACGCCGAAGGTGTCGACGAGCATGCGGGAGGCCTCAGGATCGGTGACGCACCAGACCATGAAGTCCATGGTGGCCTGCTGATCGGCCTCGGAGACGGTGCTGTTGATGGCCCAGTAGTTCTCGGTGCCGCAGTTCAGGCCGGCCTTTTCCTCACCCTGCACGCCGCAGTAGTAAGGAATCATGGTGGCGTTCGGCACGGCCTCGGAGACGGCAGCGTACTCCCAGGAGCCGTTGACGAAGAAGGCAGCCTTGCCGGAGATGAACTCGTTCTCGGCGTCGTGGCCGCCGGTGGCGAGATCCTTGCGGTCGGTCAGGCTGTTGGTGACGCAGAGGTCATACAGAGCCTTGAAGTTGTCGAGGTAAGCGCCCGTGATGCTCGCGGGGCACTCGGTCCAGGCAGCGCCGGCAGCCTGCTCCTCGTAGTAGTACTCGAGGTTGGCCATGTGGCCGGTGAAGCGCCAGGAGGAGGAGTCGTCCATGTCGCAGGAGGTGAAGGCGTCGAAGCCGAGCTCGTCGGCGCGGGCGTGGATGTCCTCCACGACGGCCTTGAGGCTCTCAAAATTCTTGATCTCGTCCATCGTGTGGCCGGCCTGCTCGATGAGGTCGGGGTTCACGATGATGCCGTAGCACTCATAGCAGTAGCCGATGGAGCAGAGCTTGCCGTCGGCGTCGCGCAGCTCATAGGCGTCGGTGTTGAGTTCCTTGGCGATCGCGGAGTCGGTCAGGTCGAGGGCATAGTCGCCCCACTCCTTGACGGCGTCCTGGTTGCCGATGACGAAGAGGGTCGGAGCGGAGGTCTTGTCCATCTCGCTCATGAGGGTCTGGTTGTAGGTGCCGGAGGCGGCGGTGACGACCTTGACGGGCACGCCGGTCTCCTCGGTGTACATCTTGGCGACTTCCTGCAGGACCTCGTCAGACTCGGGCTTGAAGTTCAGCCAGTAGACGGAGCCGTTGGAAGCGTCGCCCGCGGGCTCGGCAGAGCCCTGAGCGGGCTCCTGCTTGCTGCCGCAGCCTGCGAGCAGCGCGAGGCAGAGAACCAGCGCCAGAACCAATGCAAGTGTTTTCTTCATGGGTTTGTGCATCTCCTTTTCAGATTGTATGTCCCGCGGGGGTCACAACTCCCCGCTTGACATAATATAGCACTGCGGCCAAACGAAGTCAACAACTATGACTAAATTTTGGTAATTTCGACGAGAAATGGCATTGAGCTGGCCTTCGGCGGTGGGAGCGCAGCCCCCTTCCATCGGAAAACATGTTTTCCGATGGAAATGCCAAACAGGGCGGCAGAGGCCGCCCCGTTTGGTGAGATAGAGAAAGATTGGAAGGGAGAAATTGTCTACTTTGCAAGCACCTTGCGGAGCTTGGCGTACCGCGGCATGGCGTCGTCCACCGTCGGGTAGTCCGGCCGGCCCTGCACGAGCGGGCGGACGTAGTCGATGAAGTCGGGCGTAAGGCCGTTTTCCCCGGCGTTGATCCACTCGGGCGGGATCTTCTTTTCGAAGTTCGCGACCGAGGCGAGCGGGAACGCCGCGAATTTGCAGCGATACTGCCCGTCGACGATCTCGCGCTCGAAGGCGATCATCTTGCCGGTCTCGCCATTGAGCGCCTGACGCACGGCCTCCTGCCCCGCGCCGAAGGCCTCGTCAATGTCCGTCTGGGAGGCGATGTGGGCGGCGCAGCGCTGCAGAAGGCTGAGCTCAATGCCGCGCACCTTGGCGTCCGTGTGCTGCCGGATGACGTCCGCGAGCATGGCGGCGAGGCCGCCGAGCTGCACGTGGCCGAAGCCGTCCGTGGCGGAGGTCTTCGCTTCCGAAACAAACGTGCCGTCGGCATAGTGGATGCCCTCGGAGACCG
This sequence comes from Oscillospiraceae bacterium, assembly GCA_045544935.1. Lineage (GTDB taxonomy): Bacteria > Bacillota > Clostridia > Oscillospirales > Oscillospiraceae > CAG-103. The sequence continues at coordinate 544 of JAZPZZ010000027.1, read as the reverse complement.
CGATGAGCACCTTACCCTTTTCGCGGTAGACGCGGTCGATATCGGAGAGGAATTTCTCCATGTCGAAGTCCGTCTCCGGGAGATACACCAGATCCGGCCCGGCGCCATAGGCGGTGGCGAGCTGCGCGCTCGCGGCGAGCCAGCCGGCATGGCGGCCCATGATCTCGATGACGGTGATGACGCCGTTATCATACACGCGCGTGTCCTTGCTGATCTCCATGCAGGTGGTGGCGATGAGCTTCGCCGCGCTCCCGAAGCCGGGGCAGTGGTCTGTGCCGTAGAGGTCGTTATCGACCGTCTTCGGCACGCCGATCACGCGGCAGGGATAGCCGACGGACTCCATGTAGCGGCTGATCTTATTGCAGGTGTCCATGGAGTCGTTGCCGCCGTTGTAGAAGAAATAGCGCACGTTGTACTTCTGAAAGATCTCGAGAATGCGCCAGTAGTCCGTGTCGTCCGTTTCGGGGTCCTTCATCTTATAGCGGCAGGAGCCGAGCTCGGAGGACGGGGGGTTGAGCAGGAGCTTGAGCTCCTCGGGGTCCTC
>JAZPZZ010000026.1:0-3678 GCA_045544935.1 Oscillospiraceae bacterium | reverse complement strand
GGAAACAGTTATTATATCCAGAGCCCGGCCAAAATCGGACTGTATCGGATCAACAAAACCGAGGTCTGTCTGATCGACAGCGGCAACGACAAGGACGCCGGCCGGAAGATCCGGCAGCATCTGGACCGGAACGGCTGGAAGCTGACGGCGATCTACAACACACACTCCAACGCCGACCACATCGGCGGCAATCAGTATCTGCAGCGGCAGACCGGCTGCAGGGTCTACGCGCCCGGCATCGAGCAGGCCTTCACGCACGCGCCGATTCTCGAGCCGAGCTTTCTCTACGGCGGCTTTCCGCCGAAGGACCTGCGGCACAAATTCCTCCTCGCGCAGCCGAGCGAGGCAGAGCCGCTCACGCCGGAGTGTCTGCCGGAGGGCATGGAGCTTCTTCCCCTCCCCGGCCACTTCTTCGACATGGCGGGCTTTCGCGCGCCGGACGACGTGGTCTATCTCGCGGACTGTCTCTCCAGCCGCGAGACGCTGGAGAAATACCGCATCGGCTTTCTCTACGACGTGAAGGCCTATCTCGAGACGCTGGAAACGGTCAAGGGCATGACGGCGCGCATGTTCATCCCGGCGCACGCCGCGGCGACGGAGGACATTGCGCCGCTCGCGCAGTATAACATCGACACGGTGCTCGAGATCGCGGAGACGATCCGGAAGCTCTGCCGCGAACCGAAGACGTTTGAAGACGTGCTGCAGGCGCTCTTCCGGCACTACGGGCTCACGATGAACTTTGAGCAATACGTGCTCGTGGGCAGCACGGTGCGCTCCTATCTCGCGTGGCTGAAGGACCTCGGCGAGCTGGACGCGCGCTTTGAGGACAATCGGATGCTCTGGGAAACGAAATGAACCGGACGGGTCTGAGGCGCCAGACCCGTCTGTTCTTATGTAAATCTACTGCTGCGCATCGCTCCAGTCCGCCTCCTGCACGGCGCAGGTCTCGAGCCCGGGATGGGCGCGGTACTCCGGACGGCTGCTGGCTAAGATGCCGGCGAGGAGCATGCTGCCGATCAGCAAGGCGATCACCGCCGCCCAAATACTCAAAATGACTTTCTTTTCAGACATGTTAAACGCCCCTTTCGTTTGTTCTGACCTCAGTTTACCGGAAACCGAGTCCAAAAAATGTCGCTTTATACGGATTTTCAGAAACTTTTGCGGCGGCGGGGCGTCATTTTCTTCAGAATACCGTTTACAAGGGAGGGCTTTGCATGGGACGCAGGAAATTGGAGATCGCCTTCGGCGCGGTCAGCGGCGCGGTGGGATTGATCGTCGCGCTCATCACCGCCGTGATCGCAACAAAGGAATAAACGTGAAAAGAGAGCCGCATTGCGGCTCTCTTAATAAATCGTCGGAATCTCGGACGGGTCGACGCCGCAGTCCTTTGCAAACTGCTTCAGGTCCTGCTCGGTGCGGATGAGCAGGAGCTCATGGATCTTGCCGGTTTCGCGCTCGCGGACGCAGGCCGTGGTCTCTCCGGTGCAGATGCTGCGGCGGAGAACGGGCTCGAAGCGCTCGGGCGGAAACGGATTCGGCTGCGCTTTTTTCTGAAAGAGCTTCATCGCGCGGCGCCCCCTTCCGCGAAGAGCAGGCGCAGGACCTCCGGCGCGGACAGGCTTCTCACGCCGTCCGGGTCGGTCAGCGCGCTCCAGGTGAAGACGCCGTTTGCGGCCAGATAGCTGCCGGGGTCCTTGAGGGACGGGGCATACCGCGCGTACCACGCGGGATAGTACTGCGAGAGATACCGGTCCGCGAGGCGATTAGCCTCGCAGCCGGCGCTGCCGATGGCGCCGAGCTGCACGCCGCCGCCCTTCTCGCCGGTGCGGCTGGGGCTGGGCGTGGAATGGAGGATGACGATGCTGCCGTCCGAACATTTGCCGAGGCAGATCCAGACGTGGCCGGAGATGCTCACGATATCGCCCGGACGGAGGTCCGCCGTGCTACGGCGCACGCTGCCGAGGCCGCGCGCCGCGAGGTCCGCCGCCTGATCGGACGCGCTGCAGACATAGCCCGCGCCGCCGTCGGCGGTATTGAGCGTGCGGTAGACCGCCCAGCCGACATAGCCGGAGCAGTCGAGCCCGGCATAGGAATATTCGTTCCAGCCTCCGAAGGGGTACCAGCTCTCGGCGGGGCTGGGATTTTTATAGTTGTAATGCCCGGTCTGATTCAGGAAAAAGCGCTGCCAGACCTCCGGAAGCGCCGCGGACCGGCAGAGATCGCCCGCGCCGGTGTCCTGCCAGTTCCAGCCGCCGCCATAGACATACAGCGTGCGGCCGACGGGCATGAGGGCGTTCAATAGAAAGTTTCGCACGGTGCGCACGCCCGCCTTGCCCGAGACGGGCGGAGGCGAGATTGCGCCGTCCGGGAGAAGATATGCGCTCTCCCCGCCGAGCGCGGCACGCGCGCCGGAGACGAAGGCACTTTTCTCTGCCCTCGCCCCGCCGGGCCCGGGCGTGACGCGGTAAAGCGCTCTGCCCTCGGCGTCGGCGGACTGCAGGGAGACGACGGGGGCGTCGAGCAGGCGCGCGAGCACGCCGTTTTCGATCTGCACGCGATAGGCCTCGCCCTCCATGAGATGGTTCTGGAAGACATAGGCCCCGTCGTCCGGCGCGATCACGCAGGAGACGGTTCTCCCATCGAGGAAGAAGCGATAGCGGAAGGCGGCCTTGTCGCTCACGGAGCCGTAGTTCTCCACGCCGAGATAGACCGCCGTGTGCCACGCTGCCGCGCCTTGCTCGGCGCGGTGCAGCATCGTGACGATGTGGGCACGGGTGAAGCTGCCGTCGGGCTGGAAGCGGGAATTCATGACGCCATTGACGACGCTCCTTTCATACGCCCAGCGGACCGCGGGGAAAAACCACGCGTCCTCGGGCACGTCCCGAAACGGCAGCCAGCCGGACGGGGCCTGTCCGCCGTAATATTGATAGAGAAACGCCGCGCCCTCCGCGCGCGTGCAGACGCGGTCGGGCTGAAAGGCCGTGGGCGTAACGCCGCGGGTGACGCCGGTCTCCACCGCCCAGCAGACGGCGGGATAAAACCAGTCGGCGAGCCCGACGTCCGCGAACGGCTCGGCAAAGTCGGACTCCGGCCGGCCGGAGAGCTTCCAGAGGAAGGAGACGATCTGCGCGCGGGTGCAGGGCGCATCCGGACAGAAGGTCTCGGGCGTCATTCCGTCGGTGACGCGGTTTTCCACCGCCCAGTCGACCGCGGCGGTATAGTATGCCTCCTGCGGCACGTCGACAAAGGCCGCCGCGCACGGCAGCGAGAGCAGAAACAGGATCAAAAGCAGCAGACAGACCTTCCGCATGCGGACACATCCTTTCGTTGGGATGGGTCCATTATAGCGGAAACGGCGGGAAATGTACAGGCGGGAGGACACAAGCCCCTCCCCTACGGATCTGCCAGAGCGTCGCGGAGGCGGTCGATGGCGCGGCGCTCGAGGCGAGAGACCTGCACCTGCGAGATTTTGAGGAGGGCGGCGCAGCGCTGCTGCGTAAGGCCGCGGTCAAAGCGCAGGCGGATGACGGCGCGCTCGCGCGGCGGCAGGGCCGCAACGGCGGCGCGCAGAGCGATCTGCTCGAGCATGCGCTCGCCTGCGTCGAAATCTCCGAGCATCTGCTCGAGGGCGAAGCCGTGCTCCCCCGTCTCCTGCTGCAGGGACTCGATCGGCGCGGC
>JAZPZZ010000025.1:0-14062 GCA_045544935.1 Oscillospiraceae bacterium | reverse complement strand
CGATCCGACTTCCTCCGTGCGCATGCCGAGCGCCGCCGCCGTGCGGCGGACGGAGGGGCCGTTGAAGTTCGCGCTCTCGAAGACGACCATCGCCGTGTCGCCCACGATCTCGGAGTTCGCGCCGCCCATGACGCCCGCGAGGGCGACGGGCTTCGTCTCGTCGCAGATGGCGAGCATGTTCTCATTGAGGGCTCTGGCGTTGCCGTCGAGCGTCTCGAGCGTCTCGTTGGCCTTCGCGCGGCGCACGATGATCTGGCTGCCGCCGATGCAGCTGAAGTCAAAGGCGTGCATGGGCTGGCCGTACTCGAGCATGACGTAGTTCGTAATATCGACAATGTTGTTGATCGGGCGCACGCCGCTGTTGCGCAGGCGCTCGCGCATCCACGCGGGGGAGGGGGCGATCTTGACGTTTCGCACCATGCGCGCGGTGTAGCGCGGGCAGAGTTCGGGATCGTCGATGCGGATGGAGACGTGGTTGTGAATGTCGTCCTCGCAGCCCTTCACCTCGGGCTTGTGCAGGTTCAGCGGCAGGTTCAGCGTGGCGCTCGCCTCGCGGGCAAGACCGATCACGGACAGGCAGTCCGGCCGGTTCGGCGTGATCTCAAACTCGACCACGTGGTCGTCCATGCCGATGACGTCGGCAATGTCGTCGCCGGGCTTCACGCCCTCCTCCTGCATGATCCACAGGCCGTCCTCGATCGCGTAGGGATAATCGTGCAGCGTCAGCCCCAGCTCCTTCACGGAGCAGAACATGCCCTCGGAGACCACGCCGCGCAGCTCGCCCGTGCGGATCTCCTTGCCGTCGGGCAGCAGAGAGCCGTCGAGCGCCGTCGGGATGAGGTCGCCCTCCTTCTGGTTCTGCGCGCCGGTCACGATCTGGATGGGCTTTTCCCTGCCCACGTCCACCTCGCAGACCCACATGTGGTCGCTGTTTTCGTGGCGCACCATCTTGAGAATGCGGCCCGCCACCACGTTTTTCAGTTTTTCGTGCAGGTCCTCAAACGTCTCCACCTTGGAGCCGGAGAGGGTCATCGCCTCGGCAAACTCGCGGTCGCCCACGGCGCTGCAGTCGACAAAGCTGTTCAGCCATTTTCTGCTCAGTAACATATCAGACACTCTCCTTTCTCAAAACTGCTCAAGGAATCGCACGTCGTTTTCAAAGATCAGGCGCAGGTCGCTGATCTTGAAGCGGCGCATCGCGAGGCGCTCCAGACCCATGCCGAAGGCCCAGCCGGAATAGACGCTCGTGTCGATGCCGCAGCCCTCGAGCACCTTCGGGTGCACCATGCCGGCGCCGAGAATCTCAATCCAGCCCTCGCCCTTGCAGGTGGGGCAGCCCCTGCCGCCGCACTTGTGGCACTGCACGTCCATCTCGCAGCTCGGCTCGGTGAACGGGAAGTGGTGCGGGCGGAAGCGGGTCACGGTGTCCTCGCCGTAGAGCTTCTTCATCACGGCGTCGAGCGTGCCCTTGAGGTCCGCCATCGTCACGCCCTTGTCGATGACCATGCCCTCGATCTGGTGGAACATGGGGGAGTGCGTCGCGTCCACCTCGTCCTTGCGGTAAACGCGGCCGGGGGCGAGCATGCGGATGGGGAGGGGCTTTTCCTCCATCGCGCGAATCTGCATCGGGCTCGTCTGCGTGCGCAGGAGGATCGAGCTGTCCTCGGTGAGATAGAACGTGTCGGACCACTCGCGCGCGGGATGGCCCTCGTCGGTGTTCAGCTTCGTGAAGTTGTAGTCGGCCAGCTCCACCTCGGGGCCGTCGAGAATCTCAAAGCCCATGCCGATGAAGATGTCCTTGATCTCGTCGAGCACGACGTACATCGGGTGCTCGTGGCCGATCTGGGCGGGCTTTCCGGGGATCGTCACGTCCACGGCCTCGCTCTTAAGCTTCCGCTCGAGCAGCAGCGCGCTCAGCTCGTCCCTGCGCTGCGCGAGGGCGTTTTCCACCTCGGCGCGCACCTGGTTTGCCAGCTGGCCCATGGCGGGGCGCTCGCTCGGATCGAGCTTGCCCATCATCTTCAGCAGCTTCGTCAAATCGCCCTTCTTGCCCAGATACTGGATGCGAAGGGCTTCCAGCGCCTGCGGATCGGCCGCGCCGAGAATGGCCTTCACGGCGACCTCACGCAGGTCTTGGAGCTTTTTTTTCATGTTCACGTCTCCTTATCTGAATTGTGTTTCAAACAAAAAAATAAACCTCTCATCCCACTTTTGGGACGAAAGGCATTCTTCCGCGGTACCACCCGAATTCGGCGCAGCTGCGCCGCACTCCAACGCTGTAACGGGCGTTCCCGCCGGGGATTGGCCGGAGCTCACGGGCGAACCAAGCACCGGGTCTGCAAGACGCTTTCAGCCGCTGACGTCTCTCTCTGCACCAGACCGGGGAGTGCTATTTTCCCGCTCAAAGCCATACAGTATGTACAACAGAACTATTTATAGCACAATCCAGAGAGAAATGCAAGAGCGGAAAAAGAGTGGAGCGTGGAGAGTGGAGAGTGGACATGAGGAGTCGGCTGTCGCCGACGCATTTGAAAGCGGGTCATTCGTGAATGACCCCTACAAGAGAAGTGTGCATTTCCGGTCTGTCGTAGGGGCGATTCACGAATCGCCCGCATATCCAATCGCGCGAAGCGCACCTTACATCTACACTCTCAACGCTCAACTCTCCACGCTCTTTCCCGTTTGACGCAGACACCGAATGGATGTATAATAAGATGTCTTATTATAAAAAAAGAGGAAACTGATATGCGCGAACCCTACCAGACCCTTCCCAAGCGTGGGAAAGATACCAGCAAGAACGATTACGGCAGCCTGTTTGTCATCGGCGGCAGCGTCGGCTATACCGGCGCGCCGACGCTCTGCGCCAGAGCCGCCGTCCGCGCCGGCGCGGGCAGAGTGTATCTCGGCGTGCCGGAGTCGATTTATACCATCACCGCCGTGAAGAACGACGAGGCCATGCCCTTTCCGCTTCCGGACCGCGAGGGCAAGCTCTCGCAGGACGCGCTGACCGCCATCATCGACCGCATGAAGAAGTGCGACGTCACGGTCTTCGGCCCCGGCCTCGGCCGCACGGAGGAGATCTTCCGTCTCGTGCGCGCGGTGGTCCGCGCGGCGGAAAAGCCCTTAGTGCTCGACGCGGACGCGATCTTCGCCGTATCGCGCGATCTGTCCCTGCTCGACCGCGCCAAGGCGCCGATCTATCTCACGCCGCACGACGGCGAGTTTATGTCGCTCTTCGGCGAGCGCGCCGGACGCGACCGCCCCGCCGAGACCACGGCCTTTGCCAAGGCCCACCGCTGCATCGTCATCCGCAAAGGCGCCGAGACGATCTGCGCCAGACCGGACGGGCGCACCGTCGTCCTCCATGCCGACAATCCCGGCATGGCCAAGGGCGGCAGCGGCGACGTGCTCGCGGGCGTGCTGGGCGCCTTCCTGTGCCAGCTGCCGGAAAAGTGGGTCGCGGAGACCGCCGTCTGGGCGCACAGCCTCGCCGGCGCCATCTGCGCCAAACGCCTCGGCGAATACGGCATGAACCCCACGGACCTCATCGACGCGCTCCCTGAGGCCACAAAACAAATGGTTGCGGAGGAATGACCCTGTATGCGGCAAAGAAGCTTTGCTGCACTGATGATACTCCCGCTCCTGCTCGCCGCCTGCGGCGGCAGCGGAGACGAAGAAAAAGTGACCGCCTTCTGCGATGAGCTGCAAAGCCAAACCGTCGCCTGCGAGGCGGAGATTGTCTCCCGCATCGGCGGCGAGAGTGAGACCTTCACGCTCGCCTGCGCCGAGTCGGAGCAGGGCTGTGAGCTCGAGGTCCGCGCGCCGGAAACGCTCTCCGGCGTCACGGCGCTTATCGGCGCGGACGCGACCCTCTCCTTCGACGGGCTTGTGATTCCCGTCCCCGCGGACGGCCCCAGCCCGCTCACCGCCGTGCCGATCCTGCTCGATGCGCTGCGCCGCGGTCACCTCGATCTCGTCTGGCGCGAAGGGGAGACGCTCACCGCGCAGTTCGTCCCAAACGACGATCTCGCCGTCCGGGTGTACTTCTCGCCCGACGGCAGCCCCGCCGCCGCGTCGCTCATCGACCGCGGCACGGAAACCATCACGCTTACCATCACGCAATGGACACTGTCAGATAAGGAGAACCCTTATGAACCGGACAATTCGAACCTGGGTGGAGATCAGTCTCAGCACCCTGGAGCATAACTATCAGGAGATCCGTGCGCACCTGCCGGAAAAATGCGAGGTGCTCGGCATCTGCAAGGCCAACAGCTACGGCCACGGCGCCGTGCGCGTGGCGCAGCTGCTGCAGCAGCTCGGCTGCCGCTGGATCGCCGTGAACAACTATGACGAGGCCGAGGAGCTCCGCGCCGCCGGCATCTCCACGGAGATCCTGCTGCTCAGCCCGCAGCCGGCGAACATCGCCGTCGATCTCGTCGACCTCGACGTGACGCAGTCGATCTCCTCGCTCGACTACGCCCAGCGGCTCAGCCGCCACCTCGCCGGCACGGAGCACAGCCTGAAGGCCCATCTCAAGCTCGAAACCGGCATGGGCCGCACGGGCTTCGACGCCATGGACGATACGCATTTGGACGATCTTCTCGCCGCGATGGAGCTGCCGAATCTCGACGTCACCGGCATCTTCACGCACATGGCTGTCGCCGACGAGCCGGGCGATCCCTTCAACGACCTGCAGTTTGAGCGCTTCAACGTCGTCATCCGCGAGCTCGAGCAGCGCAGCGGCAAGACCTTCCGCCTGCGCCACTGCGCCAACAGCGGCGCCGTGCTCTACTATCCCGAGATGGCGCTCGATATGGTGCGCCCCGGCCTGCTGCTTTACGGGCTCTATCCCGGCGCGGAACATAACGGCTTCGATCTCATTCCGGCCATGCAGCTGCGCAGCCGCATCTGCGAGATCACCACGCACCGCAAGGGCGACACAATCAGCTACGGCCGCACCTTCACCTGCGATCGGGACATGCGCCTTGCCGTCCTGCCCGTGGGCTATGCCGACGGTCTGCTGCGCGAGCTCTCCGGCAAGATCGACGTCAAGATCCGCGGCCACCGCTGCCGTCAGGTCGGCCGCATCTGCATGGACATGTGCATGATCGACATTACCGACCATCCCGATATCAAGGTCGGCGATATCGCCACCGTTTTCGGCAAGGACCCCACCGCCACCGAGCAGGCCGAGAAGGCGGGAACCATTTCTTACGAATTGCTTTGTGCAGTCAGCCACAGAGTTCCCCGCGTTTACGTCGACTGAATAAAAAACGCACTCCTGTGTGAAACTATAAGTGAAATCATTTTGCACAGGAGATGACCTTACATGAACCGCACCAATCCCGTTCGCCGCGGAGACATTTTCTTCGCCGATCTCTCTCCCGTCGTCGGCAGTGAGCAGGGCGGCGTCCGCCCCGTGCTCATCATCCAGAACGACGCCGGAAACCGCCACAGCCCCACCGTCATCGCCGCCGCGATCACCTCGCGCCTCGGCAAGGCAAACCTGCCCACACACATCACCGTCGAGGCCAAAAGCTGCGGCCTCACGCGCGACAGCATCGTCCTGCTCGAGCAGATCCGCACGCTCGATAAAACGCGCCTGCGCGAGCGCATGGGCCGGCTCGACGAGCCCGCCATGGCGAAGATCGACGGGGCGATCGCCGTGAGTTTCGGTTTAGCGTCAGAACCGGCGCGCTCCACTCCGCCGCTGCGCCCCTCGTGAGAGCGGCGCACCGTCTCCATATCCGCTTCCCGGTTCTTCCTTTCAAAAACAAATGCTTTCTGAAAGCATTTGTTTTTGGAAAAGATGTAGATGAATTTGATAGGAGAATCCCAGATGAAAAACCGCTTTCTCCGTACCTTTCTGATCCTGCTGCTCGTCGCCGTCGTCGGCGCAGGCGGCGTCTATGCCGCCGCGCGCTACGGCTCGCCGGAGGATCCTCTCGTCACGAAAAGCTATCTCACCGACGTCGCGGAAAAAGAGCTCACCGATCAGACGGACGCGCAGATCCGCGCCGCCGTCTCCAATGCGCAGGGCAGGGTGCAATCGCAGATCCGCGCCGCGGCCGGCGTGTTCGAGCCCGTGCAGCTCACCGCGGGGCAGACGCTCTCCTGCGAGCCGGGCACCGAGGTCGTGCTCCCCGCCGGCAGCGCCACCGCCTCCGGCGCGTTTACGGACGCGACGCTCGGTGAGGCCGTCACGGACGGCGCCGTCGCTGTGAACCATCTCTATCTCGCGGGGGACAATGCCGTCCTCACCGCCGCCGGCGACGCCGCCCTCATGGTGCGCGGCAGCTGAAAACCGAATACAAACCCGCTCCCGGTCATAGACTTGCACCGGGAGCATAATAATCTTTGATACATCAACATAATATAAGGATATATAACATTATGTCTACTTATATAATCATCCATTCCAATCAAATCATCGGCACGCTCGAGACCGCCGCGGACGGGCTCTATATCGTCTTCACCGCCCGCTGCGAGCCGGTTTCGCCCCGCCTGCGGCTGCACGTTTGGGGCGAAAAAGAGCACGCCTATCTCGGCCTCATGCTCCCCGAAAACGGCGGGCTGTATCTCCGAAAGCGGCTCTCGCGTCTGGAGTGCGCCAAGCTCCCGAACCCGATCCTCTATGCCGCCGAAGCGCCCGCGGCATCCTCCGGCTGGCAGAGCGCGCCGGACGGCACGCTCCGGCGCACGGAGGGCGGCGTCGAGCTCGTCGCCGTGCCGAGGGAGCGTGCCCGCGTCCCGGGCGTGCCGCTCCATCTGCTGCGCGTGATCGACGGGCGCGAATACCTTGTCTTTCCGCTCTGAACGTGGTAAAATAATCTCTACTTCAAACAGAGAAAAAGGAGCGTGACCGGCATGCAGATGAACGATCTGATCGTGAAAAAACGCGACGGCGGCGAGCTGACGACCGAGGAGATTCAGTGGATGATCCGCGGCTTTGTCGACGGCGCCGTGCCGGACTATCAGATGTCCGCCATGGCGATGGCGATCTATTTTCGCGGCATGACCCGGCGCGAGACGCTCGATCTCACGCTCGCCATGCTCCACAGCGGCGAGACGATCGACCTCTCCGGCGTCTCCGGTGTCAAGGCGGACAAGCACTCCACCGGCGGCGTGGGGGACAAGACCTCCCTCGTCCTCGTGCCGATGATGGCGGCCTGCGGCGTCAAGATGGCCAAAATGTCCGGCCGCGGCCTCGGCCACACCGGCGGCACGATCGACAAGCTCGAGAGCTTCCGCGGCTTCTCCACGGACCTCTCGCTCGAGCGGTTTTATGAGAACGTGGAGCGCGTCGGCATGGTCATCGCAGGCCAGACGGCGAATCTCGTCCCGGCGGATAAAAAGCTCTACGCCCTGCGCGATGTGACCGGCACCGTCCCGAGCATCCCGCTGATCGCGAGCAGCATCATGTCCAAGAAGCTCGCCGCGGGCGCGGACGTCATCGTGCTCGACGTCAAGTGCGGCGGCGGCTCGTTTATGAAGACGGAGGCCGACGCCCGCGCGCTCGCCGAAGAGCTCGTCGCCATCGGCAAAGGCGCCGGCAAACAGACCGTCGCCGTCATCACGGATATGGAAGAGCCCCTCGGCCTCGCCGTCGGCAACGCGCTCGAGGTGCGCGAGGCGATCGACGCCCTCTCCGGCGCAAGACCGGGCGAGCTCATGGAGCTCTGCGACACGCTCGGCGCCTGCATCCTCACGGCGGCCGGCGTCGCGGAGAGCGACGAAAAAGCGAAAGCCATGCTCGAGCGCGCCGTCGCGGACGGCTCGGCGAAGGACATGCTCGCGAAGTTCGTTTCCGCGCAGGGGGGAGACCCCGCGCCGGTCTATGACCCGAGTCTCCTGCCCGCCGCGCCCGTGCAGATTGAGGTGCCCGCGGAGGTTGGCGGTTATGTAAACCACATCGACGCCGGCGGCGTCGGCATGGTCTCCATGCACCTTGGTGGGGGTAGAGCGACAAAAGAAAGTGAAATTGACCTCCGCGTGGGAGTTCTTCTGCATAAAAAAGTCGGAGATCCCGTCAAAGCGGGGGAGAGCCTCGCGCAGATCCACGCCGCCGACGAGGCCTCCGCCGCCAAAGCCGCCGAGGCACTCAAGGCCTGCTACAGCATCACGGCGGAGAAGCCGGAGAGAACACCCTTTATCAAGGGGATCGTTCGATGACGGATTGCGACGACCTCTGGCCGGGCACGCGCTTTCTGCCCGCCTCCGCAGGCTTTCCGCTCGGCACGGACAGCGTGCTGCTGGCCGATTTTGCCCGCGGCAGCGGGAGGATTCGCCGCCTCGCCGATCTCGGCTGCGGCGCGGGCGTTCTGACCGTGCTGCTGCTGCAGAAGTTTCCGGCGTCCGCCGCCTTCGGCATTGAAATTCAGCCGGAGGCTGCCGGTGCCTGCCGAGAAAACCTCGCGCTGAACGCGCTTTCCGACCGCGCGGAGATCCGCTGCGGCGATCTGCGCGAAAAGGCCGCGCTCCCCGAGGCCGGTTCCTTCGACCTCGTCGTGTCGAACCCGCCGTATTTCGCCGCGGGCAGCGGCTATGCGGCGCCCAAGGCCCACCGCGCCGCCGCGCGCGACGAGCGCTTCTGCACGCTCGAGGACGTCTGCCGCGCGGCGGCCTATCTCTGCCGCTGGGGCGGCAGCTTCGCCGTCGTCCACCGGCCGGAGCGGCTCTCGGAGCTCCTGTGTGCCATGACGGCGAGCGGCCTCGAGCCGAAGCGCCTGCGCCTTGTGAGCGCCCGCGCCGATCGCGCGCCGAGTCTGGTGCTCGTCGAGGGCCGCCGCGGCGGAAAACCCGGCCTCACGATCGAGCCGCCCCTCGTCCTGCAGGACGAGACCGGCGCCGACAGCAAAGAGATCCAACGAATTTACCATATGGAGAACCAAACATGAGCGGAACGCTTTATCTCGTCGCCACCCCGATCGGGAACCTCGGCGACCTCTCCGTCCGCGCGCTGGAGACCCTGCGCGCCGCGGACTTCATCGCGGCCGAGGACACGCGCGTCACAGCCAAGCTTCTCAATCACTTTGAGATCAAAAAGCCCACCGTGAGCTATTATGAGCACAACAAATTCCAGAGCGGGCCGAAGATTCTCGAGCGCCTGCTCGCGGGGGAGAACTGCGCCCTCGTCACGGACGCCGGCATGCCCGCCATCTCCGACCCCGGCGAGGATCTCGTGCGCCTCTGCGCCGAGCACGGCGTGGAGGTCATCGCCATCCCCGGCTGCTGCGCCGTCGTCACGGCGCTGGCCGTCTCCGGCCTTCCCACGCAGCGCTTCTGCTTCGAGGGCTTTCTCGCCGTTTCCGGCAAGCATCGCACCGAGCACCTCGAGAGCCTGAAAGGCGAGCAGCGCACCATGATCTTCTATGAGGCGCCGCATAAGCTTCTGCGCACGCTCGAGGATCTGCAGGCCGCCTTCGGCGCGGACCGGCCGATCTCCCTCTGCCGCGAGCTCACGAAGCTCCATGAGGAGACGCTGCGCACGACGATCTCCGGCGCGATCGAGCACTTCACCGCCGTGCCGCCGAAGGGCGAGTTCGTCCTCGTCGTGGAGGGTGCAAAGCCCGAAGCGCAGACCGTCACGGAGGAAGAAGCCCTCGCGCGCGTTTTTCAGCTGCAGTCGGAGGGCATGCGCCTCAAGGACGCCTGCAAGCAGGCAGGGGAGGAGACCGGCTTTGCCAAAAACCAGCTCTACCGCCTCGCGCTGGAACGCTCTGAGAGTTGACGATAATTAATATAACTAACTTTATGTAAACTGATTTGACATAGAATCAGAAAATGATTATACTGTGCATACTGTTTCGGAAAGGATGAGATCACCATGAAAAGCCCCAGACAGATGATCGTGCAGGTCCAGGGAACGAAGCGGCAGCTCAAGTCGCTGCGCAGCCTCCCGGTGGAGCTGGATCTCTCCGCTCCGGTTCCGGTGAAGGTCGATAAGACGCTCATGAAAAAGGCGCTCTCGAAGCTCAACACGCCGAAGACCCGCCGCCTCGCCCTGCTCGGCGTCGGCGCCGCCGTCGTCGCGGGCGTAAGCTCGACCACGGCGACTTATGCGTTCCACCGAAACATCATCTCCAAAGAGCTCAAGCGCCAGCTCGAGCCGCTGCACGAGGAGATCGCCGCCCTGCAAAAGACGGTCGACGAGCTGAACGCAAAGCTCGAAGAGAAGTAAGTTGAACACGCCGCTGTGGTGGAATCGGCATACACAGCAGACTTAAAATCTGCCCCGAAAGGTTACGGGTTCAAGTCCCGTCAGCGGCACCACGTCGGAATGGGCTCACTCCGCTGCGCAGCTGAGGCGGCAATGCCGCGCCTCACCGGCTCCGCATCCGTTCCCCCATTCCTCCTTTCAAAAGCGAGACTGTTTAGCAGTCTCGCTTTTGCTTTTTTTGGGGGGGGAGGTGACGTAGGGGCGGATATCATCCGCCCGCGCAGAATCATTTCGACTTGGCTCCGGTTCTTCGGCGAATTCGCTGTTGGTTCCCATCTGCCGTAGGGCGGGTCGCTTGCGCCCGCCGCTTGCCGGAAGCAAAATCCCACAGGCGGGCGCTTCACAACCCGCCCTACACCCGCCAATCACCAAATTGCATATGAAAATGCAATTTGGAGAGGAAGAATGGTGGCGCGGATACAGAGCCGTCGCGCCTTAGCGCGGCTGCGGCGTGGAGCAAGCTCATTCTGACGACGTAGGGGCCGACGCCCTCTGATGACCCGCCCTACGGAGATTGAATGTGTGCGCAAAAAAAGGCGAACCCGCACCAGCGCGAATCCGCCTCACATTTTTTATCTCATCTTCTCCAGAATCACGTCCAGAATCCGGTGCGCGGCCTCCTCCTTGCTCATGAGCGGGAGCTCCACGTCTGCGTCTGCGGTGATGAGCGTGATGACGTTCGTGTCCGTGCCGAAACCCGCGCCCGCGGTGCGCAGACTGTTGGCGCAGATCATGTCGCAGTTTTTCGATGCGAGCTTCTTGCGCGAGTTTTCCAGCACGTTGTCCGTCTCCATCGAGAAGCCGCAGAGAAACTGCCCGGGCTTTTTGTTGGCACCGAGGTATTTGAGGATGTCCTGCGTGCGCTTGAGGGGGATGGACATGTCCGCGTTCGACTTCTTGAGCTTGCTGTCGGCGGGCGTTTCGGGCGTGTAGTCCGAAACGGCGGCGGCCTTGATGACGATATCGCTCTCCGGCGCTCTCGCCGCCACGGCCTCGAACATGTCGGCGGCCGAGACGACCGGCACGATCTCGCAGAACATCGGCGGCGCCACGTCCGTGTGCGCGGCGACGATGGTGACCTCCGCGCCGCGGAGCATCGCCGCGCGCGCAATGGCGAAGCCCATCTTGCCCGAGGAGTGGTTCGTGATGAACCGCACGGGGTCGATCGCCTCGCGCGTCGCGCCCGCCGTCACGAGCACGCGCTTTCCCGCAAGGTCCTTCTCGCACGCGATCTCGCGCAGGATGTGCTCGAGCAGCACGCGCTCCTCCGGCATGCGCCCGTCGCCGATGTCGCCGTTTGCGAGCATGCCGGTGTCCGGCGTGATGATGCCGTAGCCGTAGGCCGCGAGCTTTTTGAGGTTGTCCTGCACGATGGGGTTGTGGTACATGTTGTGGTTCATCGCGGGCGCCACGAGCTTTCTGCACGGGCAGGCCATCACGGTCGTGGTGAGCATGTCGTCCGCGATGCCGTTTGCGATCTTGCCGATCACGTTCGCGTCCGCCGGCGCGATCATCACGACGTCCGCCTGCTTTGCGAGCGCGACGTGCTCCACGCTGTACTGGAAGTTGCGGTCGAACGTATCGATGAAACATCTGTTCGATGTGAGCGTCTCAAAGGTGATCGGATTGATGAAATTCGTCGCGTTCTCGGTCATGAGCACCTGCACGTTGCAGCCGAGCTTTTTGAGCATGCGCGCGAGATTCGCGATCTTATAGGCGGCAATGCTGCCGGTCACGGCGAGCACTGCGGTTTTTCCCTTCAGCATGAAGCATCCCTCCTGTGGAAAAGTTTATCGCATACGGCGGTAAAAAGCAAAGCTTTTTTCACCGGCAGCCCGGAATCTTGCGGATTCCGGTTTACATTTCCCCTCACCTGTGGTAAGATGCAGGCGAATTTTGTGTTGCATCCCTCGCCGGAGGGAGCGATAACAAGGAGGAAAATAAAATATGAAACGCAGCACCAGCACCAGATCCCTTGTCATTCTGGGCCTGATGACGGCCATCCTGATCGTGTTTTCGTTCACGCCGATCGGCACGATCCCGATCGGGCCGCTGTCCATCACGCTCAACATCATCCCCATCGCCATTGCTGCAGCAGCCCTCGGACCCGCAGGCGGAGCCGCCATGGGAGCCGTTTTCGGTCTGCTCAGCTTCCTGCAGTGCCTCGGCATCGGCATTCCGAGCGGCATGGGCGCCACGCTCTTTTCCATCAACCCCTTCCTCGCGTTCGTGCAGCGCTTTGTGCCCCGCCTGCTGGACGGCTTCCTCGTCGGCCTCATCTTCCGCGGCTGCGAGAAGAGCATCGGCTACAAGCCCGCGGGCTTCATCACGGGCTTCTTCTCCGCGTTTCTCAATACGCTCTTTTTCATGAGCGCGCTCGTTGTGCTCTTCGGCAATACCGAGTATGTGCAGGGCCTCATCGGCGGCAGAAACGTGATCGCCTTTGTCTGCGCGTTCGTCGGCGTGAACGCCGTGTTTGAAATGATCGTTTCCACCATCGTGACCGGCGGCGTCGTGCTCGCGCTCTACAAGGCCAAGCTCCTGCCGATCAAGACGAAACAGTAATCGGAGGCTTATCATGGTTCTGGCTGTCGATATCGGCAACTCCAACATCGTGCTCGGCTGCTTTGAGGGAGAGCGCATCGTGTTTGAAGAGCGGCTGTCCACCAACCGCAACGCCACGGAGCTCGAATATACCGTCACGATCCGCACCCTGCTCGATCTCTACGGGCTCACGGCCGCGTCCTTCGAGGGCGGCATCGTCTCGTCCGTCGTCCCGGGCATCACGCAGATCGTCCGCGACGCGGTGCGCCGCGTCATCGGCAAGGACGCCATCGTGCTCGGCCCCGGCACCAAGACCGGGCTGAACATCAAGCTGGAGAATCCCGGCTCCCTCGGCAGCGACCGCGTGGCCGACGCCGTCGGCGCGATCGGCAGCTACCCCTGCCCGCTCATCATCGTGGACATGGGCACCGCCACGACGATCTCCGTCGTCGATCGGGACAAGCAGTTTCTCGGCGGCATGATCATGCCGGGCCTTCGCGTCGCGGTCGATTCGCTCGCGAGCCGCACCTCCCAGCTGCCGCACATCAGCCTCGAGGCGCCGAAGCGCGCCATCGGCAGCAATACCGTCGCCTGCATGCAGAGCGGCCTCATCTTCGGCACGGCCTGCAGCATCGACGGCGTGCTGGACCTCATCGAGTCGGAGCTCGGCGAGAAGTGCACCGTCGTCTCCACCGGCGGCCTCGCCAACACGATCATCCCCCACTGCAGGCGGGAGATTATCATCGACGAGCAGCTGCTCCTGAAGGGCCTCATGACGATCTATAACAAGAACAAAAAATAATCCGTATTTCAAAGCGGGAGCTGTTTCATTGCGGCTCCCGCTTTTTTCATCGAGAAAAAATGTCTCACAGAGTTCGCGCCTCGGAAGGCGCGAAGAATTCAAATTGTTTTTTCAGCGACATGCGCGGTGAAAAAACTCCTTCGGACGTCGTCAGAACGGGCTTGCTCCACGCCGCAGCCGCACTAAGGCGCGGCGGCTCTGTATCCGCGCCCCCGTTCTTCCTCTTCAAATCAAAGCGGTTGCTTTGATTTGGTAAGGAGCGGCAGCGAAATGAGTTTGCTTTCCCGTTTGCGGGGAAGCAAGGGATATGGAGCTTGCCGCGACGTCGCACGCCCCTCGCGCCGACCAACCGAAGGGCGATGGAGCGCGAGTGCACATTTCAAAGGCGGGTCAACCCGCCTTTGAAATGTTTTTGAGTTCTTCCTCCTCCAGCACGCGGTAGGCCACCTTGCCGACGAGGGTTTTGGGCATGTCCTCCTTGAAGGCAATGTCATACG
>JAZPZZ010000024.1:0-3063 GCA_045544935.1 Oscillospiraceae bacterium | reverse complement strand
CCATCGGAACCTCAGCCTCGACGGTCTGCATGCCGTCCTCGGCGTTCATGCCGAGCACGGTGCCGCGGCGCTTGGAGGAGATATCGCTCATGATATCGCCCAGGTTCGCGTCCGGAATGGTGACCTTCAGCAGGCCGATGGGCTCCATGATGGTCGGCTTCGCCTTCGGAATGCCGTCCTGATAGGCGAGACGGGCAGCCGTCTGGAACGCCATATCGTTGGAGTCGACGGGGTGATAGGAGCCGTCGTACAGGGTGGCCTTCAGGCCGACCAGCGGGTAGCCCGCGAGAACGCCCTTCTGCACGGCGTTGCGCAGACCCTTTTCGACGGAGGGGAAGAAGTTCTTCGGCACGGAGCCGCCGAACACTTCCTCGGCGAAGATCAGCTCGTCGCTCTCTTCCTGAGGCTCGAAGCGGATCCACACGTCACCGAACTGGCCGCTGCCGCCGGACTGCTTCTTGTGGCGGCCGTGGGCCTCAACCTTGCCCTTGATCTTCTCGCGGTAAGCCACGCGGGCCGGAGCGAGCTCAGTCTCCACGCCGAAGCGGCTCTTGAGCTTGGAGCAGAGCACGTCGACCTGGATATCGCCGGCGCCGGAGATGACCATCTGATGGGTCTCGGCGTTGTTGACGAGCGTGAAGGAGATGTCCTCCTCGTTCAGACGGGCGAGACCGGAAGCGACCTTGTCGTCCTGTCCCTTCGTCTTGGGGGAGATGGCCATGGAGTACACGGGCTCGGCGATCTCGATGGCGGGGAACTCCACCTCGTTCTTTGCGTCGCATACGGTGTCGCCGGTCTTCCAGTCCATCTTGCCGATGGCCACGATGTCGCCGCAGCAGGCTTCCTTGACCTCGGTGCTCTTCTTGCCGCACATGGTGTACATACGGCCGAGCTTGTCGGTGCTGCCGGCGCGCACGTTGCGCAGGCTGAGATCGCTCGTGACCTTGCCGGCCATGACCTTGATGAAGGAGTACTTGCCGAACTGGTCGGAGATCGTCTTGAAAACGAAAGCGGCCACGGGCGCATCGGGCTTGCACTCCTCGTCAGCCGGGGAGGGAACGTAGTCCACGATGGCCTGCATGAGCGCCTCGGTGCCGACGCCGTTCATGGCGGCGCCCGCGAAGACGGGGATGAAGTCGCGGCTCAGAACGCCGAGACGGATGCCCTTGACGGCCTCTTCCTCGGTGAGATCCATCTCTTCGAGGAACTTCTCCATGAGCTCCTCATCGGAGACGGAGGCGGCCTCGAGCAGCTCCATGCGCAGATCGTCGACCTTGCCGGCGTCCGCGGCGGGAACGGCGACCTTCTCGGTCTTCTTGCCGTTCGTCACATAAGCTACGTTGTGCACCAGATCGATCACGCCGGTGCCATCGCTCGTGGGGATGGTCACGGGGCAGACCGTGTTGCCGTACTTCTCCTTGAGAGCGGCGAGAACGGCGTCAAAGTCGCTGTGCTCCTCGTCGATCTTGGAGATGTAGAACATGGTGGGCTTGCCGGCGGCCTTGAGCGTTTTCCAGCTGCGCTCGGCGCCGACGGAGATGCCGTCCTTCGCGCTGCAGAAGATCACGCCGACCTCGGCCGCGCGCAGAGCGCAGGCAACCTCGCCCGCGAAGTCGAAGAAGCCGGGGCAGTCGAGAACGTTGATCTTGCAGCCGCCGAAATTCACCGGAGCGATGCCGGTGGAAATGGTGATCTGACGCTTGATCTCTTCGGCGTCGTAGTCGCAGACGGTGTTGCCGTCCGCCGTCTTGCCCTGACGGTCGATTGCGCCGGTCAGGTAGAGCATGCTCTCAGCCAAAGTGGTCTTTCCGGTTCCGCCATGACCCATAAAGGCCACGTTGCGGATGTTCTTGGTTTCGTAGCTCATGAATGTACCTCTCCTTGTATTGATATCAATCGTGAAATTACACAAGAATGGACGATAAGAACGTCCAATAAATTATTATAACGTAGGAAAGCTTCCCTGTCAATGAATTCCGTCAGCGCTTGATGAAATAGCAGACCAGCGGAACGATCAGCGCCGCGATCAGCTCATAAACCGCCAGATGGAAGGCGCTGCCCGTGGCAAAGAGACCGAGGCTGCACAGCCAGAACATGGCGATCACGCCGATGACCAGCAGCGCGAGCGAGGCGATGAGGCCCGCGTTCACATAGCGGCAGAGCTGCCGGCCGGTTTTCGTGATGGCGAGCAGGGCGGCAAGCCCGGTGCGCGTCACCACGCCGCAGATCGGGTCCTCCTCGCCAAGGTCCGGCTCGGAGAGCGCATAGCGCTGCCGGAAGGGCGGGAAGTCAAAGCCGTCGGCCTGCGTGCGGAATTTCTGCTTGAGCATGCGCGGGGCGATGTTCGGGTCGCGCGCGGCGAAAACGGGCCGCTCCGAGCTCTTGAGGAGATATTTCAGCGCGTTCTGCACGCTCTTCGCCGCGTGATAGCGCACGGGGAAGCTGCCGCAGAGCTCATTGTTGATTGCCACGAACAGCGTCGTGTGGTCCTCAATGTCGGGCCGCGAGGCGTTGATGCCCTTCAGGCGCATGAATTCCGAGGTGCCGAGCAGCACTTCCTCATCGTTGATCGCGCCGGACATGCCGCCCGCGGAATCGCAGCGGAAGCGCTCCACACGAAACAGGGGGTAGTTATATCCGCTCAGCAGCTCCACGAACGCCGGCGTCAGACAGCAGCCGGAGGCGTTGATGAGGCTCGCGGCGTAGGCCACGACCTTCGCCTCGCTCATGCCCTGCAGGAACGACGGGTCGGAGATGGAGATCGAGTTCGGCGCGAAGAGATCGCGGTCCGTCACGACGAAGCGGCGGCTGCGGCTGATATCGCCCGCGCCGGACCAGCCGGCCACGGCGAGGCCCTTCGGCTGCAGGAAGGCCGCGAGACTCTTAAACGGCACGGTGTAGCAGATGATCGCGGCCAGCGGCGCCGCGGCGGCAAAGATCGCGGCGAAAATGTGGCCCGCGTTTTTGATGCTGCCGCTCAGCGCGGTGGCAAGCAGGCTCAAAATCGCGCAGATCACGATCAGATAGGGCGTGAGCACCGCGAAGACCACGGCGTCCGGCCCC
>JAZPZZ010000023.1:0-3790 GCA_045544935.1 Oscillospiraceae bacterium | reverse complement strand
CCCAAAAAAGAAAAAACCCCGGAAACCAGGCGGGTTCCCGGTGATTTTTGCGTATAAAAAACCCACGCGAGTTTTCGCGTGGTCGTCGGCAGCATTTTCGCTTTGGTTACTTCTCGCTGGGTTCCCAGCTATCGTCTTCACCAAAGATCAAATCGTCGAGATCACGCTCCAGTGAATACCATTTCATAGCGCGTCACTCCTTTCTGTGGATTTATTGACAAATATAAGTTAGCACATTTCGCGCGGGAATGCAAGACTTTTTTGTGAAAAACCGACGGCCAGGCGGCTAAAAGCCCAGCCGTCGTTGTAATCCTTCACAAATTGTACAAATAATATCTTAAAATTTGTTACAATATTCAGTCGTACAGAGCTACGAATTCCTCCAGGCAGAGGCCATGCTCCATGATATATTCCGCGGCGTCCTCGCCCACATAGCGGAAGTGCCACGGCTCATACATGACGCCCGTGATCTCCTCCTTGTCGGCGGGGTAGCGGAGGATGAAGCCGAACTCGGCGCAGTGCTGCACCATCCACTGATAGAGGGCGGTGTTCTCCAGCTCCACGGTCTTCATCTCGTAGTACTGGTCGGTGATGTCCGCGCACAGGCCCAGCTGATGCTCGCTCGTGCCGGCGGGGAGGACGATCTTCGCCGCGGCCTCGGCGTCGCCGCCGAGCTGCGCGGTCTTGCGGTCAAAGAGATACTGCTGCTCGCTGTAGGGGCGGTAGGCCGAGGAGAGGCAGACGCTCAGCCCCTCGGCGCGCGCGGCGTCGATGAAGTTCTGCAGGCTCACCACGGCGCGGCTGTCAAACTGCCGGTCGCCCTCCAGCGTGGAGAGCTCGGGCGGCACGTACTGGCCGATCGGATGCTCCGCGCTCGCGAGCGTAAACTGCCAGCTCGTGATATCCACGCGCGGTGCGCCGTTCGGATTCGGCGTCACGACCGGCGTCTGGAAATCGGTCGGCAGCGGCGTCTGGTCGATCACGGCGGAGGCCAGCACTTCATACGGCACGGGGGAGGCGGAGGGCGTCTCCACCGCCCAGGCCACGCGCATGCGCACCAGCAGCAGCAGCGACAGCGTCACCGCAAGCAGGACGCACACGACGCCCTGGATCACACGTTTGGTTTCCGACATTGAAATCACCTATCGAGAATCAGAAAGCCCCGACGGGGCCTTTGGCTTTAAATAATTTTATGGTTACCATAAATCAGTTTCCATAACGCTTGTATCTTAACATAAAATATAATGTGCGTCAATCCCAAAAACCAACTTTGCTTGACATAATTCGCACAAATTTATAAAATACTGTCAAACGATTTCGACCCATCTGAAGGAGCTTCATCATGATTCGCGATTATCACCAAAAACCCCTCCGCGTGTTTCTCACGTACTATCGTCCGCACCGCAGGCTGCTCGCCGTCGATATGGTCTGCGTGCTGGTTTCAAGCTTTGCAAACCTCCTTGTCCCGATCGCAAGCCGCAGTGCCATGCGCGAGCTGCTGCCGGCGGGGAAGTTCAAGGCCTTCTTTGTCGTCATGGCGCTGCTGCTCGGCGCCTATCTCGTCAAGGCCGTCATGAGCTATACCATGACCGTCATCGGCCACCGCTGCGGCATGTACATGGAGGCCGACATGCGCGAGGATCTCTTCGAGCACCTGCAGGACATGAGCTTTTCCTTCTTTGATCAGCGCCGCACGGGCGAGCTGATGAGCCGTATGACCTCCGATCTCTTCTCCGTCACGGAGGTGGCGCACCACGGCCCGGAGAACATCATTCTCGCCGCGGTCACGCTGCTCGGCTCCGTCATCATCATGATGCACATCCAGTGGCAGATCGCGCTCGTGCTGCTCGTTCTCGTGCCGCTCTCCGTGTGGTTCACCGCCTCGCAGCGCCGGAGAATGACGCGCACGAACGTTGCCGTCAAGAAGCAGCAGGCGGAGATCAACGCCGTCATCGAATCCGGCATCTCCGGCGTGCGCACGGCGAAGGCCTTTGCCAACGAGGAACAGGAGAACGCGAAGTTCAGTGCCTCCAACGAGCGCTATAAGCACTCCAAGCGCGAGTGGTACCGCGCCATGGGCACGTTCATGAGCGGGATGGAGTTCTGCACCTCGGCGCTGCAGGTCGTCGTCATCGCGCTGGGCGGTCTCTTTATTATGCGCGGCACGATGGATTATATCGATCTCATCACGTTTTCGCTCTACGTCACGAGCTTTGTCCAGCCGATTCGCGCGCTCGTCATGTTTATGGAGACGTTCACCGACGGCATGGCCGGCTTCGGCCGCTTCCTCGAACTGATGCGCACCGAGCCCGCCGTGCAGGACGCGCCGGGGGCGAAAACGCTCTCCGGCGTCACCGGCGCCGTGGAGTTTGACGACGTCTCCTTCCGCTATGAAACCAGCCTGCCCGTCCTCGAGCACGTCTCCCTCAAGCTGGAGCCCGGCCAGACCCTCGCGGTCGTCGGCCCGACGGGCGGCGGTAAAACCACGTTATGTCAACTTCTGCCCCGCTTCTACGACGTCACCGGCGGCGCGGTGCGCATCGACGGGCAGGACGTGCGCAGCTTAAAGCAGCACTCTCTGCGCGCGCAGATCGGCATGCTGCAGCAGGACGTGTTCATCTTCGCCGATACGATCCGTGAGAACATCCGCTACGGCCGCCCGGACGCCACGGACGAGGAGATCATCGAGGCGGCGAAGCGCGCCGAGATCCATGAGGAGATTCTCGCCCTGCCGGACGGATATGATACCTTCGTCGGCGAGCGCGGCGTCATGCTCTCCGGCGGACAGAAGCAGCGCATCAGCATCGCCCGCGTCTTTCTCAAAAACCCGCCCGTCCTCATTCTGGACGAGGCCACGAGCGCGCTTGACTCCGTCACCGAGCAGCGCATCCAGTCCTCGCTCGACAAGCTCGCCGTCGGCCGCACGACGCTCATCATCGCCCACCGCCTCAGCACGGTCAAAAACGCCGACCGCGTCGCAGTGGTCGAGGGCACAAAGATCGTCGAGCAGGGCACGCCCTCTGAACTGATTGCCAGAGACGGGAAATACGCGGAGCTCTGCAGAGCGCAGGGACTCATTTAGAGTGGAGAGTAGAGAGTGGAGCTGACGAAATCTCCACTCTCCACTCTTCACGTTCCACTCTCGCAGAATAAAACAAATAGAAATGCGCACCATAAGCCCGGTGATGTTTTTTGACTGAAAAACGACTTGGGCGGCAGTCGGTGCGCTTTTTTTGTCCGCCCGTGATTCTCTCCGAGTCCAGCGTCGTCGGCCGCAAGGAGGGGGAGGGGCCCCTCGGCGACCGGTTCGATCTCGTAGAGCCCGACGCCTATTTCGGCGCGAAGACGTGGGAGTCCGGCGAGAGCGCCATGCTCCGCCGCTGCCTGACGCTTTTGCTCGCGCGCGCGAAGTGCGACGCCCGCGAGCTCGACTATATCCTCTCCGGCGACCTGCAGAACCAGTGCGCCGGCGCAGCCTTCGCCGTGCGCGGCGTGCCCGCGCCCTATTTCGGGCTCTACGGCGCCTGCTCCACGATGGCGGAGGCCGTCGGCCTCGCCGCCGTGCTGATCGACGGCGGCTTTGCCGACCGCTGCGCCGCCATGACGGGCAGCCACTTCTGCACCGCCGAGCGGCAGTACCGCTATCCGCTCGAATACGGCGGCGTGCGAGCGCCCACGGCCCAGTGGACCGTCACGGGCGCGGGCGCGCTCCTGCTCGCAAGGGAGGGCGAAGGCCCGCGCGTGACGGATTTCACCGCCGGCGTCATCGCCGACTTCGGCGTGAAGGACA
>JAZPZZ010000022.1:0-13328 GCA_045544935.1 Oscillospiraceae bacterium | reverse complement strand
TTACAGCTTGATGTCGATCTCGACGCCCGCAGGCAGCTCCAGAGTCGTCAGGGCCTCGACCGTCTTCTGGGTGGGGCTCATGATATCGATCAGGCGCTTGTGGGTGCGGCGCTCAAACTGCTCGCGGCTGTCCTTGTACTTATGAACAGCGCGCAGGATGGTGACAATCTCGGTCTTGGTCGGCAGCGGAATGGGGCCGGAGACCTTCGCCTCGGTACGCTTGGCGGTCTCGACAATCTTCTCGGCCGCCTTGTCGATGAGCTGGTGATCGTACGCCTTGAGGCGAATGCGGATCATCTTTTTGTTTGCCATGTTGTTGTTCCTCCGTTACGAATTTGATTGGCAGCATTGGCTCTGCCTTGTTTCGCACGGGTGAAGCTCTTATACACCCAACCGTGCGTATCAAACCCCGTCCGAAAAACGAACCGGCTTTCGCCGGGTTTCGTTCCCTTTCGGGTGATATACGCGGTGTCAGGAGCTTCAGCCGCCCGATTGCCTGCCGGAAAAGGATCCGACAGCGGACATACTCCACGGAAGTTACCAGCGGTTTCGCTGCAATCTCCCGCTTCATCGCATATACCTCGGGTTCACTCGGCATAGCCGAGACAGGAAACTCTGTTTCCTGAAAACCGCATAAAATGCGGTTTTGTGAACCTTCGGTGTATCTCTAAGGTTCTTTTTTTGCGCATGGCCATGCGCAAAATAGCGCAAAGACGTCTTTGCGCAGCGGCGTACGCCGCAAGAACCTGGAGATAATACGCCCTGCTCTCGCACAGGCGCTTTGATAGAATATCAAATCCCCTCCTGTTTGTCAAGAGGGGATTTTGTTATTTTCGGAGAAATTTTCACATTCTTTTTGTGGAAATTGCTTCCTTGTGTTTTCCGGCCAAAACGACCGCAAAATATGGGGTTTACCGACTGCTTTCCGCCCGGTACAGGAACGTGACGACGTGGGCGCGGGTGCAGGGGGCGGCGGGTGAGAAGGCAGTTTCACTCGTGCCGGTCGTGACGCCGCACTCCGTCGCCCAGCAGACGGCGGCGAAGGCGTAGTTTCGCGCCACATCGGCGAAGGGCGTGGTCTTCCCTGCCGGCTCCGGCTCGCCGAGGGCGCGCCAGAGGAACGTGACCACCTGCTCGCGCGTGCACGTGGCGTCCGGGGAGAAGGATGTCTCGCTCGTGCCGGTCGTGACGCCCTGCTCGAAGGCCCAGCAGACGGCTTCATAGGCGAAGTTCCGCCGCACGTCCGCAAACGGCACCGTGCCGCGCTCCGGCTTAGGCTCGCCCGCCGCGCGCCAGAGGAACGTGACGATCTGCTCGCGCGTGCAGGGGCTGTCCGGCGAAAAAGCCGTCGCGCTCGTGCCGGTCGTGACGCCGCGCACGAGGGCCCAGTCGATCGCGTCGTGCGCCCAGTGGCCTCTGGCGGGCATGTCCGCGAAGACGGCGCCGGGGCAGCTCTCGCCGCCGGTGCAGGGAAGCTGCACGGTCGGCTGCGCGGTTGGCGTTGGAGCGGGCGTCGGCGTCGGGGTCGGAACAGCGGCATCGTCAAAGATCTCATATTCGATGCGGATGCGGCCGTAGTAGTCGCCGGCGCCCTGGACCTCCACGGCGGCGCGGCCGGGGGACTGATAGTGGAACCAGCTCAAAAGCCCGTCGCGCGCGGCGGTGATGTTGTTGCTCAGCGTGAGCCGGTAGTCCCCGTCAACGAGCTTCGGCGTCGGGCGGACGGCGCTGCCGCGATAGCGATAGCGCGCGGCCACGCCGGAGCACTCCAGCGAGGCAACGTCCGTCCCCTGCTTTCCGCAGACGGTGCAGACGTGGTGCTCGTCCCAGATATGGCCCGCCGGCCACATGGCGCTGCCGGTGAAGGTCCTGCCGCAGGCGCAGACGCCGCGGATGAAGTCATACTTGCCGCTCTCATCATTATACTGTGTACAGCGGTAGACATGCGTGGTCTTCACGCTGTGCAGCGCGCCGTCATCCCCGGCGTGGAGCATCTGGTCGCCCCAGACGAGCCAGCCGGTCTGCTCGGCGCCGAGAATGACGCAGCGGCGGACCTCCCCATCGCGGTAAATGCCGGTGAAGGACGCGAGCGCGCGCTCCTCCCCGCAGAGCGTGCACCGCACGGCATCGCGTTCGCGCGCCCAGTCGTGATTGCAGATCCCTGCGTCCTGCGCCGTCTGATACGGCGCGTCGGACACGACCATGAGCGTGGCGGATACGATGCGCTCCGCGCCGTCGGAGGAGCGGTTTTTCATCGTGAGCCCCTCGCCGGGCCGGCGGCTGAGGAAGGTGGACGAGCCGCCGCCGTCGAGATTTACGGCGTCGGTGCAGCCGAGGGCGAGCATCAGTTCGCCGAGCCTGTCGCAGGTGATGCCGCAGGACTCGGGCTTCTGCCGTCCGTCCACCTCCGCGATGACGACCCGTCCGTCGGCGCAGGTGCCGACGGCAGTGCGGGGCTGCGGATTCGTAAGATAGTCGCCGGACTGTTCGACGAGCTCGCCGTTTTCAAGGATGCGGTTCATGCCGCCGACGGCCTCGCGCACGGTCCCGTCCAGCCGCCGCTCGCCCGGAAGCACGGCGGCGGAGCCGTCGCGCCGGACGCAGAACCAGTGGTGTCCGTCGATGGATTGCTCCACGATTTTTCCGTCCATGGCGAAGGCGCCGGTGGGCTCGCCGGTGTTCATATTATAAAAGTTCGCGTTGACGCAGCCGATGACCGTGGCGGCGGGGTCCGTTTTGCGCAGGGCCGCCTCCATGGCGGCGGACTGCTCGGTGCAGCGCTGCATGCCCCACTCGTCGGCGCTGTCGTTGCGATAACCCGCGCGGAGCGAGACCGTCGGCTCCGAGGGGTTGACGAAGAGCACGTGCAGCCGCTGCTGCCCGTCGCCGGACGGGAGATTGACCGTGAGCGAGAGCTCCGTGACGCCCGGGGCGAGCGCGTGCTCCTCCGCCTGCACGACGCCGAAGCCGCCGAGCGCGTCGCCCGCCGAGACGGCCAGCGCAGGCACGGTGAGCAGCAGCGCAAAGAGCAGGGAGAGCCAAATTCGTCTTTTCACGCGCGATCACCTCCTGCCGTTTCCCCCGCGGGAAAATCGACGGTGAAGCGCGTGCCGTGCGGCTCGACGCCCTCGACGGTGATCTCGCCGCCGTAGAGCTTCACGGCGTCGTGCACGATGGACAGGCCCAGACCGCTGCCGCCGTGCTCGCGGCTGCGCGCCTTGTCCACGCGGTAAAAGCGCGTGAACACGTTCGGCCGGTCGGCCTCGGGGATGCCGATGCCGGTGTCCTCCACGACGAGGCGGCAGCGGTCTGCTTCGCGCGAGACCGACACGCACACCTTCCCCATCGGGAGATTGTATTTGATTGCGTTTTCCACGAGGTTGAATACAATATGATAAATATCGTCCTCCGTGGCACGGACGATGCAACCCTCGGCGAGATCGGTCTCGACCGTGACGCTGCTGGCCTGTGCCAGCGGCTCGAGCAGGCGGCGCGCGCCCTCGACGGCGGCTTTGAGATCGACGTCCTGCGTCTCTCCCTGCACGCCGTCGTCGCGGCGGGAGAGGTTTAAGAGCTTCTCCGTCGTGCGCTGGAGGCGCTCGGCCTCGGCGCCGATGTCCGTGACGAATTCGCGCATGGTGGCCGCGTCCATGCCCTCACTCTGGACGATGCTGTCCGAGAGCAGGCGGATGGAGGCGAGCGGGGTTTTCAGCTCGTGCGAAGCGTCGGACACGAACCGGCGGCGCTCGGCCTCGGTCGTCTCAAGACGCTCGGTGAGGTAGTTTAATTCGCTGCCGAGCTCGGTGAGCTCATCGCTGCCGGTGAGCTTGAGCCGGAAGGAATAGTCGCCGGACTGCACGGTGCGCACACCGTCGGCCAGCATGGTGATGCGCCGCGTCATCATGCGGATGGAGAAGAAGATGATCACGAGCGCGAGCACGGCCGCCACGAGGGAGATCGTGCCGAGCCGGTGCTGGATGGAGACGATCAGCTCCGCCTGGTCGGCGTCGTGCTCGAGAATGTAGACCGCGCCGATCGTGCGGCCGCTGTTGCGCACGGGCACAGCCGCGCCGGAGTCGAAGGCCTCCATGTCGAACCGCGAGCGAAAGGCCGCCTTGCCCTTGAGCGCGGTTTTCACCTCCGCGGGCGCGGCGGCGTCGGCCTCATCGAGCGTATCATAGAGCGGCGCGCCGTCCGGATCGGTGACGAGCACGCGCTCGAGCCCCGTCGTGTCGAGCAGGGAGAGCACCTGCCGGGTGTTGTCGGCGGTGAGCGTCTCCATCAGCGAGAGGGACGACGATAGCACCGATGCGCGGCTCATGAGCGCGCTCTCCTTTTCGGAGAACACCACGTCGCGCGAAGCGCGCAGCGGATAGGTGTTGAGCAGCGCGAGCAGCACGACCGTCAGCAGGAAAAAATACGCCGCAAACTGCAGCTGCACACTGTAGCGGTATGGCTTTTTAGATGCAGAATCATCCATAGTCTGTGCGCCTCTATTTCAAGTGTGGAGTTTGGAGTGTGGAGTTTGGAGTTTAAAGGTATAATTCCGAACTCCTAACTCGCATTATTTTACGCCTCAGCGAAATAATATCCAACGCCCCACTTTGTGATAATGTACTCCGGGCTGTTGGGCTGCTTTTCGAGCTTTTCGCGCAGGCGGCGGATGTGCACATCCACGGTGCGGATATCGCCCTGATAGTCATAGCCCCAGACGAGGTCGAGGAGGTTCTCGCGGCTGTAAACCTTGCCGGGATTGCGCATGAGAAGCTCGATGAGGTCAAACTCCTTGACCGTGAGCTCCACGTTCTCGCCGAAGCGCTTGGCGCTGCGGCGCTCGGGATCGATCTCGATCTGGCCGCGCACGAGCTTTCCGCTCTTCGGCGCGCCCGCGACGGGCATGCTGCTGCGGCGGATGAGCGCGCGGATGCGCGCCTTCAGCTCGAGAATGTTGAAGGGCTTGGTGATATAGTCGTCCGCACCGGACTCGAAGCCCATGAGCTTGTCGGCGTCCTCGCTGCGGGCCGTGAGCATGATGATCGGCACGGTGGAAAACTGGCGGATCTGCTGGCAGGCCTCGAGCCCGTCCACCTTCGGCATCATGAGATCGAGCAGGATGACGGAATAATCGCCGCTGCGCGCGAGCTCCACGGCGGCCTCGCCGTCATAGCAGGCGTCCACCTCATAGCCCTCGTTCTCCAGATTGAACTTGATGCCCTTGACGATGGTTTTCTCATCGTCGACAACCAGTATTTTCATAAGGGGTCCTCCCTTCGACAATTTCATTTGCTTTTCGACAGCAAAACCAGTATAATGACACGGGTAATACCCATACTATTATCATACCATAGTTTATCGGAGAAAACCATGAGAAAATCCAGACCGATTCTGATTTTGCTGATTGTCTGTCTCGCGCTCTCGCTGTGCACGCCGGTGTTCGCGGTTCAGACGCCCGCGAATTACTCCGCCGGCGGCGAGGCGCAGCCCGCGCCGGACATCTCCGCGCGGTGCGCGCTGCTGTGCGATCTCGAGTCCGGACAGACGTATTATGCCCGAAACGCCGACCAGAAGGCCTATCCCGCGAGTCTGACGAAGATCATGACCGTGCTGCTCGCGCTCGAGGCGCTTGACCGGGGCGAGGCGAGCCTCTCGGACGAGATCACCGCCGGCGCCGACTGCCGGCAGGGGCTGGACGAGGAATCGAGCACGGCGGGCATCCAGCCGGGCGAGGTGCTGACGCTCGAGCAGTATCTCTACTGCGCGATGATCTCCTCGGCCAACGAGGCCTGCAATGTGATCGCTTCTTATCTCGCCGGCAGCATCGACGCCTTCGTGCAGCGGATGAACGACCGCGCGGCCGAGCTCGGCTGCACGGGCACACACTTTATGAATCCCCACGGCATGCCGGACGAGAACCACTATACGACGGCGGCCGATCTCCGGCTGATCACGGAGGAGGCGCTGAAGTACCCGCTCTTCGAGACGCTCTTCAACACGCTCAGCTACTCCATCCCCGCGACGAACATGAGCGACGCGCGCGTGCTGCAGAACACGAACGGGCTGATTAACCCGAACGCCGTCATGTACCCGAACTACCTCTATGAGCCCGCCGCCGGCATCAAAACCGGCCACACGAATGCAGCCGGCTACTGCCTCATTTCCACGGCGGAGAAGAACACAGTCCGCCTGCTGTGCGTCATCCTCGGCAGCGACACCGGCGAGAAGGACGACGGGACGACGGATTTTCACAACTTCACCGACACGATCGCCCTCTACGAATGGCTCTACAACAACTTCAGCATCCAGACCGTCGTGAGCGCGGACACGCCGATGGCGGACGTGGCCGTCGAGATGGGCTCGGACGCCGACCGCGTGACCGTGCATCCGCAGTCGGATCTCGCGGCAGTGCTGCCGAACGACACGGACCTCTCGCTGTATGAAAAGAAGATCACGATCTTCTCCGAGCGGGACGAGACGCCGGTCGTGGCGCCGGTCAAGGCCGGAGACGTGCTGGGTGAGCTCGTGGTCTCGAAGGACGGACAGGAGCTCGGCCGCATCCCGCTCGTGGCGAGCGTGGACGTGTCCTTGAGCCACGGCGTCTATCTCAAGCAGGGACTGCACAATTTCTTTGCCAAGCCCGTCGTGCTCATCGTGCTGCTCGCAATCCTCGCGGTCGTGATTCTCTACCTCGTCAGCTATATCCGCTACCAGCGCCGCCGCCGCGCGAGAGCGCAGGAGATGCGCCGCCGCCGGCAGCAGGAGGAGGAATACTTCCGTCAGCAGCAGGAGGAAGCCATGCGCAGGGAGTTTGAAGGCAGAGGAACAAGAAGAAGATAGTCAAAAGGAGCACCGAGTCCGGTGCTCCTTTTTGTGCGGCGCAAAAAAATCACCCCGACGAACGTCGGGGTGATTCTGATTCTAATAGGTGTGCTTATGCCTCTTTCTTGGCCGGCATAACCTGATCCTTCAGGATGCCGCGGGGGCAGACATCGACGCAGTGGCCGCACTGGACGCACTTGCTGTAGTCGATGCGGGCGAGGAAGTTCTCGACCTTGATCGCGTCCGCGGGGCACTCCTTCTGGCACTTCATGCAGCCGATGCAGCCGACGTCGCAGATCTTGCGCGTGACGGCGCCCTTGTTCTCGTTGCGGCAGGCCTGCAGAACGGTCTGCTTGTAGGGAACCTCCTGCACGAGCTTCTTCGGGCAGACATCGCGGCAGGCCATGCAGCCGACGCACTTGTCGCGGTCGACCTTGGCGACGCCGTTGATGACGTGCATGGCGTCGAACTTGCAGGCGCGCTCGCAGTTGCCGAGACCGATGCAGGCGAAGGTGCACTCCTTGTTGCTCTTTCCGCCGAAGAGCATGGCGGCCTGGCAGTCCTTCGGGCCGGTGTACTCGAAGCGAGGCACCGCCACGTCGGCACAGCCGGAGCAGGGCACGAAGGCGACCATCTTTTCACCGACGCCGGCGGAGACGCCCATGATCTCGGAGATCTTGGCCGCAGCCTCGGGGCCGCCCGCCACGCACTTGTTCGTGGGAGCCTTGCCCTCGGCGACCGCCTTGGCATAACCGTCGCAGCCGGGGAAGCCGCAGCCGCCACAGTTGGCGCCCGCGAGACATTCACGGATGGCGGATTCCTTCGGGTCGACCTCGACATGGAAGATCTTGGCCGCGAAGGCCAGAGCCGCGCCGAAAATCGCACCCATGGCGCCGAGCACGGCGATGGCGATGAGAATGTTGGTAAAGTTCATTTCCGGCCCTCCTTAGACGATCTTCATGCCGGAGAAGCCCATGAACGCAAGGGCGATCAGGCCGGCGGTGACGAGAGCGATCGGGAAACCGTTGAAGCTCTCGGGATAGTCCGCAAACTCGATCTTCTCGCGCACGGAGGCCATCAGGCAGATGGCGAGCATGAAGCCCATGCCGCCGGTGACGCCGTAGACCACGCTCTGCAGGAAGTTGAAGCTGTACTGGGTGTTCAGCAGGACGACGCCGAGCACCGCGCAGTTGGTGGTGATCAGCGGCAGGTAAATGCCGAGCGCCGAATACAGGGAGGGAACGGATTTCTTCAGGAACATCTCGACGAACTGCACGAGCACGGCGATGACCAGAATGTAGGCGATGGTCTGCAGGAACTCGAGGTGGAGCGTGACGAGGATGTACTCATTCACGATCCAGCAGATCGCGGAGGCGAGACCCATGACGAAGATGACCGCGAGGCCCATGCCGGCGGCGGTGTCGATCTTGGACGAGCAGCCGAGGAACGGGCAGCAGCCGAGGAACTGCGAGAAAATGAAGTTGTTGATGAAGATGGCACTCAGTACGATCTCAATAATGGTTGCGTTGGCATTCATACGTTCGCACCCTCCTTCTCTTTTGCTTCTTTCTTCTTCTCGGCCTTCTTGAGCACATACTGCATCAGCGCGATCAGGCAGCCGAGCGTAATGAAGCCGCCGATCGGGAGCGTGAGCACGAGCGCGCCGTATTCACTCGGGAAGATGTGGATGCCGGAGCCGGTGCCGATGCCGTTGGTGGTGTTGAAGATGCCGGAGCCGAAGGAGCCCTTGCCGAGGAACTCGCGGATCACGCACATGCAGATCAGCACGCAGGTGTAGCCGAGGCCCTGGAAGATGCCGTCGAAGAAGCTCGCGCCGACGGGATTCTTCTGGCAGAAGGCCTCCGCGCGGCCGATGATGATGCAGTTGACGACGATCAGCGGGATGAACACGCCGAGGCTTTCGCTCAGCGCGGGGATGAACGCCTGCAGCACGAGGTCAACGATCGTGACGAAGCCGGCGATGACGAGAACGAAGATCGCAAGGCGAATATCGTTCGGGATGATCTTGCGGATCAGGGAGATGACGACGTTGCAGCACGTCAGGATGATCAGGACCGAGAAGCCCATGCCGATGCCGTTGAAGAGGCTCGTCGTGATGGCCATGGTGGCGCACATGCCGAGCAGCTGCACGAGCACGGGGTTGTTGGTAATAAGGCCCTCTTTGAATTGTTGTTTGATATTCATTTTGAGCCTCCTTTACAGCGACTTGACGGCGTCGATGACCGTCTGAATCTCGGTGACGACCGCGCGGCTGGTGAGCGTCGCGCCGGAGATGGCGGACACGGAGCCGCCGTCCTTGGAGAGCTTCGCGCCGTCGGTCAGACCGACCATGCTCTGCGGGAAGGGATCGGTGGGATCGGCCGCCTTGGCGCCGAGGCCGGAGGTCTCGGAGTGCTCGGTCACGCCGATGCCGGTGCAGACAAGATCATTGTCCAGACCGATGACCATCGTGATCATGCCCTGCGCGCCGGAGAAGGTGGTCTCGGCGACGTAGCCGATGTTCTCGCCGGCGGAATTCTTTGCCGCGCAGAGCTTGGTGATGGAGTTCGAGGCGTCATTGGCGTAAGCGCCGGCTTCGATCTCTTCATAGGTGTTGCCGTCGCCGGGCATAACCATGGCGTAAGCGGCGTCGCGCTTGCCGTTGAGGTACTGCTCGATGGGGCCCCTGGTGATTTCGTTCACCACGCCGAGAACGAGCGCGATGACCGCGGCGACCGCGAGCAGAACCAGAGCGAGCTTGAGGATCTGGCCGCCGCCGGACTGTTTGGTTTCCGTCATTGTGCTGCCGCCTCCTTTGCTTCTTTCTTGGCTGCCTTGGCGGCTGCCTTCTTGGCCTTCACGTCTTCACGCGTGACGCCGAACTGGCGGCGCTGCGTGAGCTGATCGAGGAACCACGCGCAGCAGTTCATGATCAGAATCGCGAAGCTGACGCCCTCCGGGTAACCGCCGAAGCGGCGGATGACGACCGTGAGGATGCCGCAGCCCGCGCCGTAGATCAGGCGGGCGTTGAAGCCCGTGGGGCTGGTGGAGTAATCGGTGGCCATGAAGATGGCGCCGAGCATCAGACCGCCGGAGAGGAGGTTATAGACCATCCAGTCGACGTGGCTGTACTCCTGGCCGCCGCCGAAGATCAGGCTGAGCACGGCGACCGTGCCGATGAAGGCGACGGGGATGTGCCAGGTGATGACCTTGCGGCAGATGAGGTAGATGCCGCCGAGCAGCAGCGCGGCCGCGCTGATCTCACCGAAGCAGCCGGGCATCCGGCCGATGAACATGTCGGCCACGGTGAAGTACTCGGGCAGGGCGACGCCCGCCTTCATGGAGCTGAGCGGGGTGGCCATCGTGATCGCGTCGACCGAGGCCTTCAGACCGTTGGGGGTGGTCCAGCGGGTCATGAGCATGGCGTAGGACGCGAAGAGGAAGGCGCGGCCCGCGAGCGCGGGGTTGAGGAAGTTGGTGCCGATGCCGCCGTAGAGCTGCTTGACGAACACGATCGCGAAGAACGCGCCGATGATCGGCAGCCAGAACGGAGCCTTGGCGGGAAGGGTCATGGCGAGGAGCAAACCCGTGACGACGGCGGAGAGATCGCCGATCGTGGCGTGCTTATGAAGGAGCTTGCGGTAAGCCCACTCGAAGAACACGCAGCTCAGGACGCTCGTGCAGACCGGGATCAGCGCCGCAAAGCCGAACTGCCAGACGCCGACGCAGATGGCAGGAATCAGGGCGATGATCACATCGAGCATGATGTTCGAGGTGCCGCGCGGGGCGCGGACCTGAGGCTGATAGCCGGCGTCAAACGTATATTCTTTTCTTGTCATTTGGCTTCAGCCTCCTTTTTCGCTTCGGCTTCCTTCGCGGCGGCCTCGGCGCGGGCCTTTTCCTCGGCGGCGCGGGCGGCGAAGAGGAGCTTCGCGGTTTTGAAGGTATGCGTCAGCGGCAGTCTGCCCGGGCAGTTGTAGGAGCAGCAGCCGCACTCGATGCAGTCGAGGATGTGATACTTCTGCATCTTCTCGAAGTCACGCTTCTGGAAGTACTTGTACATGTAGACGGGCTCGAGCTTCATCGGGCAGACCTGCAGGCACTGGCCGCAGTGGATGCACGTCGGATTCTCGACGTTGCGGTCCTCCTCCTCGGTGAAGAACAGCAGACCCGCGGTGCCCTTGATGTTCACCGCGTCGATGTTCGAGCAGATGAGACCCATCATGGGGCCGCCGAGCACGATCTTGCGGGGCTCCTTGACGAAGCCGCCGACCTGCTCAACCATGTAGCGGATCGGGGTGCCGACGCGGACGGTGGCGTTCACGCTCTTGCCGAGCGCGCTGCCGCCCATCGTGAGCGTGCGCTGATAGCACGGAACGCCCTCATAGCACGCGCGGTAGATGGCGTAGGCCGTCTGGGTGCTGATGACGTTGCAGCCGACGCCCGCCGGCAGGCCGCCGGGCTTGACCTCGCGGTTCGTGATGGCCTTGATCTGCAGCTTCTCACCGCCCTGGGGGTACTTGACCTCCTCGGGCACGATCTCCACGCCGTACTGCGCGGGGTTCTTGGAGTTGAGCAGATCGATCGCGTCCTGCTTGTTCTTCTCGATGCCGTAATAGGCCTTGTCGAGACCGGAAGCGATGCGGGCAAGCTGGATGCCCTTTAAGAGCTCTTCCGGATGCAGGCGCATGGTCCAGTGGTCGCCGTTGAGGTACGGCTCACACTCGGCGCCGTTGATGATGAGCGTGTCGACCTTGCCGAGACCGCCGCGGATTTTGAACGCGGTCGGGAACATGGCGCCGCCCATGCCGACGATGCCGGCTTCGCGAATGCGCGTGAGGATGGCTTCCTGATCCTGCAGCTCCGCCTCGGTCAGCGGGGCCAGATCGGTACATGGGGTGTCCTGATAGTCATTTTCGATTACCACGGCCGGAATGTTGTCCCCAAGGGGATGGGGTCTCGGCTCGATGGCGATGACCTTGCCGGACACGGGCGAATGAATCGGGGCGGAAACCGGCGCGGGATTATCGCCGATCTTCTGGCCCATCGTCACATAGTCGCCCACCGCGACGATCGGCTTGCACGGCGCACCGATGTGCTGCGCCATGGGCACGACGACCTGCGGCGGCGGCGTAATGGAGATCACCGGAACGTCCGGCGCCTTCATGTAGTTCGGATGAACTCCGCCATGATACTTAAAGGGCATTTGCATCACCTCTCTATTTTATGACTAAGATATTCTATCACAAGGTTGTTCACAAGTCCACCAAAAAGCCGCAAATGAACTAATTTAAATATTAACAAACCTGCCAAAACGTGAGCATTTTCAATAGTTTTTGCCAATTTATCGTCATTTCCGCAGACCAATGTCCCCTTTTTCGGCACGGTGTATTTTTTTGTTGAAAAACAAAATAGAGGCTTAACAAAAGGACGGAAATCGGGTAGAATGGAAAAGTTAGTACAATCATCTCCCTCAC
Organism: Oscillospiraceae bacterium; assembly: GCA_045544935.1. Classification (GTDB taxonomy): domain Bacteria; phylum Bacillota; class Clostridia; order Oscillospirales; family Oscillospiraceae; genus CAG-103. Next base: position 1,035 of record JAZPZZ010000022.1, on the reverse strand, counting down.
GCAAGGAGGTCACTCACCATGCTCACCCCGTGGGGCGAACAATTCAACCCCGACGCGCCGCTGCCGGAATATCCCCGTCCGCAGCTGGTGCGCGACAGCTATCTGAATCTCAACGGCCCGTGGCAGTACGCCGTCACGCAGGACGCGCAGCGCCCCACGAAGGCGGACGGCACGATCATCGTGCCCTACAGCCCCGAGTGCCAGCTCTCCGGCGTGGAGCGGCGCATCAAGCCCGGCGACTGGCTGTGGTACATCCGCGACTTCACGCTGCCGGAGAATTTCTTCCGCGGCCGCGTGCTGCTGCACTTCGGCGCGGTGGACCAGCTGTGCAGCGTCTGGCTCAACGGCGTGGAGGCCGGGTCCCACTCCGGCGGCTACAGCCCCTTCACCGTAGATCTGACGGAGCTCTTAAAAAAGGGCTCGAACACGCTGATGGTCTGCGTGCGCGATCTGACGGACCGCAACGATCTGCCCCGCGGCAAGCAGCGCCTCGAGGGCACGGGCATCTGGTATCCCGGCCAGAGCGGCATCTGGCAGACGGTCTGGCTCGAGAGCGTGCCGAAAAACTACATCCGCGGCCTGAAGCTCACGCCCCGCCCGGCCGAGGGCGTGCTCGAGCTCGTGGTCTACGGGCAGGGCAAGTGCGTCGCCGGCATTCTGGGAAAGAAATACGCCTTCCCCGCCGGCTCCACGGTGCGCGTGCCGGTGCCGGAGTGCGAGCTCTGGACGCCGGAGCACCCAAAGCTCTATTATTTCAGCGTCACGCTCGACGGGGTCGACCGCGTGAAGAGCTATTTCGCCATGCGCAGCATTTCCGTCGGCCCGGACGAGAACGGCGTGCCGCGTTTGCTTCTCAACGGTGAGCCGTATTTCCAGAACGGCCTGCTCGATCAGGGCTACTGGAGCGACGGGCAGTATACCCCGCCCGCGGACGAGGCGATGATCTTCGATATCATGACCGCGAAGGACATGGGCTTCAACATGCTGCGCAAGCACATGAAGGTGGAGCCCGACCGCTGGTACTACCACTGCGAC
>JAZPZZ010000021.1:0-3649 GCA_045544935.1 Oscillospiraceae bacterium | reverse complement strand
GGCCGATCCCACCAAAGTTGATCCGACTCAGGCTGATCCCACTAAGGTCGGTCCCACCAAAGCCGATCCCACGCAGGCTGATCCCACCAAGACCGATCCTAAGAAGGAATTCCCCTTCACGGACGTGAAGAAGGGCGACTGGTCCTATGACGATATCTACTACGTCTGGGAGCACGGCCTTATGAACGGCATGGGCGGCACGATCTTCGCCCCGCAGGGCACCACCACCCGCGCGCAGTTCGCCACCGTCATCTACCGCATGGAGGGTTCTCCGAAGGTGACGGAGGCCCAGAAGAAGGCCTGCCCCTTCACCGATCTCGTGGACGAGTGGTATCAGGACGCGGTCGTTTGGGCCTACCACGCCAAGGTTGTCAAGGGCGTGAGCGACACGGAGTTTGCGCCGAACGCCGAGGTTACCCGCGAGCAGATGGTGACGATGCTCTACCGCTATGACGGCGAAAAAGCGGCCGGCGGCGATCTCTCCAAGATCACCGACGCCGACGCGATCAGCGAATACGCAAAGCCCGCCGTGGCCTGGGCGGTGGCCAACGGCGTCGTGAACGGCTTCCCCGACGGCACCTTCCAGCCGCAGGGCAATGCCACCCGCGAACAGATGGCCGCCATCATGGCGCGCTTCGACCGCATGGAAAAATAAAAAACACAAACACAAAAAGATGCATCGCTTCGGCGGTGCATCTTTTTGTTCGGTTACGAAATAGTGCAATAAAAGTTACAAAAATGTCACTTCTCTTTTGTGCAGAAAGCAGATGGTAAAATGCACGGCATTCCGCTATAATATTGTTGCTTATTTCTGTACACTTTTTCGGAAACTAAAAAATTTTGAAAAATTGCGATATTTTAGGCAAACAACAGAAATATGTATTGGAGAGTGTTTCAGCACTCTCTGTTTTGCGGGAAAAACAAAGCGCCCGCGATCATAAGGGGGAGTTATTTTTGAACGAAATGAGACATCTGCCTTCGGCAGAGAAACCGTGGATGCAGTTCTTTTCGGAAGAGGCCCGGAAAGCCGAGCTTCCGAAGGAATCCATTTATCAGCACATGCGGAAGAACAATGAGGACCATCTGGAAGACATTGCCATCCGTTATTTTAAGAACCGTATCTCCTACGGCAAGCTGCTGCGGGATATTGATCAGGCAGCGGCTGCGTTCCAGTCGCTGGGCGTGAAGAAGGGCGACATTGTCACCTTCTGCACGATCACGATCCCGGAATTTGTGGTCTCGCTGTACGCGCTCAACAAGCTGGGCGCAGCGCCGCTGGTGCTCGATCCGCGCGATTCCTGCATCCACATTCAAGAGTTCATGAAGAGCGCCAATTCCCGCATCGTGGTGACCATGACGGTCACTGCGCCGGTGAAGGAAATGATTCAGGAGCTGGATGCGGACTACATCATCACCTACAACGCCGCCAACAGCATGTCCTCCGGTCTGGTCAAATGGATCGCGAAGCGCAAAATGGCCATCGACATCGAATACAATGACCGCGTTCTTGAATGGAACACGTTCATGGAGCGCGGCTACGGCCACGAGGACGAGGTGGAGACCGTCGACTACAGCGAGTTCGAGCTCGCGGGCATCGCCCTCACGGGCGGCACGACCGGCGCGCCGAAGGGCGTCATGTTCTCCAACGACGGCTTCAACGCCGTGGCGATGGACTTTCAGTACTGCGGCGTGGAATATGACCGGCACCACCGTTTTCTGAACATCATTCCCGCCTTCGCGAGCTACGGCATCGTTGCAAACCTGCATATGCCGCTCTCCCTCGGTCTGGAAATGATCATCATCCCGAAGTTTGACTCCGACCAGGTCGGCAAGTACATCAAGGAATATCGCCCGCAGCACACGCTCATGGTGCCCGCGCACTATGAGAAGCTGATGAACTCCAAGGAGATGAAAAACGGCTTCCGCCTTGACTTCTTCGTGACCGCCGGTTCCGGCGGCGACACGATGAACGCCGGCCTTGAGGGCAAGCTCAACGGCTTCCTGAAAGAGCGCGGCGCGAAGTTCCCGCTCAGCCAGGGCTACGGCATGAGCGAGGTCTCCTCCGCTGCCTGCTGCAGCTGCAACGGCAACTTCCGTTCTCTCAGCGTGGGCTATCCCCTGCTGATGAACACGATGGGCATCTTCAAGCCCGGTACGACGGAAGAGCTCGGCTACAACGAGGAGGGCGAGATCTGCATCACCGGTCCCGCGCTCATGCTCGGTTATCTGAACAACCCCGAGGAGAGCGAAAAGATCATGGTGAAGCATCCGGACGGCAAGGTCTGGATCCACTCCGGCGACCTCGGCAGCATCGACGAGGACGGCTTCATCTTCATCAAGGGCCGCATCAAGCGCATGATCATCATGTTCAACGGCCACAAGGTCTTCCCCACGTTCATTGAGGATGTGCTCGGAAAGCACCCGGACGTGATGAGCTGTGCCGTCGTGGGTGTGACCGACCGCGATCACGCGCAGGGCAAGAGCGTACACGCTGTTATTCAGCTCAAGAACCACGAACGCAATGAGGCGGACGTGCAGGCCGAGCTCTATGACCTCATGGGTCAGGAGATCGAATCGAGCGTCATCCCGAAGACAATGCAGTTCATCGAGGAAATGCCGCACACCGGCATGGGCAAGATCGACTATCGCAAGCTCGAGAAGGACTATGACGCCATGACCGAGCCCGCAGCCGCAGCCAACTAACCATTCGTAAACCTCCGCATACGGCTCCATCCCCCCTGGAGCCGTACGCGGATCAGCTCCGCAGCAGACCTTTCCATCCTACTGCGGAGCTTTTTCTGCATATTATTTTCCAATCTTTTACATCTGTTATGGAATGAAGGAGGTTCCGAAATGAAGCAATTTCGCAAGAGTATCTGCCTGATGCTCGTCGTGGTGCTGCTGGTCGGCATGACCGGCGCGTTCGCGGCCACAAACACGAACCCGGACGACTACGACTACAAATGCTACGACGGATACAAGACCTACATGTGCATCGGCGACAGCATCGCCGCCGGCTACACCGTGAGCGGCATCTATATGGACCCGATCGGTCTCGGCTTCAACCGCGTGACCGGCGCGTATCATGACCTCGTCGCCACCGGCATCGACGCAGAACTGCTGCAGATGGGCTGCAGCGCCTTCCGCTGCGTGGAGCTGCGCTACATCCTCGACGGCGTTTACTCCGACACGGACGGCATCTGGAACATGGCGTTCCAGCAGGCCTTCAGCCTCGAGAATCTGAACGCGCTGCGTCCCTATTACATCAGCGCGATTCAGGCCGCCGACATCATCACGATCAATCTCGGCTCAAACGACATTCTCTCCTACTCCTACATCCGCGCGATGCTGAAGATGTATGAGGACAACAGCTCCGACGCGCAGAAGGCCGTGAAGGCGTGGATCGAGGAGAACGGCGGCGACGTCGGACAGGCGTTCCTGAGCATACTCAGCACGGCGCAGACCATCGGCAAGCTGCCTGCGATTCTCGCTGAGTTCATCTCCGCGTTCAACGAGGCGTTCAACAAGTATAAGCAGGATTGGAACGCCGCACTGAAGGCGATCTATGAGCTGAATCCCGACGTGCAGATCATCACCGTGGGCGTTTACAACCCCGCAAACAACATCTCCATCACCGAAGGCGGCAGCT
>JAZPZZ010000020.1:0-9269 GCA_045544935.1 Oscillospiraceae bacterium | reverse complement strand
CCGCTGGTGTCTCGCGGTGGCGGCGCCGATCCTCTCGCAGGGCGACGTGCTCGGCTGCGTGACCTTCCTGCAGCCGAAGGGCGGCGCGCACGCCGGCGTCACGGAGGAAAAGCTCGCCGACGCCGTCTCCAACTTCCTCGGCAAGCAGCTTGAATCATAAAAATATCCCGTCCGGTTTTCCCGGACGGGACATTTTTGTTTATTGGTCGTTTTCCTTCACGCTCTCCGGCCAGTAGCGGTGCGGGTCGGGGTCGTCCTCGCGCTCGCCGACGGCGATCTCGAAGCGCTTGATGAGCTCCGTGAGGCCGAGCTTCGCGGTCATGAGCTCGTTGTAGGCGAAGTTGTCGGTGTAGCCGCGGTCCTTGCACTCCTCGAGCCCCTCGCGGATCTCCTCCTGCTCCATGAGCGCGGTCTCATAGAGGTCCTCGAGCTTGCCGAGCTGTGTGACGACGTCGTCTTCGTTGTCCGTGAGCGGATGCGCCGTCTCGAACCGGCGGCCGATGCGGACGACGGCGTTGTAGCCGGCCTTGAGCATCAGGAGGGTCAGGTCGCCCTCGGGCCCCAGATCGGAGGCCTGCGCGATGCCCTGCTCCATCTCCTGCACCTGCTCCATCCAGTACTGGTGCACGCCCATGAACTGGTCGAGACGCTCCTGCAGCTCGCTCTCGGGATGGCGGTTGGCGGAATAGCCGCCCTTCTTCAGCTTTTTCGTTAAACGGTCCATAATCTATCCTCCAGTTTTTTAATCATCCACATCGAGCGCCTCGAGCCCCTTCGCGGCCACGGGCTTGCTGTCGCCGTGGCGGACGAACAGCATCGTGACGAACGCGAGCGCCACAAAGATCGTGGCGTAGGGGAAGAGGACGGTCATGCCCATATGGTCCATCAGGAAGCCCGAGAACATGGGCGTGACGACCTGCGCGGCCATACTGGCGGTGTAGTAAAATCCGGTGTACTTGCCCACGTCCGCGCCGGAGCAGAGCTCCACGACCATCGGGAAGGAGTTGACGTTGATCGTCGCCCAGCCGATGCCCGCGAGGGCGAACATGAGGTTCATGAGCATCGTCGGGCTCTCCGAGCGGAGGAACGCCGCCACGCCGAAGGAGATGCCGAGCATCACGACGCCGGCGAGAATTGTCTTCTTGCGGCCGACCTTGCTCGCCACGATGCCGACGGGGAGATATGAGATGATCGCCGCGGCCTCGCGATGATGAGCGTGAGGTTGTAGTCCTTGTGGAGAATGTTCGAGGCGTAGACGGAGTATTTGCTCGTCACGGCGTTGTAGCCCATGAACCAGAGCACGATGGAAGCGAGGATGAACAGCAGCGACTTTTTCTCGCCCGCGGAGAGACCGCGGCTCGCGCCGGGCTCGGCGTCCGGCTCGTCGGCCTCGATGCCGAAGCGCTTCGAGTCCTCGTGCATCTGCCTCACCAGCTTCGGCTCCTTCACCGTGAGCAGGAAGATCACGAGCGCGAGCAGCATCACGGCAGCGATCACGCCGAAGTAGACCTTGTAGCTCATGAGGGAGTTCTTCACGCTGCTGGTCGCAAAGACCATGCCGAGCGCAAGGACGAGAATGCCGCCCGCGCTGCCCATGAGGTTGATGACGGCGTTCGCTTTCGACCGGAGCGGCTTGATCGTCACGTCCGGCATCAGAGCCACAGCGGGGGAGCGGAAGGTCGCCATCGCGATGAGCGTGATTAAGAGCAGCGCGATGAAGAGGATGAGCGTGCTCGGGTTGTCCTTTGCGATCTGGTGCGCCACGGCCTGCCGCGCGGGCGTGACGTAGTTGGTGTAATCCGGGTTCGTGACGGTCTTCTCGTCGCCCTGGATCTGGCTCGTGATCTGCGTGAACTCCTCCTCGGAGAACACGTCCTTCAGCACGAAGGTCTCGCCGTCGGGCGTCTGGAGTGTCGCGTCCTGCTCAAGCTCATAGATCTCTGCGAGCGCGGCGGGATCGTCGATCTTCGCCATGTCGCCGAGGTTTTTCAGCTGCGCCGCGTCCACCAGCGAGAGCGAGACGAACGCCGCCACCGCGACGATCGTGCCCCAGAGAATGAACGGCGTGCGCCGGCCCTTCGGGCTCTTGCTCTTGTCGGAGATCGCGCCGAAGAGCGGCAGCATGAACAGCGCCAGAATGTTGTCCAGCGCCATAATCACGCCGGAGAGCGCCTGCGACATGCCGAATTTGTTCGTCAGAATGAGGGGGATCGTGTTGTCATACGCCTGCCAGAAGGCGCAGATCAGGAAAAACGCGAGGCCCACCAATACGGTGCGCTTGTAGTTCAGTTTCATACCCTGCCTCCACTACCAGTTAGAGATGGACTCATTGTATAATAAAATAGTGCAGAATGCAAGAAGCCCGCCAAAAGGCGGGCTTTGCGGCTTTTCAGTGCAGGGGAAGCAAATCACTCCGACAATGACCGCACGCCGTTTTCTCCGTCGGGGACGAAGTAGGTGCTGCGGATCTCGCGGTAGACGCCCTCGACGTCACGGGTGCTTAAAATCCGATAGAGCTTCTCGTGCGCCTGATAGAGCTCCTCGCCGCGGCCGGTCTCGAGCATGAGCTCCACGCTCTCGCGGCGCATGTCGTGCGTCATGGTGCGCACGGTGTCGGCAATGCGCTCGACGACGCGGCTGTGCGCCAGGTGCATGATCGCCTCATGAAAAGCGTCGTCGCGGCGGAAGACCTCCTCCACGTCCGGCTTCTCGCTGCGGCAGGCCTGCCCGAGGGCGACGAGCGGCTCGGAGAGCGCGGCGATCTCCTCGTCGCCGGCGTTGCGGATGGCGGTGAGCAGCGTGCCGGTCTCCATGATCTCGCGCAGGTCCATCAGCTCGTCGTAGCTGTCGCCCCGGCCGAGAATCACGCCGTAGAGCAGGGGGGAGATCATCGGCTCGGTGAACCCCTCGCAGACGAAGGTACCCACGGGGCGGCGGATCTCCAGCACGCCCATGGCCACGAGAATTTTGATCGCCTCGCGCACGGTGTTGCGGCTCACGCCGAACTGCTCTGAGAGCTCCACCTCGGTCGGGATCTGGTCGCCCGGCCGCAGCGCGCCCGAGAGCAGGTCGCGGTTGAACGCGTCGAGCAGAAACTGCACCGCGGATTGGCTGTTTCGCTTTTCTCCGGTTGGCTTCATAGCGGCGTCCTCCGTCTGTCCAATGTTCTACGTTGATTCTAACAAGCGGGTGCACACTTGTCAAGACAGCGCTAAGATTTGACGCTCTGACGGTTATCTTTTTCACAAAGTCGTTGATTTTCAACGGCTTCCGGCTCCGGAAATGGGGAAGATTCACAAAACGGGCGTTTCTCTTTTAGGCGATGCTCCAAAAATGTTAAAACGCGGCATTTCCCCGTTGACTTTTCAACACAAACGGGGTATTTTGGTATCACAACAACCAATGTTCAACATTGGGTGAAGACAAAGGAAATTCAAAAATACAGAGAAAGCGGAGGAGAGTACATGAACATTCGCAAAGCGATCCCAGTCCTCGCGCTGCTTCTGGCGCTGGTGCTTCTGGCGGGCTGCTCGACGGCCTCCCAGAGCGGCGACGGGGACAGCGCGTACCAGAAGATCGAGCTCGTCATGGCCGTCAACGGCACCGACACGCAGATCGACAGCCGCGTGGCGCGGTATTTTGCCGATCTCGTGGCCGAGCGCTCCGGCGGCAATGTCACGGTCGACGTCTTCCCGAACGATCAGCTCGCCGGCGGCAACGCCACGATGGGCATTGAGATGATCGCGCAGGGCAGCGTGGATCTCGCGGCCTACGCCACCTGCACGCTCGCCGTCATCGACAGCCAGCTCCCGGTCGCCACGATCCCCTGGTCGTTCGACGGTTATCAGCAGGCGCGCGAGGTGATCGACGCCACGGGCGGACAGTATTACGCCGAGCGCCTTGCCGCGAAGGGCATCACCTACATCGGCTCGTTCCACAACGGCTTCCGCCAGCTGACGAACTCCAAGGTTGCCGTCGACGATCCGTCCGATCTCAAGAATCTGAAGATCCGCGTGCCCGGCAGCGAGGTCTATATGGGCTTCTTCCGCGCCCTCGGCGCCGACCCGACCTCCATGAGCTGGTCCGAGGTCTTCACCGCCATCCAGCAGGGCACGATCGACGGGCAGGAAAACGGCGTGTCCGTCACGTCCACGGCGAAGATGGACGAAATTCAGAAATATCTCACCATGTGGAACTACTCCTATGAAAACGACCTCTTCATCGCCAACACGAAGATCTGGGAGGCGCTTGAGGAGAACACCCGCCAGCTTCTGACTGAGTGCGCCATCGAGGCCTGCAACTGGGGCCGCGACGCGCTCGAGGCCGAGGAGGCTGAAATCCTCGCCAAGTTTGAGAGCGAGGGCATGGAGATCACCTACCTGACCGACGAGCAGAAGGCCGCCTTCGCGGACGCCATCAGCGAGTGGAAGGGCAGCATGATCGAGCGCTTCGGCACGGAAGCGTGTGACGCCTTCGGCATCACGCAGTAAGGAGGGAAGGACATGTCAAAGATTCTCGATAAGATTGAGGAATATATCTGCATCGTCTGCCTCATCGCCATGACGATCCTCGTGTTTGCAAACGTGTTTTCCCGCTATGCGCTGCACGCGTCGCTCTCGTTCTCGGATGAGATCACGACGAAGCTGTTCATCCTGCTGAGCATGCTCGGCACGGCCATCGCCGCCAAGCGGAGAGCGCATCTGGGTCTGAGCATTCTCACCGACGCCGTGAGCCCGAAGGTGCGCCGCGGCCTGCTGATCTTCGGCTACGGCCTGAGCACCGTGTTTTCCTTCCTCGTGTTCTTCTACGGCATCAAGATGGTGCAGAGCGAATACATTCTCGGCCAGGTCACGCCGGCCATGCAGTGGCCCGAGTGGGTCTACGGTCTGTTCGTGCCCTTCGGCGCGATCTTCATGACGCTGCGCTTCGCGCAGATCACCCTCGAGGAGATCCGCACCCCGGCGGACAAGGTCCTCACCGACGCGGAGGTCATGATCGGGGAGGCGGCTGAAGAGGCTGCCGAAGCACAGAAAAAGGAGGACGACGCGAAATGATTGCTTCCATTCTGTTCATCGCCTTTGCGGTGCTGCTCATCGTCGGCGCGCCGATCGCCGTCTGCCTCGGTTCCTCGAGCATTCTCGCGATGCTCGCGCAGGGCGCCGGCCACCCGATCGACACGATCATGTCCAGCCTGCCGCGCCTGTTCGCGGCGTCGAGCTCCAAGTTCGTCCTGCTCGCGATCCCGTTTTTCATCCTCGCCGGCAACATCATGGAGAAGGCCGGCATCTCCGAGCGGCTCATTAACCTCGCCGAAGCCTGCGTCGGCCACGTGAAGGGCGGGCTCGCCATCGTGTGCGTCGTCGTCGCCTGCTTCTTCGCGGCGATCTCCGGCTCCGGCCCCGCGACGGTCGCGGCGCTCGGCCTCGTGCTCATCCCCGGCATGATTAAAACCGGCTATAACGCCCCGTTCTCCGCCGCCCTCATGGGCTGCGCCGGCGCCATCGGCGTCATCATCCCGCCGAGCATCACCTTCGTCGTCTACGGCTCGATTGCGGACACCTCCATCGGCGACCTCTTCAAGGCGGGCGTCATCCCCGGCCTCATCATGGGCGCGGGCCTCATCATCACGGCCCTCCTCGTCGGCCGCAAGATGGATCTCAAGCGCCTGCCCAAGGCCTCCGGCGCGCAGCGCTGGAAGGCGTTCAAGGACGCGTTCTGGGGCCTGCTCATGCCGATCATCATCCTCGGCGGCATCTACGGCGGCATCTTCACGCCGACCGAGGCCGCGGCCGTTGCGGTTGTCTACGGTCTCGTCATCGGCGTCTTCGTCTACAAGACCGTCAAGCCCAAGGATCTCTACCGCATCTTCATCGACTCCGCCAGCACCACGGCGACGATCATGTTCATCACGGCCTGCGCGAGCCTCTTTGCCTACGTGCTCACCCGCGCGAGACTCGATATCGCGATCTCGAACGGCCTCATTAACTTCACGCACGGCAGCACCTTCCTCTTCTTCATCATCGTGAACGTCCTGCTGCTCATCGCCGGGTGCTTTCTCGATTCCACGTCCGCGCTCTATATCTTCACGCCGCTCTTTGTCCCCGTGGCGCAGGCGCTCGGCATCGACATGATCCACCTCGGCGTCGTCATGATCGTGAACCTCGCCATCGGCCTCTTCACCCCGCCCGTCGGCGTGAACCTCTATGTGGCCTGCGGCGTCGCGAACGTGGACCTCAAGCAGATCTCCAAGGCGGTCGTGCCGCTTCTGATCGCGTCGCTGATCGTGCTGCTCATCATCACCTACATCCCCGGAATCTCCACCATCTTTACCAGCTGAGGAGGCAAAGAACATGAAAGAACAACTCACCGTTGCAGAGCTGAAAAACAAGTGCGTGGATCTGAAGAAAAACGTCATCGACATGATCTACAAGGCCCAGTCCGGCCATCCCGGCGGCTCGCTTTCTGTGGCCGATTTCGTCACGGCCTGCTACTGGCACGCCATGGACGTCGACCCGAAAAATCCCCGCTGGGAAGACCGCGACCGCTTCGTCCTCTCCAAGGGCCATACCTGCCCCGCGCAGTACGCCGCTCTCGCCATGAAGGGCTATTTCGACATGAGCGTGCTGGGTACGCTGCGGAAGGAAGGCTCGCCCCTGCAGGGCCACCCCAGCATGAATAAGTGCCCCGGCATTGATATTTCCACCGGCTCGCTCGGACAGGGCCTCGCCTGCGCCGCCGGCATGGCGCTCGCTGCCAAGCTCGACGGCAAGAGCTACAACGTCTTCTGCGCCGTCGGCGACGGCGAAACCAACGAGGGCGAGATCTGGGAGGCCTGCGGCACCGCGCATAAGTATAAGCTCGACAACCTCATCGTCTTCGTTGACTGGAACAACCTCCAGCTCGACGGCACCTGCGAGGAGATCATGCCCCTCGGCAGCCTCGCCGCGAAGTTCGCCGCCTTCGGCTTCGAGACCTTCGAGATCAACGGCAACGACATGGGCGAGATGGTCGCGGCGCTCGACGCCGCCATGGCGTCGAAAAACGGCCTGCCGAAGTGCATCATCGGCAAGACCGTCAAGGGCAATGGCGTCAGCTTCATGGAAAACCAGGTCGGCTGGCACGGCGTGGCGCCGAATGAGGAACAGTATCATCAGGCCATGGACGAGCTGGATCGCCAGTACGTCAACACTGTGGAGGGATAAGTCATGAAATTTGAAAAAATGATTGCGACCCGCGACGGCTTCGGCGATGAGATCGTCGAGCTCGGCCGTGAAAATCCCAACGTCCTCGTCGTGGACGCCGACATCGGCAAAAGCTGCAAGACCGGCGCCTTCCGCAAGGAGCTGCCGGCACAGTATCTCAACGTCGGCATCGCGGAGCAGAACTGCGCGGGCGTCGCGGCTGGCCTCGCCACCTGCGGCAAGGTTCCCTTTGTCGTGACCTACGCAGCCTTCGGCTCCATGCGCATGTGCGAGATGATCCGTCAGGAGGCGGCCTACCCGAACCTCAACGTGAAGCTTGCCTGCTCCCACGGCGGCGTCACGCCCGCGAACGACGGCGCGAGCCATCAGGCCATCGAGGACATGGGCATCTACCGCTCCATCCCGAACATGACCGTCATCATGCCCGCGGATTATTACGCCGCGCGCAAGCTCGTCCGCGCCGCCGCGGAGTGGGACGGCCCCGTGTACCTGCGCTTTACGCGCGACAAGGTGCCGGTGATCTATGACGAGAGCGCCGAATTCGTCATCGGCAAGGCGAACACCCTCCGCGAGGGCGGCGACGTCGCCATCATTGCCAACGGCGATACCGTGCGCCTCGCCCTCGAGGCCGCTGAGGCGCTGGAAGGTGAGGGCGTGAAGGCCCGCGTGCTCGATATGCACACGATTAAGCCGCTGGATGTGGACGCCGTCACCGCCGCAATCGAGGAGATCGGCCGGGTCGTTACGGTTGAGGATCACAACATCATGAACGGCCTCGGCTCCGCCGTCTGCGAAGTCGCCGCCGAGCTCGGAAAGGGCCGCGTCAAGCGCATCGGCATCCAGGATCAGTTCGGCCAGTCCGCCCCGTATGAGCGCCTGCTCGCCATCAACGGCGTCACGGTCGAGAACATCGTCGCCTCCGCCAAGGCGCTCATCGGCTGAATATAAGGAGATTATTATGAACGTATTCATGATCGGCGGCGGCGATATCGCCCGCCATCACGGCAGAGCCGTTGTGCGGCTCGGCGGCACGGTCACCGGCGTCTACGACGTGAGCGAGAAATCTCTCGCAGTCTACACGGCCGAGTTCGGCTGCCCCGCCGCGGCATACGAGGAGATCGAGGACTACGCCGCCAAGGCCGACTACGTCGTCATCTCCACGCCGCCCACGAAGCGGCTGGACTATGTGGAGATGGTTCTCAAGCACCACGTCCCGCTCTATCTCGAAAAGCCCGTCGCCGCGACGCTCGAGGACGCGCGCAAGATTGAGGCCATGGCCAAGGAATATGACGCGAAGATCATGGTCGGCTTCGCGCACTATTACCGCCCCGCGTATCAGAAGATGCTGCAGCTCGTGAAAACCGGCATGTTCGGCGAGCCCGTGAACATCGCCTTCACGCGCCTGAGCCCCGGCTTCGGCTTCCACGCGAAGAATCTCGGCGCCTCCTGGCGCACCGACCCGAATCTCGCCTGCGGCATGACGGTCGAGTCTGTCAGCCACGACTGGAAGCTCATCACCGCGCTCGCGGGCGGCTTCGAGACCATCGCCTGCAACTATACCGGCACGATCGCCTCCGTTCCGAAGTTCGATAACCACACCAGCGTCACGATCCGCCTAAGAAACGGCGCCATCGGCACCATCGCGGCCTCCTGGGCCTGCGACGTGCCCACCTGCTCGCGCGGCTACATCGGCACGAAGGGCTCCATCTTCCTCACCGGCGAGGGCATGTTTGAGTTTACGCGCCTCACGTGGAAGACCGAGGATATGGACTATCCCGAGACGATCACCTTCAACGACTCCTATGACCACGCCACCGGCGATGTCATCTTCTTCGCGCATGAGGCGTTCCAGAAGGCGCTGCGCGAGGGGAGAGAGTTCGACACGCCGCTCTCCGACGGCATGTCCGCTCTGATCTACTCCCTCGCCGCCAAAGAATCCAGCGAGACGCAGACCACCGTCCGCGTGCCCGACTGGGGCAAAGAGTAAAGGAGCCGCCATATGTCTGAAAAACTGATCGGCTCCGCCGTCTTCGGCCAGTCCGGCGGCCCCACCGCCGTCATCAACGC
>JAZPZZ010000019.1:0-3001 GCA_045544935.1 Oscillospiraceae bacterium | reverse complement strand
TCCCCCACCTGGTATGTTTTGATTATCACTTACTCGATCGTCACCACATACTTCTCCAGCAGCATCAGCGGGTGATAGGACTCCTTCGACTGGCGGATGCCCTCGTCGCCGGTGTCCTCCTCGCGGTTGATATACTTCACGTCCTCCGTGACGAAGTGCTTGGCGTATTCGTTCACGAGCATCTGGTACGCGCCGGAGAACGACGTGTCCGCCTTTTCGACGTGGATGATGAGCGTATCGCCCACGATCTCGCCCGCCGAGAAGCCGACGATCTTCTCATTTGCACGCAGGACACCGCCGAGCGGGGCGTACTCCCAATACTGCTTGAGAAATTCGCGCACGCTGTGCTCCTCGAAGACGGCCGTCTCCGCCTCCTTGCGGTTCTGCTCGGCGTGCTCCTCGAAGTAGGCCTGAATCTCCGGCAGATTCTCCGCCGTGATCTCCTCGAACGTCCAGTCGGGATAGAGCCGGCGGAAGTGGTTGACGTGGTTTTTCTGCCCGTGCAGCTTCTTGCCGGCAAAGGTGACCATGGTCTGCGCGTCATAGAGATAGTCGCACCAGTCGCGCTGCAGCTCGGCCTTCAGCTCGGGAAACGCCGCGCGCAGGGCCTCGACCTCCTCCGGCAGGACCGGGAAGAGGCGAAACGGCTCGCCCTTCGCCTTAGCGAGGGCGCGCAGCTTTCCGACGACGGTGCAGCAGTCGCCGCCGATCGGGAGAGAATAGACCGTGCCGACGCCGGGGAGCATCTCCCGCAGGACGAGCGCGCCGTCGATCTCCGCCGCCGCGTCCTGAAAATAGCTCTGCCAGAGCACGGCCGCGCCGGCCGAATCGTTGCACAGGCGCGAGGCCTTTTTTTGAAACGCGGCGTTCAGCCGCGGGATATCCGCTGTGGTAATCGGGGTAAAACAATCTTCCATATAGGGTGCTCAAACTCCTGTCTTTTCAAGCCTTTCTTGCGCTTATTATACGCTGTGTCCAACAGCCCGTCAAGTAAGCCGCGTAGGAGCGGTTGACAAAGACTGGAACCGGCGTTATAATTCAGTAACCACTTCCGCGGAGCGGAAGTATGCGGTAAAACCGCATATTTGGCGTGTATGCACGCCAAATGGTTACCAAATTGTGATGTGATCATCTGAAATAAAAGCTCTTTGAGCTTTTATTTCCCGACACAAACAAACAGTTTGTGTCGCTCATCGGACGATGAGATGATGATCAAATCATAATACGCTTACTGAAATTGTAAACAGGAGGAAGCGTCGAATGCAGTCTCGCTCCATGATGATGATGTGCATGTACATGCCCATGGGTATGTGCACGATTCGTTATGGCCGAAACTTTGATGCGACCTCTCCGCAATAACATCATTTCGTATGATTGCAGCGGGAGGCCCCAAAGCGGGGCCTCCCGCTGTTTTTATTTTACTCTGAAAGGAAGTCCGTCCAAATGCCGATCATCATTCCGCAAGAGCTCCCCGCCGCCGCCTCGCTGCAGCGGGAGAACATCTTCTATTACCACACGCCGCGCGCGCTGACGCAGGACATCCGCATGCTGCACATCCTCGTGCTGAATCTGATGCCGACCAAGATCGCGACGGAGACGCAGTTCGTGCGGCTGCTCGGGAACACGCCGATTCAGGTGGAGGTGGAGCTCATGGCCTTCGACAGCCACACCTCGAAAAACACCTCGCAGGAGCACATGCTCACGTTCTATAAGACCTTCGAGCAGGTGAAGCACCGCAATTTCGACGGGCTGATCATCACGGGCGCGCCGATCGAGCAGCTGGCCTTCGAGGAGGCGGACTACTGGGAAGAGCTCTGCCGGATCATGGAGTGGAGCAAGTCGCACGTGCAGAGTACGCTCCACATCTGCTGGGGCGCGCAGGCCGGGCTCTATTATCACTACGGAATCCAGAAGCGCTGGATGCCGGAGAAGCTCTTCGGCGTGTTTGAGCACGAGGTGACGCACAAGGGGTCGATCCTCTTTCGCGGGTTTGACGACGTGTTTCTCGTGCCGCACTCGCGCCATACGGAGACGCCGCGCGAGCCGATCGCGGCGGAGCCCCGCCTCAAGATTCTCGCCGAGAGCGAGCGCGCGGGCGTCTACGCCGTGAGCACCGACGGCGGCCGCCAGATCTTCATCACCGGCCACTCGGAATACGACACGCTCACGCTCGAGAACGAATACCTGCGCGACAAGCGCGCCGGAAAGCCGATTCACATCCCGGAGAACTACTACCCGAACGACGACGACACAAAGCGCCCGCGCAACACGTGGCGCTCGAGCGCGAATCTGCTCTTCTCCAACTGGCTCAACTACTTCGTCTATCAGGAATCGCCGTACGACATTCAGGCGATCACACCCATACAGTAACAGGAGGCTATGAACATGAAAAAAGAAACCATCTGCGTGCAGGGCGGCTATACGCCCGGAAACGGCGAGCCGCGTCAGCTGCCGATCGTCCAGTCCACGACGTTTAAGTACGACACGAGCGTGGACATGGGCCGGCTTTTCGATCTCGAGGCCAGCGGCTATTTCTACTCCCGCCTGCAGAACCCGACGAACGACGCCGTCGCGGCGAAGATCTGCGCGCTCGAGGGCGGCACGGCGGCCATGCTCACCTCCTCCGGTCAGGCGGCAAACTTCTTTGCGCTCTTTAACATTGCCTCCTGCGGCGACCATATCGTGGCCTCCAGCAGCATCTACGGCGGCACGTTCAACCTCATCCTCACCACGATGGCAAAGATGGGCGTGGAGACGACGTTCGTCTCCCCCGACTGTACGGACGAGGAATTGAATGCCGCCTTCCGGGATAACACCAAGGCCGTCTTCGGCGAGACGATCGCAAACCCCGCGCTCACGGTGCTGGACATCGAGCGCTTCGCCAGAGCCGCGCACGCGCACGGCGTGCCGCTCATCGTCGACAACACCTTCGCCACACCGATCAACTGCCGCCCGATCGAATGGGGCGCCGATATTGTGACGCACTCGACGACGAAGTACA
>JAZPZZ010000018.1:0-8099 GCA_045544935.1 Oscillospiraceae bacterium | reverse complement strand
TTGACGGCGTCGGCCGCGGCGCGGGCATGGGCCTCGGTGTCGGCGGCGACGGTGGCGATAGCATCGCCGAACTGGAAGATCTTGTCGGGGGAGAGGACCGGGCGCTCAAAGCCGTCGGTCTTGTTGTGCTTCGGCAGCATGACGAGGCCGTTGATCTGGTTCGTGCCGCCGGCGGCGAGAATGTCCTTGTAGGTGATGACCTTGAAGACGCCGGGCATCTTCTCGGCCTCCGAGGTATCGATGCTCTTGATGTTCGCGTGGGAGACCTTCGCCTGCGTCAGCGCGAGGCGGAGCGTGTTCTCGGGCATCTTCAGCGCGTCGTCCGCGCCGAAGTCCCACGTGCCGGTGACCTTCTGGGCGGCGGAGGGGCGGATGTACTTCGTGCCCTTGATGCTGTCGCCCGTGGGCTTGAAGACGAGGTCCTCCTTCGTCATCTCGCCGCGCAGCACGGCGGCGGCGTCCATGACGGCGTCGATGAGCGGCTTGTAGCCCGTGCAGCGGCAGAGGTTGCGGGTCTTGTTGAACCAGTCGCGGACCTCTTCTCTCGTCGGGCTCGGGTTCTGCTCGAGCAGGACCTTCGCGCTGATGATGAAGCCCGGCGTGCAGAAGCCGCACTGGGCGCAGCCGTGCGCCATCCACGCCACCTGCAGCGGGTGCATGTCGCTCAGGGTGCCGACGCCCTCGATCGTCGTGATCTCGGCGCCGTCCGGCACGCGGCTCATCTTATAGATGCAGCTTTTCGTGACCTTGCCGTTCATGATCACGTTGCACGCGCCGCAGTGACCCTCGCCGCAGCCGATTTTGCAGCCGGTGAGCAGCAGGTGCTCGCGCAGCACGGTGGCGAGCGTCTCGTCCTGTTCCATGACGAGCTTGCGCTCCACGCCGTTGATGATCAGTGTTTTCCGAATCATAGCATGTCCTCCTTTTATGTCGTTGGTTTTGATTCCTTCGTGTGTCCGCCGCAGGGGTCGTGGTCAAAGCCCTTGCCGGTGAGATCGCGCAGGCGCTCGAGGCCGCGCGCGGAGTAAAAGACGAGCTGGGACGTGCTCCCGTCGAGATTCTCTCCGCTCAGACGCAGCAGGTTCGCGTTTTCATAGAAGTCGATCGGCAGCTCCCGGCGAAAGACCTCGCCGGTTTTCTCATCCGTGACCTCCACGATGACGCTCCGCGCCGTGATTTCAAACAGTTCCTTCTCGTCCATGGACATACCTCCCCTGCGGATACCATTTCTATTATATATTTTAATGGATTTTATTCATTCCCATCAACTTACAACAAAAAGCAATTCGGAGAAAAACCGAATTGCTTTTTAGATATCTTAGACAAAAACAGCGGGAAGTGTATCAAACCTACCCGCCTGTCCGTTGTCAGAACGGGATGACGAGCGTGCCGGTAATGTCGCAGATCGGCACGCTGGGAAGGCGCTTGCCGGTCTCGGCTTCGTAGCGCGCCACGGCGCTGCGCACGCCGGGCAGACCTGGGTGGTTCCAGTCGTGCAGCAGGAGATAGCCTCCCGGTTCCATGCGCGGCATGAACCAGCGCAGCCCCGCGAGCGTGCTCTCCTCGAGGTCCGCGTCGAGCGAGACGAGGGCGAATCGTTCGTTTTCCAGCCCCGCGGCGGTCTCGGGAAAGAGCCCCGCGCGGATGACGGCCTTTTCCGCGCGCGGCAGGCGGCGGAGCACCGCCTCGGCCGAGGCGTTCTCGTGCGCGGCGGCGAGGCCTTCCGGCGCGGCTTCCGCGGGGTCGAAGCCCTCGAACGTGTCGAAGAGATACAGCGTCCGCTCCGGCTGCAGCGCGTTCATCGCCGCGGCAAACTCCCCGCGAAAGACGCCGAGCTCCGCCATCGCGCCGGACACGCTGTCCAATTCCCGGCAGATCGCCTCGAGCGTTTTCAGCCGCACCCAGTCGCCCGCGGCGGCATGCGCGCCGTCGTCCCAGAGCGGCGCGCGCACCAGCGCCTCCTGCCGCCGCAGCCGGTCGACAAAGGCGCCGCCCAGGGCCTTCCGCGCCGCGTCGTAGGCGCGGTTGCGGTCGCGCAGCGCCATGTGATTTTTGAGATACAGCACCTTCTCCGGCGGCAGGGGGAAGGCAGGCGCGTCCTTGGATGTGACGATCAGAAGATCGACCGTGCGCGCCGCCATCTCCTCAACAGAGATCACCGGCCGCCCGAGGAAGGTCTGGCGCGTCGGGGCGGATTCCACGAAGGCCGCGATGTTTTCCGGCGGCAGCGCCTCGCGCGTCAGCTCTCCCGCGCCGCAGCCCGTGCCGTAAACATAGAGTTCCAAGTCAACGCCTCCTTTTTCTGCAGTTTATCACACATTTGACAAAGAAAGCGACTGTTATTTCTTTACAAATCGCGCTGTACAGTATATACTTAAAGAAAATTAAGGAAACGGAGGGATTGCCATGCCGAACCGCTCGGATCGTCCGGAGACCGCCGCGCTGATCGTGGCGGCGGGCATGTCGTCGCGCATGGGCGATTTTAAGCCCATGCTCACCATAGGCGAGATGAGCATTGCCGAGCGCGTGGTCACCACGTTTCAGCAGGCGGGCATCGGGCGCATCGTCGTCATCACGGGCTATCAGGCGGAGCTGCTTGAGCACCATCTCGCCGGGCGCGGGATTGTTTTCCTGCGCAACGAGCGCTATCGGGAGACGCAGATGTTTGACTCCGCCTGCATCGGCCTTTCGTACCTGCGCGGGAAGTGTGACCGTGTGCTCTTCACGCCGGTGGACATTCCGCTCTTCACGGCGGCGACGGTGCGCGCGCTCATAGCCTCCGACGCGGCGCTCGCCTGCCCCGTCTGCGAGGGCAGAACGGGCCACCCGACGATGATCTCCGCCGATCTGATTGACGGCATTCTCGCGGACGCCGGTGAAAACGGCCTGCAGGGCGCGTTTTCGCGCTGCGGCGTGCCGATGGAGCAGATTCCCGTCGCCGACCCCGGCGTTCTGCACGACGCCGACACGCCTGCGGATTATCAAAACCTCCTGCGCTATCACAACGAGCAGCTCATCCGCCCGGTGGTGCACGTCTCGCTCGCGCGGGAAAAGCCGTTTTTCGATGAGCGCGCCGCGATGCTCCTCGCCCTCGTGCAGGAGACCGGCTCGGTGCGCATGGCGTGCCAGCGCATGCAATTGAGCTACTCCAGCGGCTGGAACGTCATCCGCACGCTGGAATCCCAGCTCAGCCGGCCGCTCGTGGAGCGCTCGCAGGGCGGCGCCGGCGGCGGCAAGAGCCGCCTCACCCCGGCGGGGCGGCAGCTTCTGGATCGCTACGGCGATTACGCCGCCGCCGTGCGCGCCGAGGCGGAGGCGCTCTTTGACGATTATTTTCAGGGGGTGCTGGAATGAGACGCATCTGCCTTCTGCGCCATGCGCGGCCGGATTTCCCGCTGGACGCGCGGCCGTGCCTCGGCCGGACGGACCTGCCCCTCGGCACCCTCGGGCGCATGCAGGCCTGCCGCACGGCGGTCTGCATGGCGGATCTCTCCTTCGAGGCGGTCTATACGAGCCCGCTGAAGCGCGCAGCAGAGACGGCGGGCTTTTTCTCCCCGAATGCTCGCGTACTCGACGATCTCCGCGAGATCGACTGCGGCGATTGGGACGGGCTGGATTTCGCCGAAATTCAGCGCCGCTGGCCGGAGGTTTACGCCGCGCGCGGTAACGATCTCTCCCTCCCGATGCCGAACGGCGAGACCGCTGACGAGGTAAAGGCGCGCGCCGAGCGCGCGCTGAATCAAATTCTCGCGGAGACGACGGGGGACGTGCTCATCGTCTCGCACAGCTTCGTCATTCGCTCGCTGCTCGGCGACTACAGCGCGCGCCTGCCCTACGCTTCGCTCACGATTCCGGGCGAGGCGAGTGCCGTCGGCATGGTGCCGGAGACGCCGCTCACGCCGGGGCTGGCCGACCTGCTGCTCACCGTCGCGTCGCCCGGCGCCGCGATCGAGGCGCACTGCCGCGCCGTGGAGCGAGAGGCCCGACGCATTTGCGACGCACTGCCGCTCGCGCTGGACGAGGGTCTGCTCTCCGCCGCGGCGCTGCTGCACGACGTCGCGCGCGCCGAACCGGAGCACGCGAAAACCGCCGCGCGCTGGCTGCGCGAGCTGGGGTATGAGGACGCGGCCTACATCGTCGGGCAGCACCACGACCATGAGAGCGCCATCTTGAACGAGGGCGCAATCCTGTATCTGGCGGACAAGTGCGTGCTGGAAGATCAAGTTGTCCCGCTCGCAGAGCGATTTCAGGAGAGTGAAGCCAAGTGCCTCACCGACGAGGCCAGAGAGGCGCACGCGCGCCGGCGGCACAGCGCCGAGACGCTTCGCCGTCGGATCAACGCGCTCTGCGGCCGCGAGATCGTCATTTGAAAGGGTGATTGGATGAACAGCATTTATGCGGAAATTCTCAGCGCCATTGCCGAAAACCACCCCTGCGCGCTCGAAACCACATGCACTGGCACCTCAGGGCTTCTGCGCGGGGACATGTCCCGGCGACTTGCCGCGATCACGCCCGTGACAGACACGCACGGGCGGAGCTTTGCGCGTGTTTCAACCGAGGAGACGGACGGGACGCTCACGATCCGCGAGCCGATTCTGCCGCAGGAGCGGCTGATCGTGCTCGGCGGCGGACACATCGCCCTGCACGTCTGCGCGATCGGCGCGCGGTGCGGCTTTGCGGTCTGCGTTGTGGACGACCGGCCGGACTTTGCCAACTGCGAGCGCTTTCCGGCGGCGGCGCGGGTGCTGTGCGACCGCTTTGAAAACGGCATTCAGACGCTCGGCATTACGCCGTTTGACTATGTGGTCGTCATTACGCGCGGACACCGCCACGACGCCGACTGCCTGCGCGCGCTTCTGGCGCTGCCGGAGAGCGCGTATCTCGGCATGATCGGCTCCCGCCGCCGCACGCGCGAGCTGCTGAAGCTGCTGCAGGAGGAGGGGTATGACGCGGCGCGGCTGCAGAAGATCTGCACGCCGATCGGCCTGAACATCGGCGCCGTCACGCCCGAGGAGATCGCAGTGTCCATTCTCTCGGAGGTCATTGCCTATAAGCGGCTGCCCGAGCATGGCGCGCCGGGGCGCTGCTGCAGCGACTCGGATTTGGAGCTGCCCATCCTGCGCTATCTCTCCGAAAACCGGGAGCCGAAGGCGGTCGTGACCGTGATCGAAACGAAGGGCTCCACGCCGCGCGGCGCGGGAGCCAAAATGGCCGTGAGCCCGCTCGGCAAGGTCACCGGCAGCATCGGCGGCGGCTGCAGCGAGGCCGCGGTGATCCGGGACGCGGTGCGCATGATCGGCACGGGCCGCTTTAAGCTCATGGACATCGATCTCACAGGCGACGTCGCCGAGGATGACGGCATGGTCTGCGGCGGAACGATGCGCGTGCTGATCGAGGACGGCAGCACGCCCTGAGAGGAACACACGGAGGGAAAAAGATGCCGAAATTTGCGGTCATCAGCGGCTTTCTTGGCGCAGGGAAAACGACCGTCATGATGGCGCTCACAAAACACGACCCCGCCGTCGCCATGATCTCGAACGATCTCGGCGAGGGCGTGGAGCTCGCCGACCACCGGTTTGCCAAGCTCTCCGGCTGTGATGCTTCGCAGATCACGGACGAGTGCATCTGCTTCTGCCACGACCGGCTGCTCGAGACCGTGGAGGCGCGCTTTTCCGAGGGGAAAACCCTCGTCGTCTCGGACATTCCGGGCTTCGGCGTCGGCGCGCTGGAGCACGTCTACCACGGCCTCGCGGGCAGGCTCGACTTCGCGCCATTCACGGTGCTCGTCGAGCCCGCGACGATCGAGGCGCTCCGCGCCGGCTGGGATCTCGCGCACATTCAGGACTCCCAGCTGCGTGAGGCGGATCTCATTGTGCTGAGTAAGGTCGACCTCCTCTCGCCGGAGGACGCCGCCGAGGCCTGCGCCTTTCTCGCCGAATGCTACCCGGAAGCGGAGGTGCTGCCCGTCAGCGCCCGCCGGGGCGACGGGATCGACGCGCTCTGCCGCGCCCTCACGGAGGGCACGGCCTCCATGCGCCATCCGGAGATCGACTATGACGGCGACGCGCTCCAGAGCGAGATGGCGAGCCTCAGCGAAGCCTATTACCAGTATTACGCCCGCGTCTGCTGTTTTGACTTTGACGGCACGGCGTACCTGCGCGACCTCGCCGAGGAGATCGCCTTCACGCCCTATCAGCCCGTGCGCGTCCCGCACCTGAAGCTCCTTGCCTGGACGCCGGACGGGGAATACGGCCGGGTCGACTGGATGCACGGGCAGGCGCTTGAGATCACGCGCGCCTTTGCGCGCCCGTGCACCGAGCTCGCCGTCGTCATCAACGCGACGGCGGCGTGCGAGGCCAAGACGCTTGACAGCATGATCTCCGTCGCGGAGCAGACGGTCTCCGACCGCTTCCAGCTGGAGGTTACGGTGCACAAGCGCGAGAGCTTCAATATGGGGGAGTGACATGGGCGAGATCATTCGTTCCACACGCTCGGTCTGCCCCGTGTGCCTGAGAAATCTCCCCGCCGCGCTCTGCCGCGAGGCGGACGGGCGCGTGTTTTTGGAGAAGACCTGCCCGGAGCACGGCAGCTTCCGCGCGCTTGTCTGGCAGGGGAAGCGGGATTTTGACCAGTGGCTCCTCTCCGAGCCGCCGATGGCGGCGGGGGAGGGCGAGCGCTGCCCATTAGACTGCGGCCTCTGCGGCAATCATCAGGCCGGGAGCTGCTGCGTGCTGCTCGAAGTCACGCGCCGGTGCAACCTGCGCTGCCGCTTCTGCTTTGCCGACGGCGGCAGCGCGGAAGCCGATCCCACGGCGGAGGCGCTGGAGAGCGCGATCGCGGACATCGTCAAAAAATGCGGTCCGGTGCTGCTGCAATTATCCGGCGGTGAGCCGACGCTGCGCGACGATCTGCCGCACCTCATTCGCTTTGCAAAAGAAGCCGGATGCAGCTGCGTGCAGCTCAATACCAACGGTCTGCGCCTCGCGCGCGAGCCGGACTACGCAAAACGCCTCGCCGAGGCGGGGCTCGATATCGTCTTTCTGCAGTTCGACGGGGTGGACGACGCGATTTATGAGACCCTGCGCGGCGCGCCGCTGCTGAAAGAGAAGACGGAGGCCATCCGCGTCTGCGATGCGCTCCGCCTCGGCGTCACGCTCGTGCCGACCGTCGTGCCCGGCGTGAACGACCATGCCCTCGGCGAGATCGTCCGCTTTGCTGCCGGCCATATCCCCGCCGTGCGCGGCGTGCACTTCCAGCCCGTGAGCTATTTCGGCCGGCACGACGCCGCGATTGATGCGCGCTATACGCTCGACCGCCTCATGGCGGATCTGACCGCGCAGGCGGACATCCCCGCGGACGCCTTTCTCCCCTCGCGGTGCGACCATCCGCTCTGCGGGTTTCACGCGGCGTTCCTGCCGGAGGCGGACGGCGGCCTTCGCCCGCTCGCCCGCTTTCGGCACGCGGCGCAGAAGCGCGGCTGCGCGGAGGACAATCGCGCCTACGTCGCGCGGCACTGGCGGCGCGCGCCGGACGAGCCGGAGCCGGACCTCTCCGGCGGCATGGATTTCGACACCTTTCTCTACCGCCTGCGCCAGCAGAGCCTCACGCTCTCGGCCATGGCGTTTCAGGATGTGATGAATCTGAACGTGGAGCGGCTGCGCCAGTGCACCCTGCACGTCTGGCGCGGCGGCGCAATCGTGCCGTTCTGCGCAAACTATCTGACACCGATGGAGGAGAACTGATATGCTGACATGGAACGTGACCTATCACTGCAAGCCGGGACAGCGGGACGCCTTTTATCAGGCGCTGTGCAATCTCGGCGTCCGCACCAACTCTATGGCCGAGGACGGAAACTGCCGCTATGACTACTATTTCGCGGCCGAGGCGCCGGACGATCTGCTCCTCGTGGAGACGTGGACGACGCCGGAGCAGCAGCAGGCCCACTGCCAAACGGACCTCTTTGCCCGCCTGCAGGCGTGCAAGGCGGAGTTCTGCGACGGTGTGGAGATCGAGAAATTCAACTGGTAAGCAGAAAGACCGGCACACCCGATCGGGTGTGCCGTTCTTTTCGAGTTTCAGGGCTGCGGCGTCGCGGAAGG
>JAZPZZ010000017.1:0-3602 GCA_045544935.1 Oscillospiraceae bacterium | reverse complement strand
GGTGATGACGCCTATGAAGCCGACGACGAGCAGCACGCACAGCGCGATGACGAGCCAGAGCGTGGTGCGGCTGCGGCGGCGCAGGCGCTGCGCCTCCTCGCCGGTGTGGCCGTCGGGCGCGTCGCCGTACCAGGCGCCGGTGCCGTCGGCGTCATAGCGCACGCTGCCCGTGAGCATGCGGCCGCAGTGGCGGCAGACCGTGGCCTTCTCGGAGATCATCTCTCCGCAATAGGGGCACATGACTTCATTTGCCATCAGAGCACCTCCTCCCACTCCGGCTGCCTGAAGCCGGGGCGGACAAAATCTTCGCCGATCAGAATCGGGCGGCGCACGAGCATCGGGTCGCTCGCGAGAAGCCGGAACTGCTCATCCTCGGACATGTCCGCGAGCTTGTCCTTGAGTCCGAGCGCGCGGTACTGCTGCCCGCTCGTGTTCCAGAAGCGCTTAAGCGGCAGGCCGCTTTGCTTCTGCCAGGCGCGCAGCTCCGCCTCCGTGGGCGGCTCGTCCTTGATCTCCCGTCGGGTATAGGTTTCCCCGCGCGCGTCCAGCCAGTCCTGCGCCTTTTTGCAGGTGGAGCAGCGGGAATAACAGAGAAAGGTCATCAGATAACCTCCTTCGTAATTTCAGATGAATCTATTTTATCATGCGGTGCGAGTATTGGCAAGAAATTAGGAATGAGGAATTAGGTATTAGGAATTACATAATTTAAGCCTCGCAGAGTTTGCCCGACAGGGCAAATGAATTCAAATTGTTTTTCCAGCGACATGCGCGGTGGAAAAACTCCCTAAGGCGAAGCGTCACGCGAGCCCTCGCGCCGACCAAGCCGGGCCAAAGCCCGGCGCGATAAGCGCGAGTATGCAAAATGAGAGCGCTGCAACTGCAGCGCTC
Organism: Oscillospiraceae bacterium; assembly: GCA_045544935.1. Taxonomy (GTDB): domain Bacteria; phylum Bacillota; class Clostridia; order Oscillospirales; family Oscillospiraceae; genus CAG-103. The sequence continues at coordinate 2,714 of JAZPZZ010000017.1, read as the reverse complement.
TCATTTTGGTTTTACTTAATGCCGTACTTGCGGTTGAACTTATCCACGCGGCCGCTGGTGTCGACCAGCTTCTGCTTGCCGGTGTAGAACGGATGGCACTTGGCGCAGATCTCAACGGTGATGTTCTGCTTGGTGGAGCCGGTCTCGTACACGGCGCCGCAGGCGCAGCGGATGGTGGTCGGCTGATAATTCGGGTGAATTCCGGACTTCATAATTTCAAAACTCCTCAGTATAAGCTGCCTTGAGCACACGGCGGTGGTTACAAGGCGCAGAGAGTATTCTAGCATAAGGAATTTGGAATTGCAAGGTGTTTTGCAATTATTTTTCAGGAATGCACAATATAAATATGAATAATTTATCAATTCTCACCGCGAGGCTTGACAATCTGTTGTCCAAGTGGTAAATTAGCACTCGAAGAAACAGAGTGCCAACACCCGGCAGCGATGAGTGCCAAAGGCGGGACGGATATGGAACTGACTCCGAGAAAAAAGAAAATACTGGCCGCCGTCATCGAGGAATACATCCGCACGGCGGAGCCGGTCGGCTCGAAGGCCATTGCGGCCAAGGGCAACCTCGGCTGCAGCCCGGCCACGATCCGCAACGAACTGGCCGAGCTGGTCTCGCGGGGCTATCTCGAACAGCCGCACACCTCGGCCGGACGCGTGCCGACGCCGCTGGGCTACCGCATGTACGTCAACGAGCTGATGGAGGAGCAGAACCTCTCCGACGAGGAGGTCGCCGAGATCGCGGAGCGACTGAGCGGTCCCCTGCCGCCGGATCAGCTGATGAGCGACGCGGGACGCATCGCCTCGCAGCTGACGAACTACCCCGCGCTGACGCTCACGGCGAGACCCGCCGCGACGATCAAGCGCTTCGATCTCATCTATCTCGACGCCAACAGCTTCATCATCGTGCTGCTTTTGAGCACGGACGCGGTGAAAAACAAGCTCGTGCGTCTGCCGGTGAGCGTGGATCAGACGATGATCCAGAAGCTCTCCACCCTCTTCAACGCGCACTTTACGGGCATCAGCGAAAACGCCATCACAAGCGGCATGATCCACGCCGCCGAGCGCGCGGCGGAGGACAATCTCGGCATCACGGCCGTGATCGCCGCCTTCGCCATCGAGACGCTGACGGATTCCGAACAGACGCAGGCCTACCTCGTGGGCGAGACGCAGCTTCTCAATCAGCCGGAGTTTCGCGATCCCGACAAGGCGCACCGCCTGATGCGGTATCTCACCGAGGGCGGGCACCTGATGGATCTTCCGCTGGAGGAAATGCACGGCGAGAACGAGCTGCGCGTGCTCATCGGCCCGGAGAACGTGGCCGAGGAGCTGAAGGACTCGAGCGTGATCATCGCGACGTATGACGCCGGCGACAACATGCGCGGCATCATCGGCGTGGTGGGCCCGACCAGAATGGACTATTCCCGCGTGGCCGCGAAGCTCAGCTACATTGCGGCCGGGCTTTCCAAGCGCCTCGGCGGCGGCAGCAGCATGCCCCCTCCGGGACTGGACAACAAACTAATCATCAAGGGAGAAGACTTCGATGAGCGACAAATCCAAGAAGAAGAAAGCGAAGGCTGAGCCGACGCCCGAGACCGAGCAGACCGTCCCCGAGACGGAAGCGGTCGAGGAGGAGGCAAAGCCTGCGGCGGAGGAGCCGAAGAAGGAGGAAAAGCCTTCAGAGGAGCCGAAGAAGAAGGAAAAGCCTTCAGAGGAGCCGAAGCCGAAAGCGGAAAAGGAGCCGGATCTGAAGACCCAGCTCGCCGCCGAAAAGGACAAATACCTGCGGCTGCTTGCGGAATACGACAACTTCCGCCGCCGCAGTCAGAAGGAAAAGGAGAACATCTACACCGACGTGCGCGGCGAGACGCTCAAGAAGTTCCTTCCGGTCTATGATTCGCTGTGGCGCGCACTGACGCAGACGGCGGAGGACGATCCGGCCCGGAAGGGTCTGGAGATGATCATGACCCAGTATGAAAACGCGCTGACGCAGCTCGGCGTGAGCCTCATCGAGGCGGTGGGTCAGCCCTTCGACGCAAACTTCCACAACGCGGTGATGCACGTGGAGGACGAGAGCGTGGGCGAAAACATCGTGGTCGAGGAGTTCGAAAAGGGCTTCAAGATCGGCGACAAGGTGCTGCGGTACTCCGTGGTCAAGGTCGCAAACTAATCTGTATACACAAATCTTTTTCTATATTACTAGGAGGAAAACATCATGGGTAAAATTATTGGTATCGATCTGGGCACCACCAACAGCTGCGTGTCCGTCATGGAGGGCGGCGAGGCCGTCGTCATCCCGAACGCCGAAGGCAACCGCACCACGCCGTCCGTCGTCGCTTTTGCGAAGAACGGCGAGCGCATGATCGGCCAGGCCGCCAAGCGCCAGGCCGTGACGAACCCCGACGGCACCGTCATGTCCATCAAGCGCGAGATGGGCTCCAACTACAAGGTCACCATCGACGGCAAGGCCTACACCCCGCAGGAGATCAGCGCGATGATCCTGCAGAAGCTCAAGAGCGACGCCGAGGCGTATCTCGGCCAGACCGTGACCGAGGCCGTCATCACCGTGCCTGCCTACTTCACCGACGCGCAGCGCCAGGCGACCAAGGACGCCGGCAAGATCGCCGGTCTTGACGTCAAGCGCATCATCAACGAGCCGACCGCGGCGGCCCTCGCCTACGGTCTGGACAAGGAAAGCGACCAGAAGAT
>JAZPZZ010000016.1:0-8509 GCA_045544935.1 Oscillospiraceae bacterium | reverse complement strand
GGACGTCGAGGACGCCGTCCCCTACGAAGGATTTCTCAGGCATTTGCCTTAGAAATAAATATGTATATTGAGTCTCGATGGCGCACGGTGGTAAAGGCGCCGGACGGGCTCGACAAAAAATCAAGGAGGACAATCAAAGTGAAAAGAACCATCGCACTCGTGCTGGCTCTCGTGCTGTGCCTGGCCCTGTTTGCGGGCTGCGGCTCCAAGCAGCAGGCCAGCGGTAGCGAGGAGCCCGCTGCTACCGGCGAAAAGCCGCTGGTCGTCGGTTACTCCAACTTCTCCAGCAAATTCTCCCCGTTCTTCTCCGAGACCGCGTATGACCAGGACGTCTGGGCAATGACTGCTGTCAACCTGCTCGAGACCGACCGTCAGGGCGCCATCGTGGAGAAGGGCAAGACCGGTGAGACCCGTCCCTACAACGGCACGGACTACACCTACAACGGCATTGCCGACCTGACCATCACCGAGAACGCGGACGGCACCATCGCCTATGACTTCGATCTGCGCGACGACGTCGTCTTCTCCGACGGCGAGAAGCTCACCGCGGACGACGTCATCTTCTCGATGTATGTTCTGAGCGACCCGACCTATGACGGCAACAGCACGTTCTTCGCGCTGCCCATCGCCGGCATGGAAGAGTATCGCTCCGGCATGGAGAGCCTCTACAGCCTGATCCTCGCCGCCGGTGAGGACAACAGCGACTTCACCCTCTGGACCGAGGAAGAGCAGACTGCGTTCTGGGAAGGCTACAACAAGGCCAGCGAAGAGTTCGCACAGAGCATTGCCGACTTCTGCATTGCCAACGGCTACAACGAAGAGGGCGACTCCATCGCCAAGTGCGCCGCCAACTGGGGCTATGAGCTTGCAGAGGACGCCACCGCGGCGGACTTCTGGGCTGCCATGATGGAAGCCTACGGCAACGACGTCCCGACCCTGGTCTCCACCGAGGCTGCCGACGTCGCCTGGGATGAGCTCTTCCCCGCCTTCGCCGACTACACCAAGGGCGTGAAGACCGGCGAGAGCGCCGACAGCATCAAGGGCATCGAGAAGACCGGCGATTACTCCGTGCGCGTGACCCTGACCAAGGCTGACGCTCCCGCGATCTATCAGCTGGCCGTGACCGTCGCTCCGATGCACTACTACGGCGACGCTTCCCTCTACAACTACGACGAGAACCAGTTTGGCTTCCCGAAGGGCGACCTCTCCGGCGTGAAGGCCAAGACCACCGAGCCCATGGGCGCCGGCCCCTACAAGTTTGTGAAGTTCGAGAACGGCGTTGTGTACTTCGAGGCCAATGACACCTACTTCAAGGGCGCTCCGAAGACCAAGCTCATGCAGTTCCTCGAGTCCAACGACAAGGATAAGCTCAATGGCGTCACCACCGGCACCATCGACATCACCGATCCCAGCTACTCCAAGGACACCGTGGACGCCATCAAGGCTGCCAACGGCAATGACGACGTCAACGGCCCCGTGATCACCACCAACACGGTTGACAACCTCGGCTACGGCTACCTCGGCATCAGCGCCAAGGCCGTGAACGTGGGCGGCGACATCGCCTCCGACGCTTCCAAGAACCTCCGCAAGGCCTTTGCGACTGTGTTCTCCAACTTCCGTGACGTGACCGTCGACTCCTACTACGGCGCCGGCGTTGCCTCCGTCATCAACTACCCGATCTCCAACACGTCCTGGGCTGCTCCGCAGGCCACCGACGCGGACTACGCCATCGCCTTCTCCAAGGACGTTGACGGCAACGACATCTACACCTCCGACATGGACGACGCCGCCCGCGAGGAGGCCTGCCTGAAGGCCGCTCTGGGTTACTTCGAGGCTGCCGGCTACACCGTCGCTGACGGCAAGCTGACCGCGGCTCCCGAAGGCGCCAAGATGAGCTACGAAGTCTGGATCCCGGCCGACGGCGCCGGCGACCACCCCTCCTTCATGATGCTGAACCTCGCCAAGGACGCGCTCGCCAAGATCGGCATGGAGCTCGTTGTGAAGGATCTCGCCAACTCCGCTGACCTCTGGACCGGCATCGAGGCCGACCAGGTACCCATGTGGTGCGCCGCTTGGGGCGCCACGCCTGACCCGGATATGTATCAGGTTTACTACTCCGGCAGCCAGGGCGGCGAAGCCGGCGGCTCCAACTACATGTATGACATCGCCGATGAAGAGCTCGATAAGCTCATCATGGAGGCCCGTCAGAGCATGGACCAGTCCTTCCGTAAGCAGATGTACAAGAGCTGCCTCGACATCATCGTCGATTGGGCCGTTGAGGTTCCTGTGTATCAGCGTCAGAACGCGATCATCTTCTCCACCGAGCGCGTCAACATGGACACCGTGACTCCCGACATCACCACTTACTACAACTGGTACGCTGAGATCCAGAACCTGGAGCTCAACTAATTCAAAAAACTGTAAACAGTTTTTTGAAGTCTAAGTAAAAAACAAGGTTTGGGAGGGGACCCAAATCCCCTCCCAAATCGTATCTTTTGAATGGCTCGCGGCGGGCGATTCGTGAATCGCCCCTACGGTTCTCTTTCAATATTGAATGAATTACTGACAGCGTTCGGCAATTCCTTGAGTATTGAAACTCAGAAAAAGAAGATCCGGAAGTTCCACCGCTTCCGGGCGAGAGGTGTGATCAAAAAGTGTGGAAGTTTATCCTCAAGCGCGTGCTTTTGAGCATTGTGATTCTGTTCTTTGTGGCATTCATCATCTATGCTCTGATGCGCTGTCTCCCCACGAGCTACATTGAGAACATGGCGCGTCAGAAATCCATGCAGCCGGGTTCCAAGAGCTTCGAAGAGTGGATGGCACAGCTGGCGGGCGCTTACAATCTCGACAAGGGCATTATCCCCGGCTTCTTCGGATGGCTGGGTTCGATGCTGCGCGGCGACTTCGGCGACAGCTGGAAGTGGACCATCCCGGTCGTGGACGAATTCAACAAGACCGTTTGGCTCAGCTTCGTGATGGGCGCGGTGAGCTTTGTGCTCGAGCTGATCATTGCGATCCCGCTCGGCGTCATCGCGGCGACGAAGCAGTATTCCAAGACGGACTACGCGATCTCCGTGATTGCGCTGGCCGGTATCTCGCTGCCGACGTTCTTCTTCGCGTCGCTGCTAAAGCTGGTCTTCTCCGTGAAGCTCGGCTGGTTTGACCTCTATGGTCTCGTCGGCCGAAACTACAACCAGCTCAACGCCTGGGGACAGTTCCTCGACAAGGCGCACCATCTGGTGCTGCCGATCATCGTGCTCGTCGTGGTCAGCATGGGCTCGCTCATGCGTTACACCCGCACGAACATGCTCGAGGTACTCAACGCCGACTACATCCGTACGGCGCGCGCGAAGGGTTTGAGCGAGCGCAAGGTCATCTACAAGCATGCCTTCCGCAACACGCTCATCCCGATCGTGACGATCGTGGGCGGCTCTCTGCCCGGCCTGTTTGCCGGCGCGCTCATTACCGAGACGCTCTTCTCCATCCCCGGCATCGGCTTTGCCTCCTACCAGTCGATGGTGGCGGGCGATATCCCCTTCTCCATGTTCTATCTGATGTTCATGGCGGTTCTGACGCTGCTCGGCAACCTGCTGGCGGACATCCTGTACGCGGTGGTCGACCCCCGCGTGCGCATCTCGTAAGAAAGGAGTGCTGTGAATCATGAGTGATAAGAACGATATGAGCTTTGAACCGACTCCCGTGTATCCTCATTCGGTTCCCGAGAAAGCGGCTCGCCGCCACGCGGAAAAGATCACCGAGGACGCGGTGAAAAACAGCAGCGCTTCTTCCCCGAACAGCGACGACAACAACGAGCAGTACTCCCTGAGCGACGACCGCCGCGTGCAGGTGCTCTCTCCCGGCGCGCTGGTCGCAAAGCGCTTTTTCCGCAACCGTCTGGCCGTGACCGGCATGATTATCCTGCTGGCCATGTTCCTGTTCTCCTTCGTGGGCGGCCTTGTGTCTCCCTACAAGCAGGACCAGAAGTTCTACCGCGTCGACCTGCAGGAAAAGGACTACGCCGGCGTGGTAAAAAACAGCGATTTCGTCTACACCGTCGCGGACGACAGCCTCTTCAAGGGCCCCGTGCAGGCGCAGACACTGCTGAACATCATGCGCGGCAATGAGAGCTTTGAATACAACGGCTCCACCTATGATCTTGAGAAAATCAACGACGAATTCTATGTGATCTCCGTCGGCGGCAAGTACGTCGGTCTCGCGAGCAAGCAGACCATCAGCGCCTCCGGCGAGGCGCAGAACTTCTCCGCCGACTTCACGCGCGCGGCGCTGCTGGCGCAGGCGAACGAGGAAGAGGTATTCACCGCCGACGGCAAGACCTACAAGCTCGACGCGGAGGGCAGCATCTCCGAGGGCGGCAAGGAGATCGCCTTCGTGAGCGAATACTCCATCCGTCCGCTGATGAGCGACGTGTTCCTCGACAAGGACTTCAAAACGCAGCTGATCGACGCCGTGGAAAAGAAGGACACCTCCTTCGTTTACACTGACAAGAACGGCGAGACGTTTGAGTACATTCTCTCCTTTGACGCGCCCAGAAACATGTGGAACGTCAAGCAGGAGAAGGAGACGCGCGTGTTCGACTCCTACTCCTTCCCCACCAAGGCGCACTGGCTCGGCACCGACCGCAACGGCATGGACATGCTCACGCGACTGATGTACGGCGGCCGTGTCTCCCTGATCATCGGCTTCATCGTCGTCATCATCGAGACCGTGCTCGGCGTCATCATGGGCGGCATCTCCGGCTACTTCGGCGGCTGGGTCGACAACCTCATCATGCGTATCGTCGATATCCTCTACTGCATCCCGTCGATGCCGATTATCATCATACTCGGCGCGGCCATGGACGCGGCGAACGTCGACCCGAAGATCCGAATGCTCTACCTGATGCTGATTCTCGGCATCCTCGGCTGGCCGAGCATCGCGCGTCTCGTCCGCGGTCAGATTCTGTCTCTGCGCGAGCAGGAGTTCATGACCGCCACCGAGTCCTGCGGCATCAGCGTGCCGAAGCGCATCTTCAAGCACCTGCTTCCGAACGTCATTCCCCAGTTGATCGTCGTGATGACGATGGGCCTCGGCTCCACGATCATCACGGAGGCGACGCTCTCCTTCCTCGGACTCGGCGTGCGCTTCCCCTTCGCCTCCTGGGGCAACATCATCAACGACGTCAACGATACGTTCGTGCTGACAAACTACTGGTTCATCTGGATTCCGGCCGGCGTGCTGCTGCTGATCACCGTGCTCGCGTTCAACATCGTGGGCGACGGTCTGCGCGACGCGTTCGACCCGAAGATGAAGCGTTAAAGGAGGCAGAAGCATGGCAAAGAAGAAAAATGACGGCTATCTGTCCGCAAAGGAATCCAGACGGATTTCCAAGGAGAACCGTAAAATCACTGCGGTCTATGAAAAACGCTATAAGAGAAAGAACGTGCCGGAGTCGGAATATCTGACGCAGATGAAGAACCCCGCCAATGCCCTCGAGGTCGACGGGCTGCGCACCTATTTCTTCACCGACATTGGCACGAGCAAGGCCGTCGACGGCGTCAGCTTCGACGTGCCGCAGGGCAAGACCGTCGGCGTCGTGGGCGAATCCGGCTGCGGCAAGAGCGTGACGAGTCTTTCGATCATGCAGCTGCTGCAGCGCCCGGTCGGCCAGATCGTGGAGGGCGAGATTCGTCTGAACCTCGGCGACAAGGCCTATGACATTACAAAGACCCCGCTGAGCGTGATGCAGACGCTGCGCGGCAACTTCATGTCGATGATCTTCCAGGAGCCGATGACGAGTCTGAACCCCGTGTTCCGCATCGGCGACCAGATCGAAGAGGTGCTGATGCTGCACCGCGAGAGCAAGGATGAGAAGGCGATCAAGGCGCGCACGATCGAGCTGCTGGAGATGGTCGGCATCGCAAACAGCGAGGGCGTCTACAAGATGTTCCCGCACGAGCTCTCCGGTGGTATGCGCCAGCGCGTGATGATCGCGATGGCCCTCGCCTGCGACCCGAAGCTGATCATCGCGGATGAGCCGACGACGGCGCTGGACGTGACGATTCAGGCGCAGATCCTCGATCTGCTGCGGAACCTCAAGGACAAGATCAACTCCTCTATCATGCTCATCACACACGACCTCGGCGTCATCGCCGAGATGGCGGACTACGTCGTGGTCATGTACGCGGGCCGCGTGGTGGAAAAGGGCACGGCGCGGGAGATCTTCGAGCATCCCTCCCACCCCTACACGATCGGCCTGATGGCCTCAAAGCCCGTGGTCGGCAAGCACGTGGAGAAGCTCTACTCCATCCCCGGCAAGGTGCCCAACCCGATCAACATGCCGAACTACTGCTACTTCAAGGATCGCTGCGAGATGTGCGTCGGTCCCTGCGACGGCGATTATCCGCCGATGGTCCAGCTGAGCGACACGCATTTCGTCAGCTGCTACCGCTATACCGACGGAAAGGGGGAAGCGAAAAATGGCTGAAAAGATCGTAAACGACTTTACGCCCATTGAGCCCGATCCGCAGTATATCCTGCAGGTTAACGCGCTGAAGAAGTACTTCCCCATCAAGGGCGGCTTCTTCGGCAACACGACCGGCTACGTCAAGGCGGTCGACGGCGTCACGTTCAACATCAAGCGCGGCACGACGATGGGTCTCGTGGGCGAATCCGGCTGCGGCAAGACCACGACCGGCCGCACGATCCTGCGTCTGTCCGGCGAGAAGACCGGCGGTCAGGTGCTCTTCGAGGGCAAGGAGGTCTATGACCTCACGCACCGTGAGATGCACGACCTGCGCACGAAGATGCAGATCATCTTCCAGGACCCGTTCTCCTCACTGAGCCCGCGTATGCCCGTCGGCGAGATCATCGGCGAAGCCGTGCGCGAGCACAACCTCGTGCCGAAAAACGAGTATAACGACTATATCGACCGCATCATGGACAGCTGCGGCCTGCAGTCGTTCCACAAGGACCGCTATCCGCACGAGTTCTCCGGCGGCCAGCGGCAGAGAATCTGCATTGCCCGCGCCCTTGCGCTCAACCCTGAGTTCGTCGTCTGCGACGAACCGGTCTCCGCGCTGGACGTGTCGATTCAGGCGCAGATCATCAACCTGCTGAACGATCTGCAGAACGAATATAAGCTCACCTATCTCTTCATCAGCCACGACCTGTCCGTCGTCGAGCACATCTCCGACACGGTCGGCGTCATGTATCTCGGCCATCTGGTTGAGTACGGCGAGACGAAGGACATCTTCGACCATCCGCTGCACCCCTACACCGAGGCGCTGTTCTCGGCCATCCCGGTGCCGGATCCGACGGCGAAGATGAACCGCATTGTGCTCGAGGGCTCCATCCCCTCCCCGGCGAACCCGCCGAAGGGCTGCCCGTTCCACACCCGCTGCAAGCGCTGCATGGCGCAGTGCAAGGAGGTCACGCCGGAGCAGAAGGAGATTGAACCCGGACATTTTGTTGTCTGCCACCTCTACGACTGACCATGAGAAAAGAACGCCAATTTGAGGATGACGACGGCCGGACGATCGTGGACATGAGCGAGGTCGATCCGATGCCGGTGCTGCTGCCGCGGTTCCGCCGCAGGAAGGACGAAGTTCCCTCTGAGCAGCAGATGAGCAAGGAGGACCGGCGCGCGGTCATGCTCGGCGCGATCGGCGCGGTGCTATTGATCGGCGCGGTGTTTATCGTCGCCGCCGCCATCGTGATCTTCGTGATGACGAAGATCTGGTCATGACAAAAAACGAGGCTGTCTTCATAAAGACGGCCTCGTTTCCTTATTATTTTTACTATTGCGAAATCTGATTCTTGGTGTATACTGGAACTGTATATATTCCAATTACTATGAGAGAAGGGTTACTTATGTTGAAAGTGGATCTCTCCGGCGCGAAATCGTTTTTTGACGCCGCCGGACCGGACTATGCCGCCGCCGCTGCCGCGCACCGCACGCTCTCCGAGGGCACGGGCGCAGGCGCCGATTTCACCGGCTGGCTGGGTCTGCCCCAGCGCGTGAAGAATGAGGAGCTCAAGCAGATCGTCTCCGCCGCCAACCGCATCCGCGGCCGCAGCGAGGTGCTCGTCGTGATCGGCATCGGCGGGTCCTATCTCGGCGCGAAGGGCGCGATCGAGCTGCTCCATCCCCGTCCGCAGGCGGGCGACCCGAAGATCATCTTCGCGGGCAACTCCATGTCCCCCGACGCCCTGCAGGGCCTGCTCGAGGAGCTGGGCGAGAAGGATTTCGAGATCAACGTCATCTCCAAATCCGGCACGACGCTCGAGCCCGCCCTCGCCTTCCGCATGTTCCGCGGCCTGCTCGAGGCCAAGTACGGCGCAGAGAAGGCGGCAAAGCGCATTGTGGCCACCACGGACGCGCACCGCGGCGTGCTGAAGGGCATGGCCGACGAGGCCGGCTGGGAGACCTTCGTCGTTCCCGACGACGTGGGCGGCCGCTTCAGCGTGCTGTCCGCCGTGGGCCTGCTGCCCATGGCCGCCGCCGGCATTG
>JAZPZZ010000015.1:0-5270 GCA_045544935.1 Oscillospiraceae bacterium | reverse complement strand
TGCCGACCTGACCGGCGAGGCCCATGAGGAGGGCGAGGGACGTGAGCGTGCAGATGACGATGGAGTCCATGAAGACCTCGAAGATGCCGTAGACGCCCTGCTTGACGGGGTCGGTCTCGGAGGTGGCCGCGTGCGCGATCGGCGCGGAGCCGAGACCGGCCTCATTGGAGAACACGCCGCGGGCGATGCCCTTCTGGATCGTGGTCATGATGCCGACGCCGAGCGCGCCGCCCGCGATGGCGCGGGGACTGAAGGCGCCGCGGAAGATGGCGCCGAGAACAACGCCGATCTGGCCGATGTTGCCGAAGACGACGACGAGCGCGGCGAGGATATAGATGACCGCCATGAAGGGAACGAGCTTTTCGGTGACGGCGCCGATGCGCTTGATGCCGCCGATGATGACGAACGCGGTCACGAGCGCGACGATCGCGCCGATGACGATGCGGAAGGCGGTGCTGACTTCCCCGCCGCCGAAGGCGCTGACGGCCGTGCCGATGGCGGTGGCGATGGAATCGACCTGCGTCGTATTGCCGATGCCGAAGGAGGCGGTCATGCCGAAGAAGGCGAAGACGAAGGCCAACCACATCCAGCTCTTGCCGAGACCGTTCTTGATATAATACATCGGGCCGCCGACCCAGTCGCCGGCTGCGTTGCGCTCACGGAATTTGACGGCAAGCACAACCTCGGAATACTTCGTGACCATGCCGACGAGGGCCGAAATCCACAGCCAGAACACCGCGCCGGGGCCGCCGACGAAGATGGCGCCCGTGACGCCGGCGATGTTGCCGGTGCCGACCGTGCCGGCGAGCGCGGTGGTCATTGCCTGAAACGGCGTGACCTCACCCTTGCCTGCCGTCTGCTTCTTGAAGATCTTGCCGATCGTATTGCGCATGGCGTAGCCGAAGCGGGTGAACTGCAGGAAGCCGGAGCGGATGCTGAGATACAGGCCCGTGCCGACGAGCAGGACCAGCATCACCGGCCCCCATGCAAAATCATCTACTGCGGCGACAATTTCTGCGAATGTCATTGTGTTCTCTCCCCTGTTTTGATATTGGCAATCAAAAACAAAAAGCGCCGGCCCGCATCGGGTCGGCAGCTCTGAAAAAACACAGTCTCAAACGCGCATTGCGCCCTGCTCTGTCCTTTTGCCTGAGAGATTCGGCATGAAGCCTTGCACCTTCGGCACCCAATTGCTTGGGATTCTCCAGAGTTTCCTCCCCCTCCGGTCTCGGCCGATTCCAGAGGATTCCGCGGAATGTTTTCAATTGCGTGGGATATTATTACACTTTTTCCCTGCGTTGTCAAGAGTATTGTTTGACAATTTACCGATTTACAGTGATTCACAAATATTTTACAAAATTTTTCTGGACATTTGGGATTTTTTATGATATTATCCTTTCAAATTTAAGGAATTTAAGGTTCCTTTTAGGTTCATCGCGTATTCTGCGTCATGTCAGCAGGATATGCAATGTTTTTTCGATTGCTTCCCCATCTTTTTCTTTCTTCTTTTTCTCCATCCCCAGCAAGCAGACGGCACAGCGAAAGCTGTGTCGTCTGTGTTTAGAATTGACTTTTCAAATTAGCTGTCATAAAATGGCCTTAACAGAAGAAAATGGGAGGGTGCTAAATGTCGGATAATCTGGAAATCAAACGCGCACTTTCTTCCTGCCTGAAGGCGCTGCTGCTGGAAAAGAAGTTTGAGGACATCACCGTGGCGGAGCTCTGCGAGCGTTCTTATGTGAGCCGCCGCACCTTTTACCGTTATTTTCAGGACAAGTATGAGCTGCTGAACTTCGTGCACTATGACGACTTCTGCCGCTTTTTTGACGACAAGAGCACGCCGCACGCGCTCACGATTCTGCCGCTGGCCTGCGAGCACTTGTATCAGAACCGGGAATTCTACCTTCAGGCCTTTAACGTGGACGGTCCGGGTGCGTTTCGGGAGTTCTGCATCGACCGGCTGTATATCTATCTGGAGCGGGATTACGGCAGCGCCTGTGACACGGACGAAGAGCGCCGGTTTTATATCACGAAGATTCTGGACGGACTCTTTGACAGTCTGCAGAACTGGCTGCGCACCGAGCCCTGTCCCCCGCCGGAGGAATATGTGGAAAAAACGTTTCGATCCCTGACGCGCTTTTCCACGCGGTTTGCCGCGGTGGCAAATGTGGTCACGGAGGAGCTGGGGTATCCGCTTTGAGGCACACGGGAGCGTCTCTGTGTCTTCCTGTCAAAATCAAAACGCTGAAAAAGCCTGAAAAATCAGGCTTTTTTTGTTTTCAACACGGTGTTTTTCAGCGCCGCATTTGCACACCTTTGTGCCATCATGGCACAAAATGGTTTTCAAAGCAGCAAGGCAGATGATAAAATGATTTTTAGCCCCCCTTCTTTTTATGGCTTGCGCCGGTGATTCGATTCGGACGCCGGCGCACTTTTCACGTAAAAAAACGCCTCCACACTCCGTGGAGGCGTTTTTCTCGTTCAATTACATCTTATCCGGTGCTGTGACGCCGATGATGGCGAGGGCGTTCTCGAGCACGATGCGCGTGGCGTCCGCGAGCTTGAGACGGGCGAGGAGCACGTTCTCCTCCGCGTCCTTGATGCGGCAGGCGTTGTAGAACCGGTGGAAGCAGCCGGCGAGATCGATCGCATAGCGGTTGAGGCGGCTGGGATCATAGTCGCGCGCGGCGAGGTGGATCTCCTCGGGAAGCTCGGAGAGCTTCTTGAGAAGCGCGCGCTCCTGCTCGGTCTCGAAGAGGGACACATCGAGCGCCGCCGCCTGCGGCACGGTGTGGCCGGCCTCGGCGAGAGCGGAGATCAGCGTGCAGATGCGGGCGTGGGCATACTGGACGTAGTAGACCGGGTTCTCGCTGTCCTCGCGCACGGCGAGGTCGAGGTCGAACTCGAGGTGCGTATCGGGCTTGGCGTTGAAGAAGAAGCGGCAGGCGTCGACGCCGATCTCGTCCATGAGGTCCGCGAGCGTGAGCGCCTTGCCCGTGCGCTTGGAGACCTTGACGACCTCATCGCCGCGCACGAGGCGCACCATCTGCATGATGAGGAAATCGAGCTTGCGGCCTTCGAGGCCGAGGGCCGGAGCCTTCATTGTGGCGGCAAAGCGCACGGCGTGGCCGTGGTGGTCGGCGCCCCAGACGTCGATGACGCGGTCGAAGCCGCGCTCGATGAACTTATTGCGGTGGTAGGCGACGTCAACGGCATAGTAGGTATAGAAGCCGTTGGAGCGGCGGAGAACCTCGTCCTTATCGGCGCCGAGGTCGGTGTTCCTGAGCCAGAGCGCGCCGTCCTTCTCATAGGTGAGGCCGGCGTCCTCGAGGAGCTTCACGGTCTCGGCCACGTAGCCGGAATTGTGCAGGCTGCTCTCGAGGAACCACTGGTCGAAGTGGATGCGGTAGCGCTCGAGATCGCGCTGCATACGCTCGATGTTATACGGCAGACCGAAGGCCACGAACGCCGCGCGGCGCTCGGCGGAATCGACCGTGAGGTATTTCTCCCCGTCGCGCTCATAGATGAGCTTGGCGAGGGCCTTGATATCGTCGCCGTGGTAGCCGTTATCGGGAAACTCGACGGCGTCCTCGCCCTGGATGAGCTGGAGGTAGCGCGCCTCGATGCTGCGGCCGAAGAGATCGACCTGGTTGCCGGCGTCGTTGACATAGAACTCGCGCCAGACGTCATAGCCCGCGCGGTCGAGCACGGCGGCCATCGCATCGCCCAGCACGCCGCCGCGGGCGTTGCCGATCGTCATGGGGCCGGTGGGGTTGGCGGAGACGAACTCGACCATGACCTTCTCGCCGTGGCCGTCGTCCACGCGGCCGTAGTCCGCGCCCTCAGACTCGATGCTCTGCAGGACGTCGGCATACCACTTGGGAGAAAGGCGGAAGTTCAGAAAGCCGGGGCCCGCGACCTCGGCGGAGGCAAACCAGCTTTCCGCGAGATTCAGGTGCGACACGAGTGTCTCGGCGATCTTGCGCGGGGGCATGCGCAGCGCCTTGGCCGAGGCCATGGCGTGGTTGGCGGCGAAATCGCCGTTGGCGGAGTCCTTCGGCTGCTCCACGCCGCCGCGCAGCTCGCCCTCCGCGGGAAACTCGCCCGCGGCGACGGCGGAATCAAACGCCTGATGCAGCAGCGCGTCGAGCGCCTGCTTTGCCTGTTCAATGCAGTTCATAATCGTTTACCTCTATCTCAGTATTCTTTCTTTTCCATGACGGTGATACGCATCTGGTTGAGCGCGACGAACGCGTGGTCAAAGTCGATGACGTATTCAATTTCCAGCGTGCCGCCCTGCTCGGTGAGCGCGGAGGCATAGCGCTTGGTCTCCAGACCCACGGTGGCGGTGCCGTAGGGCGTTTCATAGAGAAACGTGTTGCGCTCGCCGGGAGAGAAGTCCATGCGGCCGGTGACGCTGCCCTGCCGCGTGAGCACGGCGCCGTCGGGCGTGAAGGCGATGGTGGTGACGGTGCCCTCCATGCCGGTGAGCTCGCTCTCGCGATAGGTGAGCGTGCCGGCGCCGTCGAGACATTCCATCTGTCCCTCGGTGGAAAACTCCGCGAGCTCCGTCTGCTCTCGGGGATCGTCGCCGGTCTGGGTGGCGAGAATCCGGATCATCACATCTTTCATAAAACACCTTGTCTTTGCTTGAATTCAAAATATTACTATACCTTATTTTTGCCTATTTTACAACAGAAAAATAGGTAGATTTTCACTGGCCTGTCTGGTATAATGTCCGCATATTCCACAAAGAGCCAAAGGAGGGCGCGCTGATGAACATTGAGCTGACGGAAAAGGAGTTTCGGCTGCTGCTGGATCTGGTGTACACGGGAAACTGGATTATGAACTCCGCGCGGGGCGACGATCGGATTGAGGATTACGACAATCTGCAGGAGAAGATCTTCCAGCTCTGCCCAGAGCACGGCATGCGCGCGCTCGTGACAAAATGGTACAGCCACACGTTCCCCTCCCCCGCCTATGAGCGCGGCGGCATCCACGAGGCGATCGCGGACTATGAGGACGCGGTGTTCTTCGACATTCTGGCCGAGGAGATGGCGCGGCGCGATCTGGAAAACGGCGAGACGCTGCCGGAGACCGACCCGGAGCTGATCGAACGGATCAACAAATACTTTGACGAGTTTGAGAAAAACGGCATCGACAACCTCGTGATTGAGGGTGAATGAATAAGAATCCACCGGCTAAGCCGGTGGATTCTTATTTGTTTTAATGGAAAATAAGAGTATGCTAAAGGAGAAGTATGGAAGCGA
>JAZPZZ010000014.1:0-3944 GCA_045544935.1 Oscillospiraceae bacterium | reverse complement strand
CTATTCCAATAAGAAGGAGCGCGAGGAGCGCATTCTCGAGCTGATGGGGCATGTCGGCCTCAACAGCGAGCACGCCTCCCGCTATGCCCATGAGTTCTCCGGCGGCCAGCGCCAGCGCATCGGCATCGCCCGCGCCCTCGCGGTCGATCCGGCCTTCATCGTCTGCGACGAGCCCGTCTCCGCGCTGGACGTGTCCATTCAGGCGCAGGTCATCAACATGTTCGATGAGCTGCAGGATCGCCTGGGGCTGACGTATCTCTTCATCGCCCACGACCTTCTCGTCGTGCGCCATATCTCCGACCGCATCGCCGTCATGTACCTCGGCCGCATGGTCGAGCTCGCGCCGGCAGGGGAGATCTACGACCACCCGCTGCACCCCTATTCCAAGTCTCTGCTCTCCGCCGTGCCGCTGCCGGACCCGAAGGCGGCCCGCGCCAACAAGCGCATCGTCCTCACGGGCGATATCCCGAGCCCGCTGAACGCGCCGAGCGGCTGCCCGTTCCGCACGCGCTGCCAGTACGCCAAGGAGGCCTGCGCCGAGAGCATGCCCGAGTTCAAAGAGGTCGAAAAGGGCCACTTCGTCGCGTGTCATCGGGTAAAAGAGATCAACTGACGCAATTATCTGCCACAGGCAGTTAATTAAATCTGTTCAAGAAAGGACGAACACAATGAAGAAAAGAATCGCCGCATTGATCCTGGTTCTCGCCATGGTCCTTGCACTGGCGGCTTGCGGCAGCAAGCAGGAGCAGCCCGCTGAGGGCTCTGCTGCTGTTGAGCCCGCTGCAGCCGGCAGCTCCCTCGCTGTGTGCCTGGCCTCCGAGCCCGACACCATCGACCCCGCCCTCAACTCCGCGGTTGACGGCGCCACCCTGCTTGCCCACCTGTTCTCCGGTCTGGCCAAGTGGTCCCAGGATGCCGACGGCAACCTGGTCATCGCCCCTGACGCCGCCGAGGAGCTCGTGGAAGGCGTTGAGAACGAAGACGGCACCGTCACCTACACCTACACCCTGCGTGACGGTCTGGTCTGGTCCGACGGTCAGCCTGTGACCGCGGGCGACTTCGCGTTTGCCTGGCAGCGCGCCGCTTCTCAGGAGCTGGCCGCCGACTATGGCTACATGTTCGAGGTTGTTGACGGTTATGACGATGTCTGGGCCGACGAGCCTGCCGAGGACGCCGCTCTGAACGTCAAGGCCATCGACGACAAGACCCTCGAGGTCACCACCGCCAGCATGATCCCCTACTGGAACGAGCTGCTTGCCTTCCCGACCTACTTCCCCGTTCGTGAGGACGTCGTCGCGGACGAAGCCTGGGCCACCGATCCCTCCACCTATGTCTGCAACGGCATGTACACCCTCGCCGGCTGGGATCACAACAGCCTGATCACCCTCCAGAAGAACCCCAACCACCCCGACGCTGACTCCGTCACGATGGACACCATCGAGTTCTATCTGTCTGACGATGCCAACAACATGCTCACCAACTTCAAGAACGGCGACTGGGACTTCATCGATGACGTTCCCACCAACGAGATCGCCGCTCTGAAGGCCGACTATCCGGATGAGTTCCAGGTCGAGGGCCAGATCGGCACCTACTACGTCTGCTGGAACATCAACGAGGACATCCTGCCCGAGGGCAGCAGCCTCACCGGCGTTGAGGCCGAGAACGCCAAGGCTGAGATCCGTCAGGCCATCGGCCTGCTGTTCGACCGCAACTACATCGTCAACGATGTTGCGCAGGGCGGTCAGGTTCCCGCTTCCTCCTTCGTCGCCATGGGCATGACCGAGCCCGACGGCTCTGAGTTCTACAAGAACGCCGGCCACAACGACGGCTTTGTCGGCTACTACAAGGTCGACGAGGACTCCCTCGAGGAGAACTTCAACGCCGCTGTCGAGACCCTCAAGAAGTACTACACCTTCGACGAGGCCTCCGGCAAGTTCACCGACTTCCCGACCATGACCTACCTCTACAACACCTCCGACGCCCACAAGGCCATCGGTGAGTATCTGCAGAGCGCTCTGGCCGCTGTCGGCATCACCATGAACATGGAGAATCAGGAGTGGGCCACCTTCCTGAACACCCGTAAGGCCGGCGATTACTCCATCGCCCGCAACGGCTGGGTTGCCGACTACAACGATCCCATCTGCTTCCTGGATATGTGGACCACCGCTTCCGGCAACAATGACGTGCAGTTCGGCAAGGGCGATCACGCTGCTGTCGCGAACTACAGCCTCGATCTGACCCCCTTCGGTCTGGACACCAAGGTTGAGAACGGCACCTGGGCCGAGACCTATGACGTGCTCATCTCCGCCATCAAGTCCTGCACCGATCCCGAGACCCGTTTCGCCATGATGCACGTTGCTGAGGATATGCTCATGGAGACCGGCTGCATCTGCCCGATCTACTACTACACCGATCTGTTCATGATCAGCTCCGGTGTGGACGGCTTCTTCTCCAACCCGCTCGGCTACAAGTACTTCATGTACACCACCGTCGAGTAAGCAAACCCCCTATAGCACCCCGGGGACTGCCGCATTTGCGGCAGTCCCTTTTATGCTTTTTCGTCGAGTTTATGGATTAACAAAACCGATGAAAACCATCACTTTTTTCGATGCCAGTCAAAAACTGGATTGTGACAAAGAAGATTATTCGTCAGTTCTGGACAAAGTGTTGATTATTAAATTGTCATTTTTTGCACAATTCGTTTAAAAACAGGCAAAATTTGTTCATAACGCCGTATTGAAATCGCTTTGACAATTTTATATAATGGAGTCAAGCTGGACGGTTTTAAGCCGTACAAATTGAGTCTAAGGGAGCGATACCATGCAGCAGCTTGACATGAAGGTCATTGACGAGATCCTGGAGCGTCACAACAACGATAAATCCATGATCATCGCCATCATGCAGGACGTACAGGAAGTCTATCGCTATCTGCCCCAGGAGGCCCTGGAGCATATCGCGGCGAAGACCGGTATGAGCGAGTCCGACCTCTTCGGTGTGGCTACGTTCTACGGCAACTTCTCCCTGGATGCGAAGGGCAAGTATGTCCTCAAGGTATGTCGGGGCACGGCATGCCATGTTCGCAAATCCGCTGATGTGCTCCAGGCCCTGCAGGAGGCCACGGGTCTGACGGAGAAAAAGTCCATTTCGGACGACGGATTGTTCACCATTGAGATCGTGTCCTGTCTGGGTGCGTGCGGCCTCTCTCCGGTGGTTATGGTGAACGACACGGTCCACGCCGCCATGACGCCCGACAAGGCCAAGGATCTGGTGGCGGATCTCAGAGAGGAGGCCTGAGAAGATGAGACAAAGACTCGCATCGCTTTCCGAGTTCCGTGCCCTGCAGCAGGCCTGCATGGCGGCGCGCGAAGCGGAAAAGCGGAAAATCCTCGTCTGCTGCGGCACCGGCTGCGTCGCCGGCGGCAACCTGAACGTGTATCAGGCGCTGAAGGACCGCATGGACGCGCTGGGCGTGCCCTGCGAGGTCGCGCTCAATGACAACCACGGCGGCGACGCCATCGGTCTCAAGAAGTCCGGCTGCCACGGCTTCTGCGAAAAGGGCCCGCTGGTCCGCATCGAGCCGGAAGGCTGGCTCTACACCAAGGTCTCCGTGGACGACGTCGATGAGATCATCCAGAAGACCATCATCGGCGGCGAATTCATCGACCGTCTCGGCTATCAGGGCAAGGACGGCGTGTGCAAGCGCCAGGAGGACATCCCGTTCTACAAGCTGCAGACCCGCCGCGTGCTCGAGCACTGCGGTCATATCGACGCCGAGTCCGTCGAGGAATATCTCTCCATCGGCGGCTACGAAGCGCTCGTGAAGTCCCTCTTCGAGCTCTCGGGCGATGAGGTCATCAAGGAAGTCTCCGATTCCGGCCTGCGCGGCCGCGGCGGCGCCGGCTTCCCCACGCAGTCGGAGGCCAAGCGGTCTTAGGGAGACAACA
>JAZPZZ010000013.1:0-7745 GCA_045544935.1 Oscillospiraceae bacterium | reverse complement strand
CCGCTGTCGATCAGGCAGACCTCGTCGCCCTCCAGCCGCACCAGCCCGATTTTGGCCGGGCTCTCGATGTACCAGCACCGCTCAGTGATCTCAATCAGCTCAAACATGGCGCAAGCCTCCCTGTATTTGGTACTTCTATTGTACAGAAAACCGGTTTTTTGTCAATTCCGATGGTTTACATATTACCGGATCTATGATAAACTTGATTCGACACCGGCAAATAAACGAAAAGGAGAATCTTATGAAAAGAACATGGATCGCAATCGTTCTGGTGCTGTGCATGGCGTTTTCGCTGCTGCCGTTCGGCGCGGCCGCGGCGACGTTCACGGACGTCAAGGAAGGCGCGTATTATTATGACGCCGTCGACTGGGCCGTGAACCACAAGCCCCAGATCACCAAAGGCATGACTGCAACCATCTTCGGCCCGGACCTGACGTGCACCCGCGCGCAGGTTGTCACGTTCCTCTGGCGTGCCATCGGCAACGAGGAGAAGATGACCATCACCAACCCCTTCGAGGACGTCAAGACGAACGATTACTATTACAATTCCGCCGTCTGGGCCGCCCGTGAGAAGATCACCACCGGCACGGACGCCAAGCACTTCAGCCCCGACAACCCCTGCACGCGCGAGCAGGTCGCCACGTTCCTCTGGCGCGCCATGGGCGAGCCGAAGACGAGCCTCACCAAGTCCCCCTTCACCGACGTGCAGAACAAGAGCGCCTATTCCTACACCGCCATCCTCTGGGCCTATGAAAACGGCATCACCACCGGCAAGACGGAAACCACCTTCGGGCCGGCCGATCCCTGCACCCGCGGCCAGATCGTCACGTTCCTGTATCGCGCGTTCTATGCCGAGTACACCGTTCTCGTCAAGGAGACCATCAAGAGCGCGGACGGTGAGAGCGGCTACATCTTTGAGTATGACGCCAACGCCCTCAATATCCGCGTCACCTCGCTCGACGGCAAGCAGTGGGAGAAGCACTTCTTCGACGCCAAGGGCCAGTACGTCAAGCGCGAGACGCCGGAAGGCACATTTGACGTCGGGGGCGACGGTGAACGAAACGCCACGGTCACAACGGAGAAGGACGCCCTCGGCCGCGTCGTCAAGGAGACCACAAAATTTGATGACGGCGATTCGTATGTCACCGTGTATGAGTATGACGGCGATTCGGACCGCGTCATTGCCACGAAGGACGGCAACGGCAAGCTGACCGCCCGTATGAGCTACGACAAGGACGGCAACATGACGAAGCGCGAGAGCTTCAGCCCGGACAACCAGACCACCCCGACCTCTGTTGATACTTATGAGTATGACAAGGATGGGCGCGTGACGCGCGATCGCTACGAATCGAACTATGGCGATGAGCTGTATTGGGTTGATTATACGTATGAATATGACGCGTCCGGCAGCATTGTCAAGCAGGTCTACAAGACCAGCGACGGCGACGTGGATACGTCGACCTATCGTTATAATGTTGATAAGGACGGCCGCACCACCTCCATCGTTGAGACGACGACGCACAAGGACGGCAGCGTCACCGTCACGACGGACGAGTTCAAAACCATCGAAGCCGCCACGGATCTCGTAATGAGCGGCCACGCCCTCTTCCCCTGGGATTTCTAAACCGCACATCAATCGGAAAAGCGCCCTCAAGAGGGCGCTTTTCTCTTTACGACGGGCTGTTTTTCCGCTACAATATGAGCAGGAGTGAATCGCATGAAGTGGAAAACACCCGTCCTGTTTTTGTGTCTTGCCGCGGCGGCGCTCGTGCTGCTCGCGCGTCTGTCTCCCGGGGAGGAGGGGGTCGAAGTGTCCTATGTGCCCATGCAGCCGGTGACGATCCTGGTCGCCGCCGATCCGCACTATCTCGCGCCGAGCCTCACCGACGGCGGCGCCGCGTTTGAGAACATCGTCACGCATGCCGACGGAAAGTATATGCAGCGCATCGGAGAGATCACCGACGCGCTCTTTGACCGCGCCGCCGCCGAGCGCCCTGCGGCGCTGATTCTCTCGGGCGACCTCACGTTCAACGGCGAGCGCGAGAGCCATGAGGCGTTCGCCGCCAGGTGCGCCGCGCTGGAGGCGCAGGGCGTGCCCGTGCTCGTCCTGCCGGGGAACCACGATCTCGACCGGCCCGACGCCGCCCGCTTCGAGGGCGATCAGATCACCCCGGTCGAGAGCATCACCGCCGCCGATTTCCGCCATCTCTACGCCGGCTTCGGCTATGACGAGGCGATGAGCGCGGACGAACACTCCCTCAGCTATGTCTTTCGCCTCTGCGCCGGCCTGCGCATCCTCTTTGTCGACTGCAACGCCGGCGCCGGGAACGATACGATTCCGGACGAGACCTTCGCCTGGATCGAGTCGCAGCTGCAGGCGGCGGCAGAAGCCGGCGAGCGCATCGTTGCCGTCTCGCACCAGACCGTCCTGCAGCACAATTCCCGCTTTGCCGACGGCTTCGTCATCACGAACCGCGATCGCCTTCTGCGCCTGTACCGGCAGTATCACGTGGCGCTGAACCTCTCCGGCCATATGCACGTCCAGCATGTGAGGCAGACCGGATGCCTCACCGAGATCGTCACGGGCGCGCTCTCCGTTCTCGACTGCCCCTGCGGCGTTCTGCGCCTCACATCAGAGGGCGGGGACTATGCCGCCCGCTCCGCCGTTTCCGCCGAACTGCAATCAGAGGCGACGGCCTTCTTCCGGGCCAACGCCTTCCATCAGGGCATGGCCGCGGGCGATGCGGGCATGGCGGACTATCTCGCCGATCTGAACACCGCCTATTTCTCCGGCCGCATGGACCTCGCCGAGCAAAACGACGCGCTGCTGCGCCGCTGGCGCGAGACGGACGCCTTCACCATCTCTTATATCGAGAGCCTGCTCGAGGACCTCGGCCGCGATTTTACCAAAGTATCTTTTACGTTTTAGGAGTCACCCATGGAGATCATTGAGATCACAGATTTTTCCGATGAGAATCTCGACGCCTTCGCGCGTCTGACCGAGCGCCAGCTCATGAACCGCGACAAGCCCGAGGAGGGCCTCTTCATTGCCGAGAGCCCCAAGGTCATCCACCGCGCGCTCGACGCAGGTTTCGAGCCCGTCACGCTCCTCATGGAGCGAAAGCACATCGAGGGGCAGGCCGCCGACGTGATCGCGCGCTGCGGCGTGCCGGTCTATACAGCGCCAATGGAGGTGCTCGAGCAGATCACGGGCTATAAGCTCACGCGCGGCGTGCTCTGCTCCATGCGCCGCAAAGATCTTCCCACCGTGGAGGAGGTCTGCCGAAACGCGCGGCGCATCGTCGTGCTCGAGGACGTCATGAACCCCACGAACGTCGGCGCGATCTTCCGCTCCGCCGCCGCCCTCGGCATGGACGCCGTGCTCTTAACGCCCGCCTGCTCCGACCCGCTCTACCGCCGCAGCGCCCGCGTCAGCATGGGCACGGTCTTCCAGATCCCGTGGACGCAGATCGGCGGCAGCGTCTCCGACTGGCCGCACCCGGGTCTCGAGCGGCTGCGCGCCCTCGGCTTCAAAACCGCCGCCATGGCGCTCGAGGACGATTCCGTCTCCATCGATGATCCCGCGTTGATGGCGGAGGAAAAGCTCGCCGTCATCCTCGGCACGGAGGGCGACGGCCTTGCCGCCAAAACGATCGCCGACTGCGACTATACGGTCAAGATCCCCATGTCCCACGGCGTCGACAGCCTCAACGTCGCCGCCGCCTCCGCGGTAGCATTTTGGCAATTATCACGTTCAACCTGAGAGATTCATAATTGCCTCGCAGAGTTCGCGCATCAGCGCGAATCAATCAAATCCGTTTTTCCGGCGACATGTGCGGCATCGTCAGAATGGGTTTGCTCCACGCCGCAGTCGCGCTAAGGCGCGACGGCTCTGTATCCGCGCCCCCATTCTTCCTCTCCAAATCAAAGCACTTGCTTTGATTTGGTAAGGAGCCGCAGCGAAATGAGCTTGCTTTCCCGTTTGCGGGGAAGCAAGGGATATGAAGCTTGTGGCGACGCGGCGAGCCCTCGCGCCGACCAACCGAAGGGCGATGGAGCGCGAGTATCAAAACGGACGATTTTTAAATCGTCCGTTTTGCTTATGAAAAAAGGACACGCTCCAAGCGTGTCCTTTTTCATATTCAATCCGCGATATGCCGCAGGCCGTCAAAATAATCATAATACGGCACGAGGAACGTAAAGCCCTTCACGACCTCGTCCGCGAGAGCATGGCTCCGCGACAGGTCGTCGTGACCCTTTTCGCAGCCGACGGCGATCCATTTCCGGTTCAGCCAGGGGTCGAGCAGGGGAGAGTGCTCCGCCTTCGGCCGCTTGTACGTCTCGCCGCCGAGCGAGAACGTGTCCTGCTTTTCCAGCCGCCGCGCGAGCGTCTCGAGCGGCTTGGGATTGGCGAGCGTGACGCGGCGGTAGCGCTCCATCAGCTGCGCCCGTGAGCTCCAGTAGCCCATGCCGTAGTCGTAGCCCTCCGGGTCGAAGCCGAAGTAAAACCCCGGCACCTCCTCGTCCTTCGAGGCGTCGCACCGCAGCGTGAACCAGAGATGGTCCTTGTACGGCCCGCGGCCGTAGAGCCGCCGCGCGTCGCGGTAGA
This sequence comes from Oscillospiraceae bacterium, assembly GCA_045544935.1. Taxonomy (GTDB): domain Bacteria; phylum Bacillota; class Clostridia; order Oscillospirales; family Oscillospiraceae; genus CAG-103. Next base: position 3,136 of record JAZPZZ010000013.1, on the reverse strand, counting down.
TGCGCGAGACGTGCACATACCACTCCCGCTTCGGAAACGCCTCCTGCATCCGCTCAAACACCTCGTCCGCCAGCGCGCGGAACGGGCGGTCCACCAGCGAGAGAAATTCCTCCTTGTGGGCGTTGAACCAGGGGCGCTCATTGTTGAACCGGAGCTCCCAGAGAAAGGCGCTCGCCTCCGGCAAAAAACCAGTAAATTCCATGCATGATTCCCTTCTCAAATTTTTTTCGCCATTGTAACGCAAACCGACGCGCCCTGCAAGCGATTTTTCCGGGAAATCAACGAAATGTTGCGTGGAAGCATCGAACAGGGTTGCTTTTTTCGATTCACAGTGCTAAAATGTGAAACAGTTTTTTAGATTGGGGAAGCTATATTCTGCCCGACTGACAGAATATGATTTCCGTAAGGAAGGCTGCAAATGAATTCCAAAACCCTCGTTTACATTCTCAAGCGTCTCGTGCTGGCGATTTTCACGGTGTGGGTCGTCATCACGGTCACGTTTTTCGTCATGCACGCGGTTCCCGGCGGCCCGTTCGTCGGCGAGAAGGCGACCACGCCCGCCGTGCAGGCGGCCATGGAGGCCAAATACGGCCTCGATAAGCCCCTCATGACGCAGTACGGCACTTATCTCAAGGATATCGTCACGAAGTTCGATTTTGGCCCGAGCCTCAAGCAGCGCGGCCGCATGGTCACGGACATCATCGGCGACGGCATGAAGACCTCCGCCAAGCTCGGCGTCATCGCCGCCGTGGCCGCCGCGATCGTCGGCATCATCCTCGGCGCCGTGGCCGCCCTGCGCCGCAACAAGCTCATCGACCGCTTTATCATGGTGCTCACGACGGCGTTCGTCTCCATGCCCGCGTTCATCATGGGCTCGCTGCTGCTGGTCTTATTTGCCATCAAGCTGGGCTGGCTTCCGGCCAACGCCAGCGCCAAGGCGGGCGCGTCCGGCCTCGTTCTGCCGATCATCACGCTCGCGCTCTATCCCGCCGCTTACATCACGCGTCTGACCCGCTCGAGCATGCTCGACGTGCTCGGTCAGGACTATATCCGCACCGCGAAGGCCAAGGGCGTCTCCGGCTGGCGGATCATCTTCGGCCACGCGCTGAAGAATTCCCTCATCCCCGTGCTCACGTACTTCGGCCCCATGCTGGCCTATATCGTCACGGGCTCCCTCGTCGTGGAAAAGATCTTTGCCGTCCCCGGCATCGGCCGCGCCTTTGTCAACAGCATCACCGGCCGCGACTATCCCCTCATCATGGGCACGACGATCATCCTCGCTTCGCTCATCGTCATTATGAATCTGGTCACCGACATTCTCTATAAGGTTGTCGACCCCAGAATCAATCTGGAATAAGGAGGCGGCGAATCATGGAGAAAAAACCGCTCAGCCTTCAGGTTGACCTGGATCAGTTCATTCCGGCCACGGAGGAAGAAAAAGAATACATGGTGCAGATGCGCGAGTCGTCCACCTTCTTCAAGGACGGCGTCAAGCGTCTGGTGAAGAACAAGGTCGCGTTCGTGAGCTTCATCGTCATCGTCGTGATCACGCTCTCGAGTATCTTTGTGCCCATGTTCTGGCCCTACAGCTACGAAAACCAGCTCGGCGTCACGCCCGGCAAGCCGGTCGACGCCTCGTTTAAGAACCTGCATCCGATTGAGTACGGCTCCACCGAGCTCAAGCGCATCGACGCGGGGGAGAAGGTCTTCCCGCACGTCTTCGGCACGGACGACGCCGGCCGCGATTACTTCATCCGCGTCATCTACGGCACGCGCGTCTCGCTCGCCGTCGGCTTCTTCGCGAGCATCATCGTCCTCGTCATCGGCACGCTCGTCGGCTCCATCGCGGGCTACGCCGGCGGCAAGGTGGACCTGATCCTGATGCGCATCGTGGACGTGATCTACTCGCTGCCCGATATGCTCATGGTCATTTTGCTGTCCACCGTGCTCAAGCAGACGATTGGCCCCGCCATCGACGGCACGGCCCTCGCCTCCATCGGCTCGAACATCATCAGCCTCTTCATCGTCTTCGCGATCCTCTACTGGGTCAGCATGGCGCGTCTCATCCGCGGCCAGATCCTCTCGCTGCGCGAGCAGGAGTACGTCCTCTCCGCGCAGGCGACCGGCGCCAAGGGCAGCTGGGTCGTGCGCAAGCACCTCATCCCGAACTGCATCAGCGTCGTCATCATCTCCGCCGCGCTGCAGATCCCGAACGCGATCTTCACCGAGAGCTTTCTGAGCTTCCTCGGCCTCGGCGTCAACGCGCCGATGCCCTCGCTCGGCTCTCTTGCGTCCGACGCGCTCAACGGCCTGCAGAGCTATCCCTACCGCCTCGTCATCCCGGCCATCGTGATCTCGCTGATCGTGCTTGGCCTGAACCTCTTCGGCGACGGTCTGCGCGACGCGTTTGACCCGAAGCTGAACGGTTGAGAAGGGAGGAAGGCAAATGGCACTGTTAGAAGTCAGAGACCTGCGCACCTCCTTCTTTACGGACGCGGGCGAGGTCAAGGCCGTCAACGGCATTTCGTTCAATCTGGAACGCGGCAAGGTGCTCGGCATCGTGGGCGAATCCGGCTCCGGCAAGAGCGTCACCGCGTATTCCATCATGCAGATTCTGGCGTCCACCGGCAAGATCGTCGGCGGCTCCATCAAGCTCGACGGGCAGGAGCTCGTCGGCGCGGGCGAAAAGGTCATGAAGACCGTCCGCGGCAACAAAGTTTCCATCATCTTTCAGGACCCGATGACCAGCCTGAACCCGACCTACACCATCGGGCATCAGCTTGTCGAGGCCATCATGCTCCACACCAACCGCGACCGCAAGCAGGCCTGGGACCGCGCGGTCGAGATGCTCCGCCTCGTCAACGTCAACGAGCCGGAGCGCCGCATGAAGCAGTATCCGTTCGAGCATTCCGGCGGCATGCGCCAGCGCGTGATGATCGCCATGGCGCTCGCCTGCGAGCCGGATATCCTCATCGCCGATGAGCCGACCACCGCGCTGGACGTCACGATCCAGGCGCAGATTCTCGAGCTCATGCAGCAGCTGCAGGAGGAGATCGGCATGGCCATCATCATGATCACGCACGATCTCGGCGTCGTCGCCCAGCTGTGCGACGAGGTCATCGTCATGTATGCCGGC
>JAZPZZ010000012.1:0-15635 GCA_045544935.1 Oscillospiraceae bacterium | reverse complement strand
GAACGACATGGCTACGATCCGACTTTGCCGTGGTAGCGCTGGTGCTGCTGGCCGTGCCGCCGATTCTGATGAACACCGTTGCGGGGCTCTCCGGCGTGCTGCCCTTCATGCTGGAGACCGCCGAGGCCGTCGGCATGACGGATCGGCAGGTCTGGCAGAAGATACGCTTTCCGCTTGCTATGCCGATAATCCTCACCGGCATCAAGACCGCAGCAGTAGAGATCGTCGCGAGCGCAACCCTCGCCGCCAAGATCGGCGCGGGCGGTCTGGGTGATCTGATCTTCGCGGGGATCGGACTTTTCAAAACCGATCTTCTGCTCATCGGCGGCGTGTCTGTCGCGCTGCTGAGCCTTTCTACCGGATTGATTTTTGCGCTGTTGGAACGTCGCGCACTCAAGCATACGACCATTTGAACAAGGAGGCAAAACCATGAAACGAATCATCACCCTGCTGCTGGCGCTGACGCTCAGCCTGTCGCTCTTTGCCTGCGGCAAACCGAGCAACGAGAGCGCTGCCATTCGCATTGGCTCCAAGGATTTCACCGAGAGTCTGATCGTCTCGGAGATCTATGCCCTCGCGCTGGAGGACGCAGGCTACACCGTTGAGCGCAAGCAGAACATCGCGGGCTCCGTCGTCCACACGGCGATCACGTCCGATGAGATCGACCTCTATCCGGAGTACACCGGCACGGGTCTGCTCGCCGTGCTGCAGATGGAGATGAACAGCGACCCCGATGTGGTCTACAACACCGTCAAGGACGCCTATCAGGAGCAATTCAACATCACCTGGCTGGATTCCACCGCCATCAACAACCGAAACGGCATTGCCATCCGCACCGAGGCAGCCGAGCAGTACAACATCTACACCATGTCGGATCTCCAGCGGGAGGCGGAGCACATCCGCGTCTGCTCCCAGGGTGAATTTGAGTACCGTGAGGACGGCATCCCCGGATTGGAAAAGGTCTACGGCCCGTTCAACTTTGCCTCCATCAACGTCTATGACAACGGCATCAAGTATCAGATCCTGGAGCAGAATGAGGCGGACGCCTGCCCCGGCTACTCCACGGACGCGCAGCTGGTGAACCGCGAGCTGTTCACCTATCTGGAGGATAATCTCGGCTTCTGGCCGCCGTACTATCTCGCACCCATCATCCGCAGCGAGGTGCTGGAGGCGCATCCTGAGATCGCGGACATTCTCAATGCCGTCAGCGCCAAGCTCGATACCGAGACCATGGTCGCTCTCAATGCCAAGGTAGACATCGATCACATGGAGTATACCGAGGTGGCGAAGGAGTTTTACGAGACCAATTGCAAGTAAGGAGTGGCGCTTATGGCAGTCGCCATTACATTTCAAAACATCAGCAAGACCTTTCCCGGCGCGGGCTATGCGGCGGTGAATGACGTGTCCTTCACCGTGGAGGAAGGCGAGTTCATCACGATCCTCGGCTCCTCCGGCTGCGGCAAAACCACGCTCTTAAAGATGGTCAACCGCCTCTATGAGCCGGACTCCGGCAGCATCGTCCTCTTTGGGGAGGATGTGAGCACCGTGGACGTGGTCAAGGTGCGGCGGCGGATCGGCTATGTGATCCAGCAGATCGGCCTGTTCCCGCACTACACCGTTGGGGACAACATCGCCGTCGTGCCGAAGCTCCTAAAATGGGACAAGGACAAGATCGCCGCGCGTGTGGACGAGCTGCTCTCCATGGTGGGGCTGGAGCCCTCGGAGTTTTGCAACCGCTATCCCACGCAGCTCTCCGGTGGGCAGCAGCAGCGCGTAGGACTCGCCCGCGCTCTCGCCGTCGACCCGAAGATCCTGCTCATGGATGAGCCCTTCGGGGCAATCGACTCCATCACGCGGGAAAAGCTTCAGTCGGAGCTGTCGGCGCTCCACCGGGAGACCGGGAAGACCTTTCTCTTTGTCACGCACGACATTGAGGAGGCCTTCAAGCTGGGCGACCGCGTCATGATCATGAACGAGGGACGCCTCCTGCAGTTCGATACGCCGGAGACCATCATCCGCAGCCCTGCAGATCCCTTCGTGAAGTCGTTGGTGGATTCCGCCAGGGCAAAGGAGGCCTTCTGGAGGGAATACGTATGATCCAGTATGCTTCCCGATACGGAGACCGCCTGCTCACCACCTTTGCGGAGCATCTGGAGATCGTGGTCATCACGCTGCTGATCTCGCTTGTGCTGGCGGCGGGGCTCACGGTACTGTGCAGCTATTCCAAACGCCTCTCCCGCGTGGTGCTGAACGTGCTCTCCATGGTCTATTCCGTACCCAGCCTGGCGCTGCTCGCGCTGCTGATCCCGGTGACGGGTCTGGGGCGGAAAACCGCCATCGTCGCGCTCGTGATCTACAACCAGTATCTGCTGCTGAGAAACTTCCTCGCGGGGCTGGACGGCGCGGACAAAAGCGTCGTCGAGGCGGCGCGCGGCATGGGCATGACCCACCTGCAGACGCTGTGGAAGGTGCAGGTGCCGTTGGCCAAGGGTGCTCTGCTCGCGGGACTGCGCATCGCGCTGGTCTCCACCGTCGGCATCGCCACGATCGCGGCCTCTATCAATGCCGGCGGTCTCGGAACCTTGCTCTTCGACGGTCTGAGAACGCTCGACACCGCCAAGATTCTCTGGGGCAGCCTGCTCTCGGCAATTCTCGCCGTGGGGCTCGACCGTGTTTTACTGCTGATAGAAAAACGAATCGGAAATCCCGTTTCATGATCGAAATATCTTTGAAAAGGAGTATGCACTATGGAAATCGAAAAACTGCTTGGCTATGAAGGCAAAACCGTCGTCATCACCGGCGCGGCCTCCGGCATGGCCTATTGTGCCACGGAGCTGCTGCTGTCTCTCGGCGCAAAGGTCTACGCCGTAGTCAACAGCAAGCCCTGCGACCTGCCGGTGGAGGCGCAGTTCAAAGGCAACCTGTCCGTGAAATCCGAGATCGACAGCGTCATCTCCCAGCTTCCCGAGAAGATCGACGTTCTGTTCATGTGCCATGGTGTAGGCCTGAAGCCGGATCGCGAAAAGTTCATCCAGATGACCAACTTCGTCGGCCAGCGATACATGGTGGAGCAGCTGCTGCCCCGCATCGTGGACGGCGGCTCCGTGACGTTCATCTCCTCCACCGGCGGCTACGGCTGGCCCGGCAACATGAAGAACGTCGGCGCGCTGTTGAACACCGCGAGCTTTGAGGAGGCGGAGCAGTGGGTCGAGGCGAATGTCGGCATGTTCGCCGAGGAAGGCGCGCCCGATCCCTATCAGTTCTCAAAGCAGTGCGTCAGCGCCTATGTGAAGTCCAGGTGCCGTGCGCCGGAGTTCATCGGCCGTAAGGTGCGCATCAATGCCATCGGCCCCAGCTTCACCGAGACGGCCATCATCAAGGACTTCAATCTGGCTGTCAGTAAGGACGGCTCCGAGGCCAGCGGAGCCAACGTCATGTATGAGCTGTTCCTCAAGAGCTGGAACGGCCGCGCCGGCAAGCCTGAGGAGATGGGCTGGCCGCTGGTGCTCTTCGGCAGCGATATCTGCAGTTACCTGAGCGGTCAGGTGATCTATATTGACTTCGGCATGACCGGCGAGTTGGACTGGCAGGCCGTGCAGGGATAATACATTCAGAAAGGAAGGAATATCATGATTAAAATCGTAGCAGTGATGAAAGTAAAGGCAGAGTGCGTGGATACCTTCAAGGCGCTGGCGAAGGAGCTGGTGGAAAAGTCCCGCGCCGAGGAGGGCAACGTCTCCTACTCCCTCAACGAGCTGATCGGCGATCCCGCCACGCTGGCGTTCATCGAGATCTGGAAGGATCAGGCGGCCATCGACATCCACAACGCCACCGAGCACTTTACCGGAATTTTGCCGAAGCTGGCAGAGCTCTGCGAGAGCGCTCAGCCGGTCAATCTGTTCACCGAAGTGGAGTTCTGAGTCATCCGAAAAGAAAGACGCAAGAGAACGGAAGACCGTTCTCTTGCGTCTTTCTGTACGGATTTGAATCATTTCGCTCCACCAAAGCAACGAAATCCGAACCTTTTACCGATTGGCGACGGGTTCGGGTTTCTTGTTTTTATCGACTACTTCAAATAACCGTTTTCGCACATTCGACAGCAACGCCCTCCTTCGTTATGATGAAACCATCAAGCGAAGGAGGGCTTTTTTCATGCGATACAAAATCAAGATCAATGACGATGAACGGCAGCTGATCGTCAAGGCGCTGTATGATTGGCGCAATGAGTTGCCCACGGACAGTCTGCTCCGCCCTAATCTGGAGCGGCTGATCCTGAAGATCATCGACACCCCGGACGCAAGCTTTTGGAGGAGAGTTTTGGAATGAGAGAAGAATTGACTTACCATTGGGAAGGCGATTATCTGATCCCCGATCTGATCCCACCGGAATCACCTCAAATAGGCGTCTGGGGTGAACGCAGGCGGCAGTTTCTCCGCACACATCAAAAGCCAATTTATGATGCCATGCTGATGGGCGGAACGATCAACGCGCATCTGGAAGAAGTAGATCGGAGCACCGAGGAAATGCTGGATCGACTTATGATCCAACTGGCCGAGCGCGAGGGAGTTACCGAGCAGCTAAAAGCAGAAAACCAACTGGCATGGGTGCAGGCAATGAACAGCATCCGTCATTGTGCAGAGGAAATCGTGCGGAAAAATCTGATTGAAGACTGAATGAATCAAACACTGAAAAGGCCTGCGCCGGTTGTTCGGTGCAGGCCTTCGTACGGAGAGGAGGGAAAGGGAGTATTTATTTAGCTTGTGCTGCTTCTGCCTTTGCGTCCTTGGCGATGCAATAGTTGGCAATGACGGCGGCGAAAATCTGGTCAACCACAGCGCCGCAGGCGCAGGGGACTGCAAAGGCCGGGGCGGTTGTAGCAAGACCCTTGGAGACCTGCTCGGCCGCTACGTTGCTTGACAGCGTTGCAGCGAGGCCGGAGTTCTGGATGGCGGTCTCCAGTGTTAGAGCGCGGGTGCGCTTGTCACCCATCTTGATCACATAGTTGCAGATCACGAAGGCAACGATGCCGCCGAAGGCAAAGTGCACGAACGCAGCCAGAAGAGGCTTAATGACGGACAGACTCAGCATGGCCTTGGCACTGCCGGCAACGACCATGGCCTGCGCCAGGCAGACGCAAACGGTGCTCAGGACGCTGAAGCCGTCCACGTTCTTCTCAACAAACTTTTTGGCAAGGGCATGCAGACCGACGCCGATGAAAATGGGGATAACCACCTGCTCCATGATCTGCAGAGACATGGTCAGGAAGCTGACCTGAACGAGCTCACCGGCAAAGAGCTTGACGAAAGCCGGCGTCAGGACAGGGGAAAGCAGCGTGGTGCACATGGTAGTGGAGATGGACAGTGCCACATCGCCGTTGGCCATGAAGGTAAATACATTGGAGGCCACGCCGCCGGGAACTGCGCCCAGAACGATCAGGCCAAAGGTCATTACGGGATCAAGATGGAAAAGCTTCGCGATCAGCAGTGCACCGACCGGCATGATGATGTACTGCATCAGAATACCGGTCACGATGTTGACGGGGTGGGAAAGTACGTACTTGACATCCTCACCGCGGAGCGTGGTGCCCATGCAGATCATGCAGATGCTGAGCACAAAGCCGGCCCCCTTCAGCTGATCCAGAACCAAATGGCTGGAGATGGTGTTCCAAAACGAGGGAACTGCGAGTCCAAGTGCGGTAAACACAATGATAATGACGGTCAGGTACTTACCTGTGAAGGCTCTGACTTTTTTCATGATGATTTTGTCCTTTCCATAAAAACATGTTTCGGGATGCAAATTTGGTTGGCATTCGCATTTCGATATAAGAAACGTGTTCCTCTATAAAGGACGGAGAAAACATATCATATTGCGAGAGACTTGTCAACAAAAAAACGAAAAAAAGATGGATTTCGGTAATCCTCACAAAATTGTGCACATTTTTTTGTAGGACACGAGAGAACAAGGCACATTGCCGTGGAGGCAATGTGCCTTGTTCTGATTTGCTCAGAGTGCGTCAGAGCTTCAAGCCGTTATACATGCCGACGTATTCTTCCACCAATTCGGAATAGATCTCCAGACTCTTCACACCGTCCTTCAGCGCCTCGAAGAACTCCTCGCGGCGATCAATCATGATTTGCTGCAAACCGGAAACGCTCAGCGCGCAGATGCATCGTCCGTCCTTTGAGAGAACCGGCATCCCGTAGCAAATCAGATTGGCTTCGCCCTCACCGTCGTCCATGCTCCATCCACGCTCGCGGATTTCAGCCAGTTCCGTCTTCAACCTCTGCACATTGGTGATGGTGGTCGGCGTAAACGGGAAAAGATTGATCCCATAGAGCTTTTCCTCCTGCTCGCTGCCCAGAAGATAGGACAGGAGCATTTTCCCGCTGCCGCTGCAATAAGCGGGATAGCGGGTGCCGACGCTTGCCCGAAACTGCAGGGGGGAGTCGCCAAAAGCACTGTCCGCAAAGATCATGCTGCAATCTGTCGCCAGGATGCAGAGATATGCGGCGACCGAGGTCTTTTTTGCAAGCTCCTCTACAATATAATGAATGACCTTGAAGTTGTTCAGCTGGTTGTCCGCGGCACGGCCGATGATCGCAGCTTTGATTCCGAGGGAATACCGGGAGTCCTCCACCTTCTGCACAAAGCCCTTCTGCTCCAGCGTGTAGAGCATCCGAAATACGCTGGATTTGCCGAGACCCAGCTTCTGGCTCAGCTCAGTGACGCCCATGTTCGGAACGGTTGCCAGCTCGGAGAGCAGATCCAGCGCGTTTGTGAGGGAACTGAGAATGTATTGGTCTTTATTTCGATCTGACATAGGGAAGTTCCTTTCTGAACGTATTGATAACGAAATCGCTTTTGTTTCTTATAGCGAACTTGTTTACGGAAAGAACTATACCACACGAATCCGAAAATGGCAAGCAAAAAAACAAAACGCCGGTTTTTTGGCGAATAAGTCCAAATTAACCGACAAAAATTAGTTGAAATGCTGAAATGTCAAAAAATACTCATGTTTCTCTTTACAAAACACGTTCCGCATGATATATTTCAAAACAAGAAACGCATTTCGGTATGAGGAACACGGCCCGCAAAGCGAAACGGCAGAAAGGTTGGCACTGCCGCGGAGCAGCAATTGGGATTCGATTCAGGCACAGGCAGAAGGGAGGCCACACTGCATGAAGAACAAACGGTTTCTCGTTCTCATGGGAAACTACGGCTCAGGAAAAACCGAGATCGCAATGCAGCTTGCCTATGACTCCGCAGAGCGCGGTGAGCGGGTTCTGATGATCGATCTGGACATGATCAACACCTACTTCCGTCTGTACGATCACAAGCAGGCGCTGGAGTCTGCGGGCATCGCGCTGGTGGCACCGGATCTGGTGGCCTCCGGCATTGAGATGCTCACCATCCCGCCGGAGATCGCAATCGCATTTGACGATGACTGGGACACGGTTGTGATCGATCTTGGCGGCGACACGGGGGCACTTGCTCTGGGACAGTTTCATAACAAGCTCTCTGCAGCCCAGCGCGCTGGAGCGGAGATCGTGGTGTATAACGTCGTAAACACCAACCGTCCCATGGCCGATACGCCGGAAAAGATTGTCGGTCTGATGGACCGTATGCAGGGTAAGGCACGCTGGCAGGTCACGGGCATGATCCACAATTCCAATATGGCGGGAGAAACGACCACAGAGGATCTGCTGGAGGGGCTCGCAATCATCAAGCGCGCAGTCGAGCAAAGCGGCGTCCCTGTTCTGCACACCGCAGGTACCCGGACCGTCCTGGAGGACTTTCTCCGACAGCATCCGGAGCAGCACTGTGTGGGTCAGCCGCTGTTTCTGGAGCCCAGGATGCACCGCAGCTGGGTCACGATGGCGGAAGATCTGTAAGAACACTTCCAACCAACGAAAGTGAGGAACAACAATGGTCAAATTTGAAATTGAAGAGGGGCTGTGCAAGGGCTGTGAGCTGTGCGTCCGTGCCTGCCCTAAGAATCTGCTCCGCTTGTCTGAGAGCAAGCTCAACGGAAAGGGCTACCACCCTGTTGAGATCACAGATGTATCGGCATGTATCGCCTGTGGCTCCTGCTTCCGCACCTGCCCGGACACCGTCATTACCATCACGAAGGAGGAAGGTTAAATGGCCAGAAAGCTCATGAAAGGCAGCGAGGCGATGGCCGAGGCTGCGATCCGTAACGGCTGCCGATATTTCTTCGGATACCCGATCACACCGCAGACGGAGATCCCAGAGTATTTCTCCGAGCGCATGTTTGAAGAGGAGGTCAATGGCTGCTTTCTGCAGGCGGAGAGCGAGCTGGCCGCGATCAACATGGTATATGGCGCAGCCAGTACCGGCGCGCGCGTGCTCACAAGCTCCTCCAGCCCTGGAATCTCGCTCAAGCAGGAGGGCATCTCCACCCTGTGCGCCGCGGAACTCCCATGCGTGATCTACAATGTGATGCGCTCCGGTCCGGGCATCGCCGGTATCCAGGCCAGCCAGGGCGACTATTTTCAGGCAACCAAGGGCGGCGGACACGGTGATTATCATGTGATCGTCTTTGCGCCGAGCTCCGTGCAGGAGGCAGTCGACTGCATCGGCAAGGCATTTGATCTGGCAGACGCTTACCGTATGCCCGCAATGATCTGCGCCGACGGCATGATCGCGCAGATGATGGAGCCTGCGGAGCTGCCGGCAATGCAGGAATACCATGTGGACAAGGAAAAGAAGTGGTGGGCCGCCACCGGTTTCGATCCCAAGGCACCGGAGGGACAGCGCGCGAATGTGAGCTCTACGTACACCGGCGTTGAAGAAATGGATGAACTCCAGGCCAGACTGCAGGGCAAATACGCGCTGATCCAGGAGAAGGAGGCGCTGTTTGAGACCTACAATATGGATCATCCGCAGATCGTGGTAACTGCATTCGGAACGATCTCCCGTCTGTGCAAGTCTGTGATCGATCAGCTCAAAAAGAGCGGCGTCGAGGTCGGTCTTGTCCGCCCGATCACGATCTGGCCGTTCCCGTATGAGGCGGTTCGCGATGCAGCTCTGCTTCCCGGCGTGAAGGCGGTGCTGGATGTTGAGATGAACGCCGGCCAGATGCTGGAGGACGTAAAGATCGCGGTGAACGGCGCAAAGCCCGTGGCGTTTTATGGCCGCAGCGGCGCCCATATGCCGACAACCCGCGAGATCAAGGATAAGATTTTGAAGATGCTGGAGGAATGAAAAATGGCTGGAGTTACCTATAAGAAGTCGGCATATCTTACCGATAAGCCGAGACATTACTGCCCCGGCTGCAGCCACGGCATTATTCATCGTCTGGTGGCTGAAGTTCTGGAGGAGCTGGATGTCGGCGGCAACGTGGTGGGCGTGAGTCCCATCGGCTGCTCCGTGTTTGCGAACGACTATTTCAACATCGACATGGTCAACGCCCTGCACGGCAGAGCGCCCGCAGTCGCAACCGGCGTAAAGCGCGCCAAGCCCGATTCCGTGGTGTTCACCTATCAGGGCGACGGCGATCTGGCGTCCATCGGCGCCGCAGAGATCGTTCACGTCGCCATGCGCGGCGAGAAGATCTGCACGGTTTTCGTCAACAATGCCATCTACGGCATGACCGGCGGTCAAATGGCGCCGACCACGTTGGTCGGGCAGCGCACGACCACCTCCCCCAAGGGCCGCAGTGAAGAATGGAGCGGCTCGCCGATCCGCGTCTCGGAGATGCTCTCTACATTGGAAGGCGCTTATTACATCGAGCGCGTGGCAGTGGATACCACCGCGCATATCAATCAGGCGAAAAAGGCGCTGAAGAAGGCGTTTCAGTATCAGCTGGAGGGTAAGGGCTTCTGCATGGTGGAGGTTCTCGCAACCTGCCCGACCAACTGGGGACTCAGCCCGGTGGAGTCCATGAACTGGCTGGGAGAAAACATGATCCCCTACTACCCGCTGGGCGTATTCAAAGACAAGGAGGCGAAGTGAAATGTTGGAGGAATGCATTTTTGCCGGATTTGGCGGTCAGGGTACGCTGCTGATCGGTAAATTCCTTGCATGTGCCGCACTGATGGAAGGGAAAGAAGTTACGTGGATGCCGTCCTACGGCGTAGAGATGCGCGGCGGCACGGCCAACTGCTCCGTTGTCATCTCCGATCTGCCGGTGGCAGCGCCTGTCATCGACGAGCCGGATGCGGTCATTGCCATGAACTATCCGTCCATGGCAAAGTTTGAAAACACCATTAAGCCCGGCGGCGTCATGATCGTGAACAGCTCGCTCACCGATGCCAGAGCCACGCGCAGGGACATCATCACCGCCTACGTCCCCGCCACCGAAATCGCCGAAAAGGTGAAAAATCCCAAGGGTGCCAATGTGGTAATACTCGGTGCCTACATGGCGCTGCGCAAGGACGTGGTGCAGATGGACACCCTCATCGAAGCCATGCGTGAGGAACTCGGCCCCAGAAAGGCAAAGTTTCTGGACGGCAACATCCGCGCCCTGCACGCCGGATATGATCACATTCGGAGCATTTTGCTGTAATCAGACAGCATCGAAATATGCATCCATAACCTGCGAAATTAAAGGAGGATTTCATTATGTTCAGCAAGTTTTTCCCCAAGGAAGCACAGAAATACGGCGAGAGTGAAGTGTTCCACTCTAAGAGCCGCGTCATCAGCTACGGTCCCGGCGTCATGCTGCGGGAGGAGATTTTCCCCGCTGGCACGCTGCTTCCCCGGCACGAGCATTATCACGAGCAGATCTCCTATATTGCCTATGGCAAGATCAAGTGCACCCTGGCCGACGGCTCTGAGATGATTCTCAGCGAGGGCGAGGCCGCCTACTTCGGCCCGAATGAGCCGCATACGCTGGAAATGCTGGAGGATACGTCCGTCATCGATGCTTTCACGCCCATCCGGATCGACCACCTGGAGGGCGCCGTGTTCTACGGCAAGAAGTAAAGACTAAGAAACCTGTCAGGCCGCGCGGTATGCGAAAACCGCGCGGCCACGAAAGAGAAAAATGAGGTGCTGATATGAAGAAACTGTTCGAGCCCGGTATGATCGGGAATGTACGCGTAAAAAACAGAACGGTCATGTCCTCCATGGGACTTGGCTACGCCGACCCGGGCGGACGTCCCGGCGAGCGGCTGAGAAAATATTATGAGGAGCGGTGCAAGGGCGGCATTGGCATGGTCAATGTGGAGGCCTCTGCGGTTGATGAGGAGCACGGCGACGTCGGCTGCCTGCATCCCAGCCTCGCCACCGATCTCTTTGTGTCGGAGTATGAGCGACTCACTGACACGATCCATAAATATGATGTTCCCTGCTTCGCGCAGATTTACAGCAACGGCTGCATGAGCCGCCCCATGCCGAACGGCACCTGGGCCATGAGTGAAGTTCCGTTTGCGCCCGGAGGGATCTCCCACCACAAGATGACCGTGGACGAGATCCATGAGATGCAGCAGAAGTTTGTGGACGCCGCCGTCCGCGCACAGAAGGCCGGGTTTGATGGCGTGGAGCTCCATGCGGCGCACAGCTATCTACTGATGCAGGCGCTCACCCCCTATTATAACAACCGCACCGACGAGTATGGCGGCAGCACGGAGAACCGCGCCCGCATCATCACGGAGCTCATTCAGATGATCCACAACCGTCTGGGCAAGAACTACCCCGTGAATGTGCGCTTTGCCGGTCACCAGTTCACCAATGTGGATGGCTTTTATGAGCTGGAGGAGGGCATCAAGTATGCCAAGCTCTTTGAGGCCGCAGGCGCAACCGCGCTGAATATTTCCAACGGCAGCTCTCTGGATCTCACCGGCAACTGCGAGCCGTTCTCCTATCAGTCCGGCTGGAAGTCCTTTGTGGCCAAGGCGATCAAGGAGGCTGTCTCCATTCCGGTTTTGGCGACCAACACCGTCAAGGATCTGGAATTTGCCAATCAGACGCTGGAGGACGGCGTGTGCGACTTTGTTGTGCTGGGTCGCTCCACGATCTGCGATCCCTACTGCGTGAAGAAATATCGGGAAGACGACATTCTCGGCACCCGCAAGTGCATCGGCTGCCTCTACTGCCGCGAGCGTCTGGCTGCGGATATGCCCATCTACTGCGCCGTGAATCCCCGCGTCGGTCTGGAATATCAGTATCCGAGAGTGCTGGAAAAGGACGGCGACGACCGCAGCGTCGTGGTCATCGGCGGCGGCCCTGCCGGTATGCAGAGCGCCATTGTCATGGCGGAGCGCGGATTTGCCGTGACCCTGTTTGAAAAAGAGCCGCAGCTCGGCGGCAGCATGAACCTGGCGGACAAGGCGCAGTTCAAGGAGAAGATTACCCGCTTCACCGAAACGCTGGTGGAGGAGATCCGCCGCCTGGAGAACATCAAGGTTGTGACCGGACACGCACCGACCACGGAGGAAGTGGCCGCTTTACAGCCGGATGGTATCATCATGGCCTGCGGCGCCGCGCCGATCGTCCCGCCGATGCCAGGCGTTGACCGCCCCAATGTCACCACCTCGCATGACGTGATCACCAACCGCTTCAAGGTCAGCGGCAAGGTCGCCGTCATCGGCTCCGGCATGACCGGTCTGGAATGCGCGGAGAAGCTCGCGGATGAGGGCTGCAAGCTCGCGATGATCGAAATGCAGAATTTCGTCGGTCCCGGCATGTTCCCCATGATCGTGAAGGATACGATGAGCCGTATTGTGCCTGCCGACCCGGAAATCTACCTCAGCCACGCGATGAAGGCCGTCACGGAAAAGGGCGTCCTCACCACGGATCTTACCACCGGAGAGGAACGCGAGATCGAAGCGGACTATGTTGTTCTGTCTCTGGGCGTGCGCCCGAGAGCGCAGCTCATTGAGGAGTTCAGCGCCGTCACGGAAAATATCATCGGCGTCGGTGATAACATCAAGGGCGGGCGTATCCCGCAGGCGATCCGATATGCTTACGCCCGTGCGTATGATTTCCTGCGCTGAGAGGGCTCGCCATGGCAGACCTGGAACGGCTCAGCCGTAATCTGAAAGCGCGCGGCTTCAACCTGCACTGCGTCGATACTGCACCGGATGCCGCGGCGTATTTGCTCTCCCAAATTCAGGAGACCACTGTAGGCATCGGCGGCAGCAAGACCTTTGAGGCGCTGGGTGTTTATGACGCGCTGTGTGAGAGCAACGATGTGTTCTGGCACTGGAAGCAGGGAAACCTCCCGGAGGGATTCCGAAAAGCCTCGCAGGCAGAGGTGTATATCTCCGGCGTGAACGCAATCTCCGAAACGGGAGAGCTGGTCAACATCGACGGTCGCGGCAATCGCGTTGCTGCCCTGACCTTCGGGGAAGGAAAACGGATATTCCTTGTGGCCGGCACCAAAAAGCTCTGTCCCGATCTTTCTGCGGCGATCGAGCGTGCGCAGAAAATCGCCGCGCCGATCAATGTTCAGAAGCTCCCGGGTCAGCGACCCTGCTCTGTGACCGGCTCCTGTGTGGACTGCCGTGCGGATGGCCGCGGCTGCTGTACCCTGCAGGTGATGATGTTCAAGCCGATGGGCGCAAAATCCGTGGATCTGATTCTAATTGACGAGGATCTCGGTTATTGATTCGATTGTTACCCCCCTTACCTCTTTTTCTATTTCGCAGATCCCATGGTTCGCCATGGGATTTGCGGGCATATGACGACATGAAAGAAGGAAACACCATTGAAAGCAGTTTATTTTATGTGCCTTGACCGAAGCTGGGGCTATGTTGCCACGGACGTGTGGGACATTCTAGAGGAGGAAGGTTATTTCCAGGCGGATGCGGGCTTTGCGTTCTGCGGTCAGCCGGTGAAAAAGTATATGCGCGACGGAAATGAATATTATTTCGCGGGAACGGATCGCGCGCTGTATCTGGACTATCCCCGCTATCTCCCGGAAATGAACCGCTATTTTGCGGATTTTGATATGTCCGGCATGGTCACATGGCATGAGGGAGCCAATGCGCCGGATCATGTGCTCACGGTGCACTCCCTCGGGGATATGCAGTCCGGCTGCTATGGTCGGGCAAATCCCCGGTTTATGCGCAATCTGATTCTTGCTTATGAGCAAAACCGTGTGGATCTCGGCCTGGACGACTATCAGGTGGTCACGGAGGCGACGCACTGGTCCGGCTGCTATGACGGGCATGGCGATCCGAATCTGTTGATTCAGTTCCCGGTTCCCATGGTGGATATTGAGGTGGGCAGCGATGTGCCATGCTGGACGGACCGGACGGCCTGCCGTGCATTGGCGCGCAGCCTGACGCACGTATTTGATGATGACGGCGCGCGCGTCCACAATATCCTCTGCGTTGGTGGCGTGCACTTTGAGCCAAACTTTGCGGAAGCAGCACAGATGAAATGGGGAAATGATGCGTTCGGAGTTACCCACATTCTGGCGAACCAGTGGCTGGTTTCCGGCGTGTACGAAACGGAAAGCGGATTCACGCGTGCCTGCGCTGCCGTGGATTCCATCGAGGGCGGCATTGAAGCAATCTTCATGCATGACAAAATGAAGGGCTGCTACAAGGATCTCGCCCGAAGGCTCAGCGCAAAATACGGTGTGCCGGTCTATAAGCACCAGAAGCTTCGCACGCCGGAAACATTGGAATGGAGCGTTTAAAGATAAATAGCGATTCTTACACCGGCTGAGAAAAAGCGCCGGAGCCTATCTTTCCCTTCTTCAGCCGGTACAGCCCGGTAGGAGGGGGAGAGTGTGGGAGGGGGAACCATCCCTCTATATACCTTATGCCGAGATTTTGTAAAAAGGGTAAGAATCGCGAAGCAGCGAAAACCTTCCTGCGAGGCAAAATCAGAGTGGAAACCAGATCTGATCTTTCTTTCGCAGGTCCTCCCGAAGGATCATGTACCGGATGCGCCGGATCGCCTGCTTTGCAAAGGGCTGCGATTTTGTGAGATCCAGATCCGCCAGCCTTGTAACCGTGAATTTCTCGGTTTTGCAATCGTATACGATCTCGCCCCACTCGCCGTCGTTGTCTGCCTGGTATGCGTAGACAACGGCGGCTTTTGTCTTTTTCAGCCGGTTCAGGCATACCGTATGCAGAAAGCCGCGCCGCTCGACCAGGGCATCTCTCATTTGATTCAGAGAACGGTAATAGATGTTCTCCGCTGCCTGTGCAGACCGGCGCTTATTGCGGAGCGCGAGCGCTTGGAAGGTCTGTTTCTCTGCCGGACGGAAGCAGTTTTCGCAAAATCCCAGATGCAGCGATACGATGTCCCGGTTGACATTGCCCAGCGCCGCAAACGACGGAATGACCATGCTGGACTGTTCAGACTGGAGCAGGCTGTTCTCCGGCTCCCACTCGGGATTCCCGCGGGCGGTCAGGAGCGGGTCCTCTTTCTCCTCATCCTCCCGTTTTTTCTTGTCCTTCTCGTCTTCTTCATAAATGATCTCGTTGGTCGTTCCGTCGAGAATATATCTGAGTACGGTTTTCGGCTTGCGGTTCACCTGTCTGCCGATCTCCGCAAGCGCCTCGGGATCATGACGGTCATTGTTCTCGTGATAGAGCCACATGATCTTCCGCAGCAGCGGATCGGTGGATTTCGTGGAGATGGGAAAGCCCGACCGCATGTAACGGATCTCCTCCTGCACAGCGTGCATCATCGGATATTTCAGGTAATTTTCA
>JAZPZZ010000011.1:0-3428 GCA_045544935.1 Oscillospiraceae bacterium | reverse complement strand
AGCGTAGGCGCACGGTTGAGCATCACGGGACGGTCCTTGATGATCTCATCCAGAGCATCCCAGACTTCCGTCTTGCCCTTGTCGATCATCTTCTTAGCGGACTTAATGTTGTTAGCCAGGCCGTCGGCAACCAGCTTCTTCATAACGAAGGGCCGGAACAGCTCGATAGCCATTTCCTTAGGCACGCCGCACTGGTACAGCTTCAGCTCAGGACCGACGACGATAACGCTACGGCCGGAGTAGTCAACACGCTTACCCAGCAGGTTCTGACGGAAGCGGCCCTGCTTGCCCTTGAGCATATCGGACAGGGACTTCAGTGCCCGGTTGTTAGCGCCGGTGACGGCACGGCCGCGGCGGCCATTGTCGATCAGAGCACCCACCGCTTCCTGCAGCATGCGCTTCTCGTTGCGGACGATGATGTCCGGTGCCTTGAGCTCCTGCAGTCTTTTCAGGCGGTTATTACGGTTGATCACGCGGCGGTAGAGATCGTTCAGATCGCTCGTGGCGAAGCGGCCGCCATCGAGCTGCACCATCGGGCGAATCTCGGGTGGGATGACCGGCAGAACGTCAATGATCATCCACTCGGGACGATTGCCGGACTGACGGAAGGATTCCACAACCTCCAGACGTATGACCAGCTTGGCCTTCTTCTGGCCGCTGGCCTCAGCAAGCTCCGCGCGGAGCTGGTGGCTGAGTTCCTCGCAGTCAATCTGGCTGAGCAGCTCCTTCACGGCCTCGGCACCCATGCCGGCCTTGAAGTCGTCGCCATGCTTCTCACGCAGATCACGATATTCCTTCTCCGTGAGAATCTGGCCCTTTGCCAGATGGGTGAAGGAAACGTCGCCGGGATCGGTGACAATATAGGAAGCAAAATAGAGGACCTTTTCGAGCACTCGGGGCGTGAGATCCAGAATCAAACCCATGCGGGAAGGAATACCCTTGAAATACCAGATGTGGCTCACAGGGGCAGCCAGCTCAATGTGGCCCATGCGCTCGCGGCGAACCTTGGACTTGGTCACCTCAACGCCGCACTTATCGCAGATCTTTCCCTTATAACGAATCTTCTTGTACTTGCCGCAGTGGCACTCCCAGTCCTTCGTGGGTCCAAAAATGCGTTCGCAGAACAGACCGTCGCGCTCAGGCTTCAGGGTGCGGTAGTTGATGGTCTCGGGCTTGAGAACCTCGCCGGAGGACCAGCTGCGGATCATTTCGGGGGAGGCAATTCCGATCTGAATCGCATCAAACGGCGTATAGCTCATGATTCATCCTCCTCATTCACAAAATCATTCATAGCGGAGAAACGCTCAAACGCGTTGGAAGGCGTCGCAGCAGACGCATCATCGTCCACCGGAACATCTTCAATATAATAGCCGCGGTTTTCAATCTCCGCATCATCGGAGGCGTAGGATTCCTCGTGATAAACGGGGGCATAGTCCTCCTCATCGTCCTTCAACTCGATGATTTCACCATCCGCATCCAGAACGCGAACGTCAAGGCAGAGGCTCTGGAGTTCCTTGATGAGAACCTTGAAGCTCTCCGGCACGCCGGGCTGCGGAATATTCTCGCCCTTGACGATGGCTTCGTACGTGCGGACACGGCCGGTAACGTCGTCGGACTTGACGGTGAGGATCTCCTGCAGGGTGTAGGCAGCGCCGTACGCCTCGAGCGCCCAAACCTCCATCTCGCCGAAACGCTGACCGCCGAACTGAGCCTTGCCGCCCAGAGGCTGCTGCGTCACGAGGCTGTAGGGGCCGGTGGAACGCGCGTGAATCTTATCATCGACGAGGTGATGGAGCTTCAGGAAGTAAACCCAGCCAACCGTAACGTCGTTGTCAAACTTCTCGCCGGTGCGGCCATCATAGAGCGCGCTCTTGCCGTCCTCGCGGAGATTGGCAAGACGAAGCGTCTCGCGGATGGTCTCCTCATTCGCGCCATTGAAGACAGGCGTAGCAACCTTCCAGCCAAGCGCCTGCGCGGCATAACCGAGGTGCACCTCGAGCATCTGACCGATGTTCATACGAGACGGAACACCCAGCGGGTTCAGGACGATATCCAGAGGAGTGCCGTCGGGCAGATAAGGCATATCCTCACGCGGGAGAATGCGGGAGACGACACCCTTGTTGCCGTGGCGGCCGGCCATCTTGTCGCCGACAGAAATCTTGCGCTTCTGCGCAATATAAACGCGGACGACCTGATTGACACCGGGGCCCATTTCATCGCTGTTCTCACGGGTGAAGACCTTAACGTCGACCACAATGCCGCTCTCGCCATGCGGAACCTTAAGCGACGTGTCGCGGACTTCGCGGGCCTTCTCGCCGAAGATGGCGCGGAGCAAACGCTCCTCGGCGGTCAGATCGGTCTCGCCCTTCGGGGTGACCTTGCCGACCAGGATATCGCCGCTTCGCACCTCTGCGCCGATGCAGATGATACCGCGGTCGTCGAGATACTTGAGCGCATCGTCGCCCACACCGGGGATATCGCGGGTGATCTCCTCGGGTCCGAGCTTCGTGTCGCGCGCGTCGCACTCGAACTCTTCAATATGAATGGAGGTGTAAACATCTTCCATGACAAGGCGCTCGTTAATCAGAACGGCGTCCTCGTAGTTGTAGCCTTCCCACGTCATGAAGCCGACGAGCAAATTCTTGCCGAGAGAAATCTCGCCCTGGCTGGTCGCAGGACCGTCAGCCAGTACGTCGCCCTCTTCCACACGGTCGCCAACTTTGACGATCGGGCGCTGGTTGTTGCAGGTGCCCTGGTTGGAACGGGCAAACTTGATCAGAGCATGATCCTTGATTTCGCCGGAGTCATACTTGACCTTGACGTTCGTTGCAGAGACAGAGAGCACAGTGCCGGGGCCCTCCGCAAGCACGACCACACCGGAGTCAACGCAGAGCTTATGCTCAATACCGGTAGCCACGATCGGCGCTTCGGTGACCATCAGCGGCACGGCCTGACGCTGCATGTTCGCGCCCATCAGAGCACGGTTCGCGTCGTCGTTCTCGAGGAACGGAATCATGGCAGTCGCAATAGAAACCATCATGCGCGGGCTGATATCAATATAGTCAACGCGGCTGCGGTCGACCTCGATGATCTCGTCTCTGTGGCGGCAGGTGATACGCTGGTTCTTCAGGCAGCCGTTCTCGTCCAGCGGCTCGCTGGCCTGCGCAACGATATACTGATCCTCCACGTCCGCGGTCATGTATTCGACCTCGTCCGTGACGAAGCAGGTCCCCTTCTCCACGCGGCGGAACGGCGTCACGAGGAAGCCGTATTCGTTCACGCGGGCATAGGACGCGAGGTAGCTGATCAGGCCGATGTTCGGACCTTCAGGCGTCTCAATCGGGCACATACGGCCGTAGTGGCTGTAGTGCACGTCACGAACGTCGAAGTTCGCGCGCTCACGGCTCAGACCGCCGGGGCCGAGGGCC
>JAZPZZ010000010.1:0-6385 GCA_045544935.1 Oscillospiraceae bacterium | reverse complement strand
CTCACGCCGTTCATGAGCTGCACGGCGAAGCTCCCGATCTATGGCTTCTTCGTCAGCGCCTTTTTCCCGGGGAAGGGCGGCCTCATCATGGTCGGGCTCTATTTCCTCGGCATCCTCTTCGGCATTCTGGCGGCCAAGCTCTATCAGGGCACGCTCTTTCAGGGCGAGGCCGTGCCGTTCGTGATGGAGCTGCCGAACTACCGCCTGCCCGGCGCGAAGAACGTCGCGCGCCTGCTGTGGGACAAGGCCAAGGACTTCCTGCAGCGCGCCTTCTCCGTCATCCTCCTCGCCACGATCTGCATCTGGTTCCTCAAGAGCTTTGATTTCCGGCTCAACCGCGTCGACTCGGCGGAGAGTATCCTCGCCGGCGCCGCCGGCCTGCTCGCGCCGATCCTGCGTCCGCTCGGCCTCGGCGACTGGCGCATCGCCGTCTCGCTCATCACCGGCTTCATGGCCAAGGAGAGCGTGGTCTCCACGCTGAAGGTACTCTTCAGCGGCGGCGTCGGCGCCGCGCTCACGCAGCTGTCCGCCGCGGCGCTGTTGGTGTTCAGCCTGCTCTATACGCCGTGTGTCGCCGCCATCGCCTCCATCCGGCGCGAGCTCGGCGGCAGGTGGGCCTGGGGCGTCGTGCTCTGGCAGTGCGTCGTCGCGTGGATCGCGGCGCTCATCGTGCGCGTCGTATGCATCCTCTTCGGAATGGGGTGACGAGATGAACCTCTGGGATATCGTTTTGGTAGTCGCCCTCGTCGTCATCGTCGTCTTCGCCGCGCGCAGCGCCTTTCGCAAGGACAAAAGCTGCTGTTCCGGCTCGTCCTGCTCCGGCTGCACCGGCGACTGCAGCGCCTGCAGCCAGAATAAGATGTAAGATTTCCGCCCAAACCCTGTGTATATCTATGAGCGCCCGAAGGTTGCATTCCTTCGGGCGCTGTGATATGATTCCATGGAATCAAAATGTCTTTCTGAAAGAAGGAAAACCATGAAACAGGCCGTGGACCGGCTTTGGGTCGTGCTGCTGCTTCTGGGGCTGCTGCTCAGCCTCGGCAAGGCGATCGCGCGCCCCAAGGACATCAATTATTATGAAAATCGGCCGGCGGAAGCGCTGCCGGCCTTCACAGTCTCCGGCCTGCTCTCCGGCGAAGATCAGGACGCGCTCGAGCGCGCGCTCTCCGACCAGACGCTCGGCGCGCAGCGTCTGGAGCAGGACTATCACCGCTGGACCAATTCGTTCCAGCTGCGCGTGCTGAAGGCCTTCTCCCATCAGCTGCAGGGCCGCTATGTGGCCTTTCAGGGCATGCAGCTCTTCGGCGACTATATTGTCTATCCCACGCGCTGGCTGGAGACCGAGCAGGAAAAGCTCGCGCGCAAGGCGGAGAACTATAACGCCGTTTTTGCTGCGCATCCGGAGCTGCAGTTCTACGCGTATTATATCGAAAAGGACACGGATCTCTATCTCGAGTCCGAATTTCCGACCGGCTGCTCGGAGGACATGCTCTCGCGCCTCGCCCTGCCGGAGGACCACAAGGCCGTGTTTGAGATCCGCACCGCCGCGGATTTTCAGCGCTGCTTCTTCCGCACGGACCACCATTGGAATTATGAGGGGTCCTATGCCGCCTATCAGCAGCTGATGCCGCTGCTCGGCAAGACCGCCGACCTCCAGCCGAAGGGCCCCGAGCGGATCGCGGGCGGCATGAGCGGCTCGAAGGCGCTGCTCTGCGCCGCCGAGGGCCTCTTCACCGAGGACTTCTATGCCTATCGCTATGATTTCCCGCCCATGGAGATCCGGAGCGACGGCCAGCCGATCGCCGATTACGGCGACCAGAACGGCGCCTTTGCCGACGGCGAGATCTCCTATGCCCGCTTTTACGGCGGGGATGACGCCGAGCTCTGGTTCCACACCGGGAACGCCGGCGCCGGAAACCTCCTCGTCATCGGCGAGTCGTACGACAACGCCCTGCTCAAGCTGATTGCCGCCTCGTATGAGAACACCTACAGCATCGACCTGCGCAATTATGAGACGGATATCGGAACGCCGTTTGATTTTTCATCCTATGTCGCCGAGCACGATATCGACGCCGTCCTGCTCATCGGCAATCTGGACTATTGGGTCATGGATGAGTTTCGTCTGGAGGATGCCGCATGATTTTCAGTAGTCTTACGTTTTTGTGCGCCTTCCTGCCGGTCACGGCGCTGCTGTATCTGCTCATTCCAAACCGCGTCTGGCGCAACGCGGTGCTGCTTTTGGCGTCGCTCGTGTTCTATGCCTGGGGCGAGCCGCGCTTTATCCTGCTGCTCCTGCTCGCCGCGCTGGAGGCCTGGCTCGGCGGCTTCTGGATCGAGAAAACGCGCAGCCGCGCCGCCCTCGTCGTCACGGTCACGCTGCTGGTTTTGAATCTCGCGGTGTTCAAGTATCTCGGCTTCTTCTGCGCCAATCTCGCGCCGCTGATCCCCGCGCTCGGCAGAGTGCCGGAGATCGCGCTGCCGATCGGCATCAGCTTTTATACCTTCCAGATTCTCTCCTACGTCATCGATCTCTACCGCGGCAAGGTCGCCGTGCAGCGCAATTTCTTTTCGCTGCTGCTGTACGTCAGCTTCTTCCCGCAGCTGATCGCGGGCCCGATCGTCCGCTATGAGACCGTGGAGACGGAGATCCGCGAGCGGCAGGAGTCGCTCACGGAGGCTGCTGCGGGCCTGCGCCGCTTCATCCGCGGCCTCGCCAAGAAGGTCCTCATTGCGAACACCGTGGCGCATCTGCCGGAGATCATCTATGCCGGCGACCCCACCGTCTTCGGCACGATGAGCTACTGGCTCGCCGCCCTCGGCTATACGCTGCAGATCTATTTCGACTTCTCCGGCTACAGCGATATGGCCATCGGCCTCGGCCGCATGTTCGGCTTCCACTTCCTCGAGAACTTCGATTACCCTTACGTCTCCCGCTCCATCACGGAGTTCTGGCGGCGCTGGCACATCTCGCTCTCCTCGTGGTTCCGCGACTATGTCTATATCCCGCTCGGCGGCAACCGCGTGAAGAAGGGAAGATGGATCTTCAACATCCTCGTCGTCTGGGCGCTCACGGGCTTTTGGCACGGCGCGCAGTGGAACTTCATCCTCTGGGGTCTCTACTACGCGGCGCTTCTTCTGATCGAAAAGCTTCTGCTCGGCAAATGGCTCGAAAAGCTGCCATCCGTCCTGCGTTGGCTCTATACCTTTTTTTTCGTCAACCTCGGCTGGGTGCTCTTTGACCGCACGGACTTTGCCTCCCTGCGCGCCGCGATCAAAACGCTCTTCGTTTATCGCCCGACGGATTGGGCCGGCGTCATCTCCTCGGACGTCACGCTGCTGCTCTCCTTCGCCGCCGTCATCCCCGCGCTCGCGCTGTCGTTTCCGATCCTGCGCCGCCCGCTCGAAAAGCTCCCGCGCACCCTCGGCGGCACGATCGCGCTGGACGTTCTCTGCGTTGCGCTGCTCGCCCTCTGCATCGCGAGCCTCATCAGCACGCAGTATAATCCGTTTATCTATTTCCGATTCTGAAAAAAGGCTGTCTTCTGACAGCCTTTTTTGCTATATTGAATGTAAGATTCGATCGAAAAGGCGGTCTTTATACGAGAAGGGAGGTCGTTCCCATGAATGACGTTCAGATCGTCCAGCTCTACTGGGACCGGGATGAGCGCGCCATCCCGGCCACGGCGGAGGTCTACGGCGGCTATTGCTATACCATCGCGCACAACATCCTCCAGAGCCCGCAGGACGCGGAGGAGTGCGTCAACGATACCTATCTCCATACCTGGAACGCAATTCCGCCGCAGCGGCCGCGCAGCCTCGCGGCGTTCCTCGGCCGCATCACGCGCAATCTCGCCCTGCACGTCTTCCACCGCGACCGCGCGCAAAAGCGCGGCGGGGGAGGGATGGACCTCGTCTACGAGGAGCTCTCCGAGTGCATCTCCGCGCGCGAGCAGGTGGAGCAGGCGCTGGATGCGCGTGAGCTCACCGCAGCGCTCAATGATTTCCTCGCCGCGCTGCCCGTGAAAAAGCGGAAGATTTTCGTCCGGCGCTATTGGTATGCCGACAGCATCTCCGACATTGCCGCGCGCATGGACATGTCCGAGAGCAGCGTCTCCGTCGCGCTGCACCGCCTCCGCGCCGATCTGCGCGCCTTTCTCTCCGAGAGGGGGTTTGCCGTATGACTGTGCAGCAGCTCTTTGAGGCCATCGGAAACATAGACGATCGGTTCATCGACGAGGCGGCCACCGACGCGATCGCGCATGTGAAGTGGAAGATCGCCGGCGTCGCCGCGGCCGCGGCCGCCGTCATCGCGGGCACGGTGCTCTATTCCACCGCCATGCTGAACCGCCCGACGGCGCCGCCGCAGGATCTCGCCGCGCCGACCCCCGTGGTGACGGCAGAGCCGACCCAGCCGCCCGCGCCGGAGGTCTCCGATCCTGTTTACATAATACCAGGTGACGAGGCGGGAGCCACGGAACCGACGCAGCCGGCGCCGAATCAGCCGAGCACACCCGGCAGCTCCGGCGGCTGGAGCGCGGGCTGGCCCAGCCTCCCCGGCAGCGGCGGCAGCGGCTCCGGGGCGCTGCCCGGACTCCCGCTCCCGGGCTCCGGTATGCAGGGCTCTGATCCTCCCGGCAGCGGCTCAAATCCCGCTGAGCCTTCGAATCCCACCTATATCGGGCGCTACAGCCACACGCCCGCGGGCGACTTTATCGTGTTCGTGGATTCGCAGTTCGGCGTTCCGGTGCTCACAAAGAACATCACTGGCCAGATCGTGGATGGGCATTATGCCGACACGGTCTACGGCTTCCCGTTCGGCCAGTCGCGCTATGTGGAGCTGCAGGTCTATGCCGACGGCAGCTACGATTTGAGCGTTTCTTAAAAAAGGAGTGAAAGAGATGAAAAAGTCAAAAAAGCTGCTTTCCATTCTGCTGGCAGTGCTGCTGCTCACGGCGCTGATGCCGGTTTCGGCGCTCGCCGCAGCGCTTCCGTTCAAGGATGTTCCGCAGGACGCGTGGTATTACCCCGTGGTCAGGGAAGCCTATGAAACCGGAATCACCAACGGCACTACGCGTACGACCTTCGAGCCGGAGGCGACCGTCACCCGCGAGCAATTTCTCGTCATGCTCTTCCGCGCGGCAGACGTCCGGCTGGATTGGATCCATCAGGTGGTCTCCGACCCGTCCGGTGAATTCTTCTCCGCGATGGGCTTTGCGGATGTTTCGAAGGACGCATGGTATGCCGATGCGGTCTACTGCGCGTGGGGGACAGAGGTCACCAAAGGCGTGGACGATACGCACTTCGGCGTCGGCCAGCCGATCACACGCGAGCAGATGGCAACGATGGCGGAGCGTTTCATGGAGGGGCGTTTCCACGTGGCGCTCAAAGCCGCGGAGCATCCCGCAGCGGCGTTCTCCGATACAGATCAGGTGTCCGACTGGGCGAAGGACGCCGTGGAGGCTATGCGCGTCTCCGGCGTCATGCAGGGTGACGAGCAGCAGCGCTTCCTTCCGCAGAGCCATGCCACCCGCGCCGAGGCGACCGCGGTCATCCTCCGTCTCGCGGACGCGACCGAGCGTGTCAGCTTCGTCCCGGCGGAGACCGCATGGATCCGGATCATGAGCAGCACCGCGCTGAAGGATATCAAGGACCCGCAGACCGTGCAGAATATGATCCGTTATCTCGACAACATGCCCATTGACAGCGAGACCATCCTTCCGGGCAGAAGCGATTCAACGGCCATGACGCTCCAGTTCTATGATCAGAATGATCAGCCCCTCATGAATATTATAGTCGGAAATCACGCCGTCATCGTCAATTATTCCATGCTGCAAACCGTCCTGCCCTATTTCCTTCCCTGGACGCTGATGGTGGGTTGACTCAGCAAAAGCCTCGCAGAGCTCGCGCCGACCAAGCGGTCCAAAGACCGCGATGAGCGCGAATATTCAAAACGAGAGCCTCACAGAGGCTCTCGTTTTGCTCTTTATCGCTCAATCACATCCACGATCTCGCCGATGAACATCGTGTGCGGCGGAAAGTCGCCGTGGTAAATCCATTCCTGCACCTCCGGCGGCGTCTGTCCGGCCTCAAACTGGTGCGAATACAGCTTGCGGCAGACGAAGGTCAGCTTCGCCTCGGCAAAGTCCACGCCGTGTGAGGCGGGAACGGCGTGCAGCTTCGTTGCCGCCATCTTGTCGCCGTCGCGGCCGGAGCGGCTGCCGAGGATGCCGAGCTCCCGCTGATATTCCTTGGCAAAGAAGCTCACCGTGAAGTAATCCTCCCGCTCAAGAAACTCGTGCGTGTACCGGGCGGGGGAGACGTAGATCGTCAATATCGGCTTGCCGCCGTGCGGCGGGCCCCAGATCGTGCCCATGCTGCCCCAGGC
>JAZPZZ010000009.1:0-3456 GCA_045544935.1 Oscillospiraceae bacterium | reverse complement strand
CAATATACTGCACACGACAGTTTTCACCGTTCCAGAAGTGCTTGAGGATGCAGGCCCCGCCGCCCATGACAGTGAGGCGCATGACCTCCGGGTTGAACTCATATTCCCGGAGCTTGGCAAGGATCGTGTTCGAATACTCCTCGGCTGCCTTGCGCATGACCGAGGTGTACTTCTCCGCTAGATCGGCTTTGGCCTTGCGCAGGAAGTCCTCGCACACATCGTAGGGCATGGCAAAGCCGCTGACCGCCAGCAGCTCGTTGGACATGCGGATGATGCACTGCTCCACGCCTAGCTTGTCCGTGTAGCAGCGACTGGACATGGGCTTGCCATCCTTGATGAGCATGGTGTTCATCGTCCCGTTGCCGATGTCCGCCAGGATGTTCAGGCCTTTGAAGTCTCCCAGGCGCTGCACCACCCCGGCGAAGCCCTGGGGAAAGACTTGCACATCGTCGATGCGCACCAGATAATCCTGCCCGTGATACCTAAACTCGATCAGCTCATTGCGCATGAGGTACTTGCGAAAAGCCTCTTTCTGAGCACCGATCCACTGGATGGGCAGACCCACCGCCAGCACCGCCTCACAATCCGTGATGTGCCGAAACTCCAGTTCTCTGGCCAGTGCTGCAACGGTGAGAATGTAGTAATCCTCATCTTGGCTCTTGTCGCTGACAAAGCCCTTGTGCTCCTCGCCGACCACGTAATACTTCCCCTCATAGAAGAGCGCGTCAGCCGTCATGGCAGGCTCACTGTCGTAGGCTTTGACGCCCGAGCGAAAGACCACATGCCGGCACTTGATGTTGCCGAAGCCGTGGTCGATGCCGATGATTTCTTTCCCGTTGTAGTTGTAATGTTCCATTCAGTTTTCCTCCATTCGTTCTTGTTCTTTGATTCTGTTCAGCCGTTCCTCCAGCTGATCCATTTTGCCGTCGGCCAGGAGCCGATCTACCGTTCGGATGCGCTGTTCCAGCGTACCGGCTGCCAGAATGGATGCCATATAATCCATGGGCTCCAGCATCTGACAGGCCTCCACGTACCGGTCGTCTGGCTCGTCGTCCGAGGATCTGGGCGCATACTTCCTCTGCCAGCGGATCAGCAGATTCAGGTATTCGTCCAGCACCTGCTGGCACTGAAGCAAATCGGACCGGAAGCGGTTCAGGCTGCCATCCGGCGGCGCGGTGGCCGGAACATCAACGCCGAAATCCACAGCCAGCTTGTTGGCCGCCTCGTACGGCCGCAGGTCGAACAGCCGCCGGGTCAGTTCCACAACGTCACCGCCTGCCCCGCAGCCGAAGCAATAGAAGTAGTCCTCATTCAGCTTCAGACTGGGCACGTGGTCGTCGTGGAAGGGACAGCACACCATCCCCGAGCGATTGGCCCGAAGACCATAGCGTTCCGCCGCAACGGGGATCGGGACAGCCTCCCGGACGGCTTCAAAAATGTTTGCCATAGAATTCACCTCCTTTCTCCACCTCAAAAAAGTTAAGGCAGTTATTTAATTACAAAACAACCGTCTTTTCACTGTCCTGAAAATGGGACTCCAAAGAGTTTATACTGAGAACATGGAGCCGCATCCTTGAAAAGTTAAGGCAGTTATTTTATTATGGTTTTTGCTTCCGGAAAGGAGGTTGATTATGAAATTGCCGCAGTACAGCATTCTCCAAATCTCCGCGCGGACGATCCTGAACTGTGCGAAGAAAACCGAGAATGGCTATCGCTTCTACTTTGATACTGACGCTGAGGTCAACCGCAGTCTGGTCACCAGGATGCCACAGGACGATTGCGCTCTGTACCGTCAGCTTTTGCTTCTGTTGGGAAAAGAGAATAGCGCGAGATACGGAGCTGTCATTGAAGCCCTGGAGCAAGTGCTCGTCTATCTGGATTTCTCCGGCATCTTCGACCGCCGCGCCGTCGGACGAGTAAAGGAGCTGCAGGAACTGGCGGAATGGATGTTCCGGCCAGAGGGCATCGAGCTGGACTTTGGCAGAGGCCCAGTGCGATTCGTAGCCTTTGAGCGCTCTGGCAACATGAGCCGGGAGAACAAGCTCTCCTTTCTCCGCGCCGATCTGTTCGAACACATGTGGGAGCGCATGACCCTGGGCATGCAGATCAGGGAATGCCAGCTCTCCAAGCTCTATGCTTACAACGGTCTCATGTTTACCAGCGGGCGCATCATCAGCCCGGACTTCTTTCCCATGGACGCCGATCACATCATCGTGGTAGATAATCCCCGCAGTATCCTGAGAGACGTGTCCGTGATCACCGTTGAAGATGACGGGACGGACGAGCCCATGCGCCGGTATTCTCGTGTGGAGAAAACTATGGACGTTGAGGTGCTGGAGTTCGACGGTGAGGGGCTGATCTCCGCCGATCTCGGGCGAGCAATCGATCCCTACAGTGACGAGAAGCACGACCACCGCTCTTTCCAGATCCGTATGCCCTACATCAAGGGTGTGGTGCATGAGGTGGATTTCCACGCCCTGTTTGAGGCGCTCGGCGTGGAGGAGATTGCGGACATAGAGGGCATACGTCATCCCGTCTCCCAAGTGGACATGATCCTCACCAAGAGCATGTGCAAGGGCTGGGGCTGGATGAAAGAAAACGGCTTGAGCTGGTGCGAGTACCTGGACCGCTGCCGGACGTATGGGCACCGACTCTTTGTCTCCAATATGGATCGTCGCAGCCGGGACGGGCTGACAGAGCTGAACTTCCAGCTTCTCAACACCGCGGCCATCACCGCCGAAGAATACCGTCCCCACGATCTGCCGGATGGCTGGGGAAGTTCACCGAAGGACATAGCGCAATCGTGGCTGACCAAGGCGACGGAGATAGCCTATTACAACGCCGCCGCCAACACCGCCTGGCAGGTGGATTATTTCTGCGCGGACAGAGACAATCCGGAGCTGGACTTCGGCGACAAGCGAAAGCTGCGCGCACAGCTTCTGTATAAGAATCCTGCCTTTTTGCAGGAGAGAGTTTTTCAGAAAGAACTGGAGGACAAGACCAGGCAGATCCGGAAGAAATACGCTATCGGCAAGCTGCAGATTAGCGGGGACACCCGCTACCTATCCGACGATCTCATGCGCCTGCTGGCGATCATCGCCAAGCCCACATCACCGCGGGCTTACGCGGCCCTCGTCCGCGAATGCCTGACCGGCACGCAGGTTTACGCCCCGCAGCCCGCTTACCCGGAGCAGGCACATTTGACGATCTCACGCAACCCGCATATCTCCCGGAATGAAGAAGCCCTGGTAACTCCACTTTCCCCGGTGGGGCAGCTGCGTGAAAAGTACCTGTCTCATCTCTACTATGTTGCCATGGTGGACTCCCGCTCTCTGATCCCGGATCGGTTGGGCGGCGCGGACTACGACGGCGATTTGGTGCACCCTTAGGCCGAGCCGCTTCTCATCCATAGCATCCGCCGCAATTACGACGGCGGACTGGAAAACGCGGACAATC
>JAZPZZ010000008.1:0-7558 GCA_045544935.1 Oscillospiraceae bacterium | reverse complement strand
ATTCTGGCAAAATTCGGTGAGGAGGAGGCAGGCGCGGCAGCGGCAGCACTTGCACAACCGCTTAATTTTGAAAACAATATAACTGCAACAGCAGATATAATTGAAAGAATAAAAAAAGAAAGGCTTGATTTATAATGCTTTACGTATCTCCATATGCCCGTTTATGGTAAATGCGAAAAATCACACCATTTCTCGATTTTTGACGTTTTGTCCAGATTCGAATGATCGTCCGCTTCATATTGGTCATTCTGCCGCCTGCTGGCGGCTTTCGTTTTGTTCCCGGACCCAGCGCTCGAAGGTGTGGTGGCTGACGCCGAGCCGTCTGGACGCGGCGTTGAGCGAGATCTCCTGCGCGGTCCAGAGATCATACACCGCCTCAAACTCCGGCGGAACGGCGAGACTCGGCCGGCCGAAGCGCACGCCGCGCGCCTTGGCCGCGGCGATGCCCTCCGCCTGGCGCTGGCGGATAAGCTCGCGCTCGGTCTGCGCCACATAGCTCAAAAGCTGCAGGACGATATCCGCGATGAGCGTGCCGGTGAGATCGCGGTTCGGGCGCGTATCGAGCAGCGGCATATCAAGCACGACGACATCGGCGCGCTTCTCCTTCGTGATCAGGCGCCACTGGACCAGAATTTCCTCATAATTTCGCCCCAGACGGTCGATGCTCTTGATCACAAGGACGTCGCCCTCCTTCAGCCGGCGGACCAGCCGCCGATAGGCCGGACGCGCGAAGTCCTTGCCCGACTGCTTATCGAGATAGATTTGTTTCGGGTCGACGCCCCATTCCCGCAGCGCGATCACCTGCCGATCCTCATTTTGTTCACGCGTGGACACGCGGATATAGCCGAATTCCATTTTGATTTCCTCCTTTTTGTTTACCATAATAATATTATGTAAATTGCTTTCGGGCTTATTATACCGCAATTCCGCATCGGAAATCTATTGCAGAAATTTAAAAAGAGAGAGGCGAATTCGCATAAACAGCGAATTCGCCTCTTTTTTAAGGATTCTGTTGTGGGTGATCAGTCCGTAATGTCCTTATCGGGCGTGATGACGAGCTTGTAGTCCGGCACGATGGCCTGGACGTCCTTGACAATATCGGCATAGAGCGCCATCTCGTCGGGGGCCTCGAAATCGAGCACGACGTCGAACTGGATGGTCTTCTCGGCCTCGTTGAGATAGAAGCCGTGCATCTGCAGAACGTAGTCCCGCGCCATGACGACGCGGCGGATCTCATCGTGGAGGCGGGCGGCCTCGTCGTCCTTCGTGTTCTTGGCGTATATTCCGACGCCGGTGAGGATGACGCCGTTGTCCTGATAGACCTTCTGCGCGATGGCGCGCTCGAGCGGGTCGAGCTGCTCGGCAGTGAGCGTATCGTCCACCTCGACGTGGACCGAGCCGATGTAATAATCCGGGCCGTAGTTGTGGAGGATGAGGTCATAGGCGCCGTGCACCTCGTCGAAGGAGAGGACGGAGTCCTTGACGCTCTTGGCGAGGTCCGAATCGGCGCGGCGGCCGAGGATCTGCGAGAGCGTATCGGAGAGCATCTCGATGCCGGACTTGATGATGATCAGCGAGATCACCGCGCCGAGCCACGCCTCGAGCGAGAGGCCGGAGAGCAGGAAGATGATCGCGGCGACGAGGGTGGACGCGGAGATGACGGAGTCGAGCGTCGCGTCCTGGCCGGAGGCGACGAGGGAGTCGGATTTGACCTTCTCGCCCACGCCCTTGACATAGCGGCCGAGGATGATCTTCACCACGACGGCGACGGCGATGATGATAAGGGAGATCGTCGTATACTCCGGCGTCTCGGGGTGGATGATCTTCTTGACGGACTCGACAAGCGAGGTGACGCCGGCATAGAGCACGATGACGCTGATGAGCGCCGCCGTGAGATATTCCACGCGGCCGTGGCCGAAGGGGTGCTTTTTGTCCGGGCGCTTGCCGGCGAGCTTCGTGCCGAGGATGGTGATGACGCTCGAGAGGGCGTCGCTCAGGTTGTTGACCGCGTCGAGCGTGACGGCGATCGAGCCGGTGACGACGCCGACGAACGCCTTGAAGGCGGCGAGAAAGGCATTGGCCAGAATGCCGATGATGCTGGTTCTGATGATAATCCGATCGCGATTCATTTCTTCTCCTCCATCACAACGCACTGCGGCTCCGTTTCCAGAAGCCGGTAGAGCAGGTTATACAGCGTTTGCGCCTCCTCGGGCGAGAACGCGCTGAGGCTGCGGCCGAGGTGCACGGGGATCTCGAGGCATTTTTCGTGCAGCTCGCGCCCCGCCTCGGTGAGATAGATGCGCGTGACGCGCTCGTCCTCCTTCGCGCGCTCGCGGCGCACGAGACCCGCGGTCTCCATCTTTTTTAACAGCGGCGTGAGCGTGCCGCTGTCGAGAAACAGCCGCTCGCCGAGCGTGCGCACACTGACGCCGTCCTGCGCCCAGAGGACCATGAGGACGATGTACTGCGTGTAGGTAATGCCGAGGGGCTTAAAATACGGGGTATAGAGATTGACGATCTTGCGCGAGGCGGCATAGAGCGGAAAACAGAGCTGGTTTTCCAGCCGCAGGGGATCCATAGTTGCGTCCATAGTTTTTCCTTCTTCTTTAACAATAGAGTGGAACGTGGAGAGTGGAGAGTGGAGTTTTCCTTCTCTCCACTCTCAACTCTCAACTCTCAACGCTTCAGACATTTTGTTCTCTTTTTTTGGTGTCGAGGTATGCCGCCGCAGACAGTGCTGCCACATTTCCCTCGCCCGCCGGCTTGATATACTGATACGGCAGGCCGACGACGTCGCCGCAGGCGAAGCAGCCGGGGAGGTTCGTGGCCATGGTGCGGTCGACCTTCACGTGGTTGTTCTCGATCTCGAGGCCGGGCACGAGCTGGCCGGGAGAGATGCTGTCGCGCAGGATGAACACGCCGTCAAAGCCGTATTCGCGCTCCGCCGTGACGACCTGACGCAGACCGTTTTTTTCGCGGATCTCGAGGGGCTTTTCGCGAATCACGCGCACGGAATCGGGCAGCGACTCGATCTCGCGGTACATGGGGAAATAGTTGACGCAGGCGGCGATCTCCGAGAGGAAGGCGGCCTCGTGCTCCTCCTTGGGGCTGTAGCCGATGACGGCGACGGTCTTGCCGCGGTAGAGCGCGGCGTCGCACGTGGCGCAGTAGCTCACGCCGCGGCCGAGGAGGGCCTCCTCGCCGGGCAGGAGCTTGCCGGGGACCATGCCGGTGGCGAGGATGAGCGCGCTCGCCTCATACATCGTCTCCGCGCCCTGCAGGCCGAAGAAATCGCCCATGCTGTAGGCGGCGGTGATCTTATCCTCCGTCACCGTGACGCCGACGGCGTCGATGCTCGCCTGAAAGGCCGCACCGAGGTCCGCGCCGGGGATGTTCGGCAGGCCGAGATAGTTCTGGATGGCGTGCGCCTTCGTGACCTTGGGGCTCAAATCCCTGCTGCCGATGAGCAGCACGGACTTGTTGCGGATCTTCGCCGTGATCGCGGCGGAGAGCCCGGCAGGCCCCGTGCCGATGATGGCAATGTCAAAACGTTCCATAATCGTTCTCCTTTTTCAGACGCGGCTCCCCCTCTCGGGAGAGCCGAACGGATTCAAAGCAGATTCTTGACAGCGGCGTCCACGTCCGCCATGCTGTGCGTCGGCTCGAAGCGGGCGACGACGTTGCCCGCGCGGTCGACGAGGAACTTGGTGAAGTTCCACTTGATGTCGGGGTTGTTCTTATAGTCCTTGTCGAACTTCTTCATCATCGCGCCGAAGGCCGCGGCCTTTACGCCCGAGCCGAAGCCCTGGAAGCCCTGCTGCTCCTTGAGATAGCCGTAGAGCGGGAGCGCGCCATCGCCGTTGACCTCGGACTTCTTCATCTGGGGGAACTGCGTGTTGTACTTCAGGGTGCAGAACTCGTGAATCTCCTCGTCCGTGCCGGGAGTCTGGTTCATGAACTGGTTGCAGGGAATGTCGAGAATCTCAAAGCCCTGCTCGTGATAGGCCTCATACATCTCCTCGAGCTCCTTGTACTGCGGGGTGAAGCCGCATCCCGTGGCGGTGTTCACCACGAGAAGGACCTTGCCTTCAAACTGCTTGAGAGAGACGTCCTCGCCGGCGGCGTTCTTGACGGAATAATCATAGATGTTCATAGTGAATACCTCCATAAAGATTTTTTACAATTAGATTGTATCAAATCTTTCTAAAGATGTCAAGCATTTTTTCAAATAAGCCTCACAGAGTTCGCGCCTCGGAAGGCGCGAATCCATTCAGACCATTTTTCGTCCGGAGCTTCGCTTCGGGCCGAAAAATACCGCTCGCGGAGAAAAGGATTTTTTCTCGCAAGTCGCACTTGCGACCAAAAATCCTTTTCGGAGTGCAGCCTCTCAAAAAAGAAGACCCCACATGGTGGGGTCTTCTTTTTTGAAGCGTTAGCGGCTTCCTTTATCATACGGGATGCCCTCTGCCTTCGGGGCTCTGGAGTGCTTGGAGGTGAAGGCCAGGACCACGAGGGAGATGATGTAGGGCAGCATGTTGTAAACACCGGAGGGGATGTTCATCTGCGCGAGGAACGGGAAGCCGGAATAGACGTTCGACAGCGCGCGGAACATGCCGAAGAGGACGGCGGCCCACGCGATGTGCTTGGGCTTCCACTGACCGAAGATCATGACGGCCAGCGACAGGAAGCCGAAGCCCGCGACGCCGTTTTCAAACTTCCACTGGCTGACGCCGGCGGTGATGTACACCAGACCGCCGAGGCCGCCGAGCGCGCCGGAGATGAGCACGCCCGCCCAGCGCATCTTATAGACGCTGATGCCGACGGAGGCCGCCGCCTGCGGATGCTCGCCGCAGGCCATCAGACGCAGGCCGAAGCGCGTCTTATAGAGCATGACGGCGACGAGGATCAGGGCAACCACTGCGAGGACCATGAACCAGTTGAACTCAAACCCGTTGATGTTCACGAGGAAGGCCTTTTTCTGCGCGATGTAGGAGATCTCGGACGAGGGGTTGTCCGGGTTCTCGGCGGAGTTGAGGGCCTTGACGATGACGGTGGCCGCCGCGACGCCGAGCATGTTCAGCGCGGTGCCGACGATGGTCTGATCCGCCTTGAAGTTGATGCAGGAGACGGCGAGGAGCGAGGAGTAGATCACGCCCGCGAGGATCGCCATGAGGACGGTGAGCACGATCGTGACAAACGCGCCGCTGCCCGCGGGGAGATACTTCATCATGAGCGCGCCGCCGAGGGCGCCGATGACCATGATGCCCTCGAGACCGAGGTTGATGACGCCGGAGTGCTCCGAGACGCAGCCGCCGAGCGCGACGAGAACGAGCACGGACGCGAAGATCAGCGTGTATTGAATCAGAAGCATCATTTCGCGTCACCTCCCTTCTCGGATTCCGCATCGGCAGGCTTGGTGTCCTCCGCCTTCGGTTCGGGAGCGAAGCGCGTATCCTCGCGCTTGGCGCCGCGCCGGTTCATGTAGGTCTTGAAGAAGAGGACGAAGCCGCAGAGATAGATGATGATGGCGGAGATCAGATCGGAGATCTGCGCGGAATAGAGCGTCTTGTCCAGATAGCCGCCGCCGTTGGTGATGTGCTGGATGAAGAAGGAGCTGATGATCGAGCCGATCGGGTTCAGGCAGCCGAGGAAGGCCGCGGCGATGCCGTTGAAGCCCATGCCGGGGACGCTCGACTGCGAGCAGGACCACTCCTCAATGCCCGTGAGGTACAGGAGCGCGGCGCCCATACCCGCGAGCGCGCCGCCGATGATGAGCGTGACGATGATGTTGCGCTTTTCCTTCATGCCGGCGTACTTGGCGGCGTTCTTGTTGTTGCCGGTGGCGCGCAGCTCATAGCCGAACTGCGTCCGCTCGAGGATGATATAGATCGCGATCGCGATGATGATCGCGAGCGGCACGCCGAGCGTGACGTACTGGTTGCTGCCGAAGAGCTTGTCGAGGCCGAGGTTCGGCATGACGGAGCCGGGGCTCGTGGAGAGGACCTTGAGCGTGTAGGGGCTGGTGGGCTCCTTGACGTTCGTGAGGATGATGTTCACGAGATAGAGGCTGATCCAGTTGAGCATGATGCCGGAGATGACCTCGTTGACGTTGGCATAGGCCTTGAGGAAGCCGGAGATGCCGCCGAGGAGGGCGCCCGCCGCCATGGCGAAGAGCATGCACAGCCACCACGGCCAGTGGAACGCGAGCGCCGCATACAGGCACGCGCCGACGCCGGCGACGTACTGTCCGGCGACGCCGATGTTGAACAGGCCCACCTTATACGCAAAGAGGATGGACAGCGAGCACATGATCAGCGGCGCGGTTTTGACCAGCGTGGAGCCGAAATACTTCATGCGCGCGGGGCCGGCGGGATAGAAGAAGAAGTTCTTCAGCACGGCGAGGATCGCCTTACCGGCACCGGCGGGGTTGATGACGAGCAGGACGATATAACCGATGAACACGCCGAGAATGACGCAGATCAGAGAGGCGATGAGCGACTGCACGCCGTCCCGCTTGAGAAGGGGTGTTTTGTTTTTCATTTCGCCACCTCGCTTCGCTTGGCGCCGGCCATGTAGAGGCCGAGCTCTTCCTGCGTGGTCTTCTTGGGATCGAGCTCGCCCACGATCTCGCCTTCATACATGACGAGGATGCGGTCGGGCACGTCCATGACTTCGTCCAGCTCCAGACTCACGAGCAGGCAGGCCTTGCCGGCGTCGCGCTGCGCGATGAGCTGCTTGTGGACGGATTCGATCGCGCCGACGTCGAGTCCGCGCGTGGGCTGCACGGCGACGAGCAGCTCCGGCTTCTTATCGACCTCGCGGGCGATGATGGCCTTCTGCTGGTTGCCACCGGACATGCTGCGGGCCGCGGTGATCGGGCCCTGACCGGAGCGGATGTCGTAGCTCTCGATGAGGCGCTCGGCATATTCGCGGATCGGGCCGCGCTTGAGGAAGCCCGCCTTCGTCGTGAACTCCGGGCCGAAGTAGGTCTGGAGGATGAGGTTATACTCGAGCGAATAGTCGAGCACGAGGCCGTGCTTGTGGCGGTCCTCGGGGATGTGGCTCATGCCGGAGATCGAGCGCTCGCGGATGGAGGCCTTGGTGATGTCGCGGCCCTGGAGCTTCACGGTGCCGGACTTCACGGGCTCAAGGCCGGTGATGCCGTAGACCAGCTCGGTCTGACCGTTGCCGTCGATGCCGGCGATGCAGACGATCTCGCCCGCGCGGACCTGGAAGGAGACGTTCTTGACGGCGTCCTTCTTGTGCGCGCCGCGGGAAGCGACCGTAAGGCCGTTGACCTCGAGCACGACGTCGCCCGGCGTGGCGGGCTTTTTCTCCACGTGGAAGTTGACGTTGCGGCCGACCATCATCGCCGAGAGCGCCTCGGGCGTGGTGACCTTGGTTTCGACCGTGCCGATGTACTTGCCCTTGCGCAGGACGGTGCAGCGGTCGGCGACGGCCATGATCTCATTGAGCTTATGGGAGATGAAGAGGATGCTCTTTCCTTCCGCGGCGAGATTCTTCATGATCTGCATGAGCTCGTCGATCTCCTGCGGGG
>JAZPZZ010000007.1:0-5007 GCA_045544935.1 Oscillospiraceae bacterium | reverse complement strand
CGAACTGAAGAAGGACGCTCCCAAGACCCTCTTCACTGTGGGTATCGTGGACGATGTCACCAACCTCTCTCTGCCCGAGATGAGCCGCGAGGAGACCCCCAATACCGCAGCCGAAGGCACCATCGAGTGCAAGTTCTGGGGTCTGGGCGGGGACGGTACCGTCGGTGCCAACAAGAACTCCATCAAGATTATCGGTGACCACACCGACAAGAACGTGCAGGCCTACTTCCAGTATGACTCGAAGAAGACAGACAGAGTGAACAAGAACCGGGTGAACTTCGAAACCAACCCATTCTTGGGCCCCCACTACATCACCCAGACCGACTTCGTGGCCTGCCACAACCCGTCCTATGTGACCAAGGGCTACAAGATGGTGCAGGACGTCAAGCCCGGCGGCGTCTACATGATCAACTGCCAGTGGAGCGCCGAGGAGCTCGCGCAGCACATTGACGCTGCCTCCAAGCGCTACATCGCCAAGAACAACATCCAGCTCTACATCATCAACGCCATCGACCTCGCCATCGAGATCGGCATGGGCAAGCGCAACAACACCATCCTCCAGTCCGCCTTCTTCTCCCTCGCGAAGGTCATGCCCGAGGCGGAGGCCATCCAGTACATGAAGGACGCCGCGACCCACTCCTACCTGAAGAAGGGCCAGGACGTCGTCGACATGAACCACAAGGCCATCGAGCTCGGCGCCACCGCTTACGTGAAGGTCGACGTGCCCGCCGACTGGGCCAACGCCGAGGATCCGGCTCCCGCCGCGAAGCCCGAGGGCCGTCCCGCCACCGTCAAGATGGTGCACGACATCCTCACGCCCGTGGGCAAGATGGACGGCGACAGCCTGCCTGTTTCCGCCTTCGTCGATCACGCCGACGGCACCTTCGAGCTGGGCGCTGCCGCCTATGAGAAGCGCGGCGTCGCCGTGTCCGTCCCGGCCTGGGACGAGACCAAGTGCATCCAGTGCAACCAGTGCGCTTACGTCTGCCCGCACGCCACGATCCGTCCCTTCGCGCTCAGCGCCGACGAGGCTGCCGCGGCTCCCGCGCAGACCAAGTCCGCCGAGTTCAAGGTCGGCGCCGGCAAGGGCGTTTACAAGTTCGCCATGAGCATCTCCCCCATGGACTGCATGGGCTGCGGCGTGTGCGTGGGCGTCTGCCCGGCCAAGGCGCTGAGCATGCAGCCGCTGGAGAGCCAGAAGCCGCAGCAGGAAGTCTTCGACTACATGGTCGCCAAGGTGGCCGAGAAGAAGGAACTGCAGGACAACTCCGTCAAGGGCAGCCAGTTCAAGCAGCCCATGCTCGAGTTCTCCGGCTCCTGCGCCGGCTGCGCCGAGACGAGCTATGCCCGCCTCGTGACCCAGCTGTTCGGCGATCACATGATGATCTCCAACGCCACCGGCTGCTCCTCCATCTGGGGCGGTCCGGCTGCCACCAGCCCGTACACCGTCAACAAGGAAGGCAAGGGTCCCGCCTGGGCCAACTCCCTGTTTGAGGATAACGCGGAGCACGGCCTCGGCATGTACCTCGGCCAGAAGAAGATCCGCGACGATCTGAAGGCCAAGGTCGAGGCCATGATGGCCGCTCCCAGCTGCTGCGCCGAGCTGAAGGAAGCCGCGCAGAAGTGGCTCGACACCTACAACGACGGCGCTGCCAACCAGGAAGCCACCAAGGCGCTCATTGCCGAGATGGAAGAGGATATGGGCAGCATCGACGGCTGCATCGAATATCTCAAGGGCGTCAATCCCGAGGCGGCTGCCGCGGCTGAAGCTGCCAAGGCCAACGGAGAGGACACCTGCATCTGCGACGCCTGCCAGCTCGCCAAGCAGATCCTCGCCCAGAAGGATTACCTCAACAAGAAGAGCTGCTGGATCTTCGGCGGCGACGGCTGGGCCTTCGACATCGGCTTCGGCGGCGTGGACCACGTGCTCGCCTCCGGCGAGGATGTGAACGTCTTCGTCTTCAACACCGAGGTTTACTCCAACACCGGCGGACAGGCCTCCAAGGCCTCCAACATCGGCCAGGTCGCGCAGTTCGCGGCTGCCGGTAAGGAGATCAAGGCCAAGAGCCTGTCTGAGATCGCCATGACCTACGGCTACGTTTACGTCGCCCAGATCGCCATGGGCTCCAACCCGGCGCAGACCATCAAGGCCATCGCCGAGGCGGAAGCTTATCCCGGCCCGTCCCTCATCATCGCCTACGCCCCCTGCGAGATGCACAGCATCAAGGGCGGCATGACCAACTGCCAGAGCGAGATGAAGAAGGCCGTCGACTGCGGCTACTGGAACCTGTCCCGCTTCAATCCTGCCGCCGAGAAGCCCTTCTCTCTCGACAGCAAGGAGCCGAAGGAAGGCTATCGCGAGTTCCTCATGAACGAGGCCCGCTACAGCCGCCTGACCCGCGAGTTCCCGGAGCGCGCCGAGGGTCTGTTCGCCAAGAGCGAAGCCAACGCCAAGGCTCGTTACGAGCACCTGCAGAAGCTGAAGGCCATGTTCGACGCTTGATTCAAATAAAAAAGGAGCCGCTTCGGCGGCTCCTTATTTATTTGAGACTCACGTTCCATCGCCCTCGGCTTTGCCTCGGTTGGTCGACGTGAGGGCTCGCGTGACGCTTCGCCTCAGGGAGTACTTGCCGCGGCAAACCCACGGCAAAAACGGATTGGAATTTCTTCGTGCTTCGCACGAACTCTGCGAGGCTGGAATAACCGCTCTGTCGTAATGGCAGGGCGATTTTTTGTAGGGCGGGGACCTGTGCCCCGCCGCTGCTCTGCCGGTATGCGGCGGCCCACGGGTGGCCGCCCTACGGCATAATCGAAACAGGACCTGACTATCAAATTACATCTGTACATTTTTGGATGAAAATGTTATATTGTTAAACATATGATTTCTGTATGAAAAAGGAGGGGCTGCGGATGCAGTTGGATCGGGCGGAGGCGCTGCGGTATCTGGCCATTGCGCGGCCTGACGCGGGGTCTTTAGAGGCCATCGAGCCGGTGGCGGCGGCGCTGGAAAAGGCTTTGACGCCGCGGTTTACCTTTGCGGCCTTCCCGGTGCGGCACACGCCGGAGGGCGAGGCACTCGAAGGCT
The DNA here is from genome assembly GCA_045544935.1 of Oscillospiraceae bacterium. Classification (GTDB taxonomy): domain Bacteria; phylum Bacillota; class Clostridia; order Oscillospirales; family Oscillospiraceae; genus CAG-103. The sequence goes on along the minus strand of JAZPZZ010000007.1, from coordinate 1,922 downwards.
CGGGACTCGTGCTCCCGGGCGAGATGGCGCGGACGATGCTCCGCGACTGCACGGACGCGGTGCTGCTGCTGTGCACGCTCGGCGCGGAGTTTGAGGCGCGGCTGCGCGCGGCTTCCGCGCGGGACATGGCGCAGGCCGCCATGCTCGACGCCTGCGGCAGCGCCTATGCCGAGGCCGGATGCTTTGATGCCGAAAAGGCCATCGCCGCGCGGTTTCCCGAGAAGTTTTTGACCGACCGGTTCAGCCCCGGCTACGGGGATCTGCCGCTCGAACTGCAGCCCGCGCTCTGCGCGGCGCTGGACAGCCAAAGGCGGCTCGGCGTGACGGTGACGGAGAGCCTGCTCATGGTGCCGACGAAGACGGTATCCGCCGTGATTGGCCTGAGTGACACGCCGCAGCCTGCGCGCGTGCGCGGCTGCGCATTCTGCGCGCGCCGCGAGACCTGCACATTCCGAAAAGGAGGCACGACCTGTGGTCTTTCCAAATGAGTTTTTGATTCTTGACGGCGGCATGGGCACCACGCTGCAGGCGATGGGGCTGCCGCCCGGCGGCGTGCCGGAGCTTTTGAACCTCGAGCAGCCTTCGATGATCGCGGCGGTGCACCGCGCCTACGTGGACGCGGGGGCGCAGGTGGTCTACACGAACACCTTCGGCGCGAACGCGCTGAAGCTGAAGCGCACCGGAAAGACGGTGGACGAGATCGTCTCCGCCGCGGTGCGTCTGGCGAAGGACGCCGTGGGCGAGCGTGCGAAGGTCGCGCTCGACGTTGGCCCGCTCGGCGAGCTGCTCGAGCCGATGGGCCAACGGACGTTTGAGTCCGCATACGACCTCTTTGCGGAGATCGCCGAGGCCGGCGAGCGGGCCGGCGCGGATCTGATCGTGATCGAGACGATGAGCGATCTCTATGAGACGAAGGCGGCGCTCTTGGCCGTGAAGGAGCGCACCTCCCTGCCCGTCTTCGTGACGATGAGCTTTGAGGAGAACGGGCGCACCTTCACGGGCTGCACTGTGGAATCCATGGCGCGCACGCTCGAGGGCCTCGGCGCGGACGCGATCGGCGTGAACTGCTCGGTCGGCCCCGACCAGCTGACGGACGTGCTGACGACGCTCTGCCGCAGTACGCGCCTGCCCGTGATCGCAAAGCCGAACGCCGGTCTGCCCGATCCGGTGGACGGACATTATGATATGAGCGCCGAGCGCTTTGCCGCGCTGCTGGCGGACTTTGCCGATCTCGGCGTGACGATCTTCGGCGGCTGCTGCGGCACGACGCCGGACTACATCCGCGCGACCGTGCAGGCGCTGAAAGAAAAGCGCCCCGTACAGCGCGAATACGACCGCGTGAGCTTCGTATGCACGCCGGTGGAGCCGCTTCGCATCGACGGCGTGCGCGTGATCGGCGAGCGCACCAACCCCACGGGCAAAAAACGCTTCCAGCAGGCGCTGCTGGAAAACGACATGGACTACATTCTCGAGCTCGCCGTGCAGCAGGAGGACGCGGGCGCGGCGATTCTTGACGTGAACGTCGGCTATCCCGGCGTGGACGAGGCGGAGATGCTGCCGCGCGTGGTGAAGAAGCTGCAGAGCGCTGTGAATCTGCCGCTGCAGCTTGATTCCTCCGACCCGCGCGCGCTCGAGGCGGGGCTGCGGGTCTATAACGGCAAGCCGGCCGTGAATTCGGTCAACGGCGAGCCGGAGGTCATGGCGCGCATTCTCCCGCTGGTGAAGAAATACGGCGCCGCCGTCGTGGGGCTCACGCTCGACGGCAAGGGCATCCCGCAGACGGCGCAGGGCCGCGTGGAGATCGCGGAGCGGATTCTTAAGACGGCGCAGGAATACGGCATTGCGAAGGAGGACCTCTGGATCGACTGCAAGTCGGATCGTAGCCATGTCGTTCTGTGAGCCAAGGAGTTGGTGCCCATTGT
>JAZPZZ010000006.1:0-11533 GCA_045544935.1 Oscillospiraceae bacterium | reverse complement strand
AAATCCGGGAATCCTTGGTGGATTTCCGGATTTTTTCATGAAGGATGTGCGGAATAGGGCCGCTCAAAACCTGATACTTCCTTGTCAGGGCCGCCCTAATGGTGCATCCTTTTTTTCATTGACAAGCACTTCCCGCTTCCTGTACACTGGCTTTGACAGGAGGAGATACGAATGAAAAAGTTTTTCAAAACAATGGGGAAAATCCTCGCCTCTATTCTGATTCTGGCGCTGCTGCTCGTGATCGCGCTTGCGATCATCCCGCTGACGGAGCGGGTCGGCAAGGCGCCTGCCGCCGGCGCGGCGGACTGGATGGCAGCGCTGCCGGATGAGCGCGTGACCAGCGAGATCATCATTCCCGGCACGCACGACTGCGCATCTCAAAACGCGCAGCTCGGCTTCATCACGAAGTGCCAGGCGCTGGACATTGCGCAGCAGCTGAATATCGGCGCGCGCTATCTGGACATTCGGCTCGGCGCGGCGGATGGGGCGCTGAAGCTCTACCACGGCTTCACGAAATGCAAGACCTCTCCCCTGCCTTGGGCGGCGCAGATCGATCTCGAGGACGTGCTGAGCGATTGCTACGCCTTTCTCGACGCGCATCCGGGCGAGACGATTCTCTTCGCAGTAAAGCAGGAACACGGCGATCTGCCTGACGCGGAATTTGACGCGCTGGTGCAGTCCTATGTGCAGCGCGACGCGGAGCGCTGGCTGACGCCGGATGCGCTTCCGACGCTGGGCGAGGCCAGAGGCAAGCTCATACTGCTGCGGCGCTATGAGGGCGCGGGGCTGCCGCTGCTCTGGGCAAACCAAAACGGACATGACGACGTGAGCCTGAACACAGTCGCGGAGGCGAACGGCAGCTATACACTTTGGGTGCAGGACCGCTATGAATACGGCGCGGGCGACAAGTGGGCTGCCTTCCTCGCCGGACTCGACGCAGCGCAGACCGACGGCAAGAACGCCGCTGTGCATTTTCTCAGCACCAAAGGGACCCTGCCGCAGGGGCATCCATGGTACTTTGCGCAGAAGCTCAATCCGCAGCTGCTCGCTCTCGACAAAACACAGCTCAGCGGCTGGGTTGTGGTAGATTTTCTGACGCCGGAGCTGGCGCAGGCGATCTACGGCGCGAATGGATAACACAAAATGAGCATCCGCAATGCGGATGCTCATTTTAACAGCTGACGCAGGGCCTTTTCGCCTGCGTTCGGCAGGATCTCCTGCAGGTGGCGCAGGATGCGCCGGAACGACTCCTCCGGTGTGCGGCGGTAGACCGTCTCGCGAAAGGCCTGGCCCAGATGCTTTTCCGGCGTGGAATACTCCGCGACGCCCCAGCCGTAGGGCTTGCCCTGCCGGTCGAGATCATAGACAAAATCGCTGATGAGGACATAGCCGAGATGCTGCAGGCGGGTGATTGAGGCGTCGAACCCCTTTCGCCCCTCCTTGCCGTAGCCGCCGAGGTCCTTAAGCGCGCGGGAGGTGATCGGCGCGTGCGGCTCCAGGAGCTCGTAGAGCGCCTTGTCGGCATGGCGGGCCTTGCCGTCCTCCCAGAGGGCGTCAAAATCATAGCCGTCGCGGCGGTAGTTGGCGAAGTCCGGGAACCACTCGCGGCTGATATAGACCGCCTTGCCGCCGAAGAACTTGCCGTAGGCGCAGCCGGTCTCGCGGATGACGGGACCCTTCCACTCCCAGAGGCCCTCCTCATCGGAAAACCATGTTTCCGGCGCTGCGTGCTCAGCGAGAGAAAAGCCCTGAATCCGGTTTTTGAAAAACGGCACAAAGCCGAACCGCTCCACGGCGCGGACGAGATCGGCGCGCGTGCGGATGCGGAAATCAAAGACATCTGACATGGTGATCGCTCCTTTGACTCCCAATTTATCACAATTCAATTCGCGCGGCAAGATGGGATTGGAAAGACACGGTAAACTGTGATAAAATGGAGAAAAAGCGGCGCGAGTAAGTATCGCGCCCTACAAGGTGCGGATGCGCTTTTTCGGAGAGGAGGAGACCAAATGCACGATATCTGGAATCCGTGGCACGGCTGCAGGAAGGTCAGCGAAGGCTGCCAGAACTGCTACATGTTTTTTCTCGACGCGCAGCGCGGCAAGGACGGCGGCGACATTTACCGCACAAAGGCGGGCTTTCGCTATCCGCTCTCAAAGGATCGCAGCGGACAATACAAGGTCAAAAGCGGCGAGATGCTGCGCGTCTGCATGACGTCGGACTTCTTTCTGGCTGAGGCCGACCCATGGCGGGCGGAGGCATGGGAGATCATGGCGCGGCGGCCCGACGTGAAGTTTTTCCTGCTCACGAAGCGCCCGGAGCGCGTGGCCGAGTGCCTGCCGCACGACTGGGGCGACGGATGGGAAAACGTGATGCTGAACGTGACGGCGGAGAACCAGCACCGGGCGGACGAGCGCGTGCCGATCCTGCTCTCGCTGCCCTTCAAGCACAAGGGCGTGATGTGTGCGCCGTACATTGGTCCCGTTTCGCTGAAGGATGCGCTTGCGACCGGACAGATCGAGCAGGTGCTCTGCGACGGGGAGAACTACGGCGGATCGCGGCCATGCCATTACGAATGGGTCAAGGCGCTGCGCGATGAATGCGCCGAGGCGGACGTGACGTTCGTCTTCTGCGGCACGGGGCGGCGCTTTGTGAAGGACGGAAAGCTCTATAAGATTGAGGAGAGCGCAGTGCAGAGTCAGCAGGCGTTCAAATCCGGACTGCATTATCTGGGTAAGCCGATGCGCTTTCATCTGACGGACAGCTGGGGCATGCCGATTCCGGAGGCACTGCTCTATCGCCCGAAGTTCCGGGACAAATGCGAAACCTGCGGCATGAAGCCGGCGTGCAACGGCTGCAGCGGCTGCGGAAAATGTGAAGGAGAGGTCAAATGAAAATCGATCGGAACCAAATGATCTCCGCCATTCTGGCACTGTGCGTGCTGATCGGATGCATCCTTTTGCTGGTGACAAAAGGCTTTCAGATCCGCTTTGCCGTATCGGCGGTACTGGCGCTGGCTTGGGTATGCATCAGCGGCTGGGCCGCTTTTCACGGCGGGGAGCTTTAGACATATCCTCTAATAATTGTTTACATAATTTCCAAAAAACAGTGCCTTGCTTATTGACAAAGATCGGACGGTGGGGTATCATTTTAAAGAATTGAAGGGTCTTTTCTGACGCCCTTTTTTCATGTAAAGCTGTGCTCTCCAGAAGGAGGATTTGAGAGCCTGTTAGCGCCGGGACCAGATTTGGTTGACGAGGTCGGCAGTTATCGAAAGATTCGGCGGATGCTGCCGCGGCCACCGCGTGAGCCGTGAGGGATGAGCGAAAAAGCAGAATGAACACTGTAACAGAGGTTCTCCCGACACGCGTGAATCATTTACAATCAAAGGAGTTTTTGAATATGAGAGTCGTTATTCAGGACAGCTACGAGAAGATGAGCCTCTGGGCCGCGCATTACATTGCAAACAAGATCAACAACCACAAGGAAGACCGTCCCTTCATTCTCGGTCTGCCGACGGGTTCCTCCCCGATCGGGGTATATAAAGAGCTCTCTCGCATGAACCAGGCGGGCGAGGTTTCCTTCGCGAACGTCGTGACCTTCAACATGGACGAATATCTCGGTCTGCCTCATGAGCACGACCAGAGCTACTGGTACTTCATGCACGACAACTTCTTCGATCATCTGGTCGACATGAAGCCGGAGAACATCAACATCCTCAACGGCATGACCGACGATCCCGAGGGCGAGTGCGCGCGCTACGAGGAGAAGATCGCCTCCTACGGCGGCATCGACCTTTTCATGGGCGGCATCGGCGTGGACGGCCACATCGCCTTTAACGAGCCCTTCACGAGTCTGAAGAGCCGCACCGGCGTGCGCGATCTGACGACCGACACCCGCATCGTGAACTCCCGCTTCTTCGGAAACGACCCGGAGGCTGTGCCCTCTCAGGCCCTTTCCGTCGGCGTCGGCACCGTGTATGACTCCAAGGAAGTGCTGATTCTCATCAACGGCCACAACAAGGCCCGCGCGCTGGCCGCGACCGTCGAGGGCAACGTGAGCCACAAGTGGACCTGCAGCGCGCTGCAGATGCACAACGGCGCGATCATCGCCTGCGACGAGGCCGCCTGCGGCGAGCTGACCGTGGACACCTATAAGTATTTCCTGGACATCGAGAAGAAGGAGCGCCTTTAATGTATACAATCAAAGACCTCTATGATCTCGACCACACGCTGGCGAAGGATTATCTGCTTCAGTTTACCTATCCCTGGGAAGCCCTGAAGGGCATCAAGGACTTCATCCTCCAGCTCGGACCGACGCTTGGCGAGGAGTATGAGGAAGTCAGTGAGCACGTCTGGGTGCACAAGACGGCGAAGGTCTTCCCTTCCGCCTATCTCGGCGCGCCCTGCATCATCGGCCCCGAGACGGAGGTGCGCCACTGCGCCTTCATCCGCGGCAGCGCGCTCGTGGGCGCAAACTGCGTCGTGGGCAACTCCGTGGAGCTCAAGAACGTGATTCTCTTTGACCATGTGCAGACACCGCACTACAACTACGTGGGCGACTCCATTCTCGGCTATTACTCCCACATGGGCGCGGGCTCCATCACCTCGAACGTGAAGAGCGACAAGAAGCTCGTCGTCGTGCACAACGGCACCGAGCATATTGAGACCGGCGTGAAGAAATTCGGCGCGATGCTCGGCGACTATGTTGAAGTCGGCTGCAACGCCGTTTGCAATCCCGGCACCGTGATCGGACGGCACTCCAACGTCTATCCCACGAGCTGCGTGCGCGGCGTCGTGCCGGAAAACAGCATCTTCCGCAACAACGGCGAGATCAGAGAAAAGAGGGACTGACCTATGGGAAAATATTTCGGAACCGACGGCTTCCGCGGCGAAGCCAACAAGAATCTGACCTTTGAGCACGCGATCCAGATCGGCCGTTTCCTCGGCTGGTACTACGGCGCGCGCCAGAACAAGAAGTGCAAAATCGTCATCGGCAAGGACACGCGCCGCTCGAGCTACATGTTTGAGTACGCGCTGTGCACCGGTCTCGTCGCGAGCGGCGCGGACGCCTATATCATGCACGTGACGACGACGCCGAGCGTGGCCTACATCACGCGCGTGGACGACTTCGACTGCGGCATCATGATCTCCGCCTCCCACAACCCCTACTACGACAACGGCATCAAGCTGTTCAACGGCCAGGGCGAGAAGATGCCCGAGGAGACGATTCTCGAGATCGAGGATTACATCGACGGCAAGCTGGAGGTGCCCGTCGCCGAGCGCGACGCAATCGGCAGAACGGTGGACTACGTCGCCGGCCGCAACCGCTACATCGGCCATCTGATCAGTATGAGCAAGTACGGCTTCAAGAACTGCAAGGTCGGTCTCGACGTGGCCAACGGCGCCTCCTGGCAGATCGCGAAGGCCGTGTTTGACGCGCTTGGCGCGAAGACCTATGTGATCAACGACAGCCCCGACGGCTACAACATCAACACCAACTGCGGCAGCACGCACATTGAGCATCTGCAGAAGTTTGTGGTTGAGAACGGTCTCGACGTCGGCTTTGCCTTCGACGGCGACGCGGACCGCTGCCTCGCCGTGGACGAGAAGGGCAACGTCGTGACCGGCGACCATGTGCTCTACATCTACGGTCTTTACATGAAGGAGCGCGGCAAGCTGCTGAACAACAAGGTCGTGACGACGGTCATGTCCAACTTCGGCCTCTACAAAGCGCTCGACAAGGTCGGCATCGACTACGACAAGACCAAGGTCGGCGACAAGTACGTTTATGAAAACATGGTGCAGACCGGCAACCGCATCGGCGGCGAACAGTCCGGCCACATCATCTTCTCCAAGTATGAGACCACCGGCGACGGCATCCTCACGGCGCTGAAGCTGATGGAGGTCATGCTGGCGCGCGGCAAGAGCATGAGCGAGCTCGCGGCTCCCGTGGTGTTCTATCCGCAGGTGCTGAAGAACGTGCGCGTGAAGTCCAAGCCCGAGGCGCAGAACGATCCCGACGTGCAGGCGGCGGTCAAGGCCGTGGCCGACGCGCTCGGCGACGAGGGCCGCATCCTCGTGCGCGAGAGCGGCACCGAGCCCGTCATCCGCGTGATGGTCGAGGCCGGCAGCGACGAGGTCTGCGAGAAGTACGTCGATCAGGTGATCGAGGTCATCAAGAACAAGGGCCACATGGAATAAAAACTCAGACTGTCGAATGATGATTCGACAGTCTGAAGGAGAACTCGCTTTTATCGCACCGGGCTTTGCCCGGTTTGGTCGAAGCGAGGGGCGGGCATCACGCCCGCCCAAAAGAGTTATTCCACCGCACATGTCGCTGGAAAAACGGATTTTGATTTCTTTCGCGCCTTCCGAGGCGCGGACTCTGTGAGACTTTTTTGAAGCACATGAAATACCCTGACGTTAATCCGTCAGGGTATTATGTATTTTGTGAAATATGTATTAAATAGTCGTTAATAAAAGATTTACATTTTTCGCCTTAATTTTAAAAAAAGAAGTAGCACACGGACAGTAAGCGTGGTATAATTCTGGATTGCAGAGTTACGAAAAATGTTGATTTACGGGAGATTTTTGCATTGTTTCACTTGACCTTCAAATCCAGACGCTTCGTGCTCGGGGCAGTGCTGGCAGTTGTGGCCGCGGCGGGACTCATCGCGGTGCGCACGCCGGACTGGGTCGTGCCGCTGGTGATGCTGGGTTTCCTTGCCTTCGGCAGCTTTCGCTGGGAGCCGACAGAGCCGTGGCGGACAATGTCGATCGTGCTGATTCCGATCGTCGGCGCTTTTTTGCTCATGTGGCTGACGCAGGGCGCGATGGGCTCTCATGTGCTTCCCCTCACCTTCCAGGAGTTCATTCTCGGCGTGGCGATCGGCTACGGGATGATTCTCTTCTTCACGATCATCAACGCCAACGCCGCCCTCGGCGCGGCGCTCGGCATGGCGCTGCTGCTCCTGCTCGTGACAGCGGACTACTATGTTTACACCTTCCGCGGCACGGAACTGCTGCCGACGGACATGCTGGCTGCGCGCACGGCGCTGAGCGTGGCGGGCGAATACAACTACACACCGAGCGCGAATCTCGTGCAGGTCTGGGCGTTCTACGCGCTGTTCATCTTCGGCGTTTCGGCGGTGCGGCTCGGCCATCTCGGCCGCAAGCGGCTGACGCTGACGGGCGTGCCGATTCTGGCCGCGATCGCGATTGCGATCGGTCTCGGCATGACGGGACTGACGAGTCAGCAGTGGCACCTGCACGGCGTGAACTACAATGGCTTTCTGCTGAACTTTGCCATTGAACTCCGAGACAGCTTCATCCGCAAGCCCGCGGGCTATGACACGGCGAAGCTCGCCGCCAAGGCGGCGGAATACGACGCGTCCCTGCCCGACGCGGACGCGGACGACCCGACGATCATTGTGATCATGGACGAATCCTATGCCGATTTCCGGCGGCTTGGAGATCACTTCCAGACGAATATCGACGTGATGCCGTTTTTTGATTCGCTGCAGGAGAACACGATCCGCGGCTTCGCGCTCTCGAGCGTATACGGCGGCGGCACGGCAAACTCGGAATACGAATTTCTCACGGGCAACACGCTCGCCTATCTCCCGGCAGGCTGCGTGGCCTATCAGCAGTATCTGCCGGAGGACGCGTACTCGATGGTCTCCTCCCTGCGCGACCGCGGCTACGCAACCGTGGCGATGCATCCCTACTACGCGAGCGGCTGGATGCGCAACAAGGTCTGGCCGCAGCTCGGCTTCAACGAGACCTACTTCCTCGAGAGCTTCCCGCAGCAAAATCTTGTGCGCCGGTTTGTGAGCGATCAGGAGATGTTCGAGAAGGTCGTGCGGCGGTATGAAACGCGCGATAAAACCCGCCCGCTGTTCCTCTTCGGCGTGACGATGCAGAACCACGGCGGCTATCGCTATTACGGCGAGAACTACATGACCGAGGTGCGGCTGCGCGGCTTTACACAGGCCTATCCGCGCGCGGAGCAGTATCTGACGCTGATCCACGAGACGGACAAGGCGCTGCAGTATCTGATCGAATACTTCGAGCAGGTGGACGAAAAGGTCGTGATCGCGTTCTTCGGCGATCATCTGCCGAGTCTGGATCAGGAGTTTTATGAGGAGGTCCACGGCGGACCGTTCGAGGATCTGACGGAGCAGATGCTGCAGTACACGATCCCCTTCTTCGTCTGGGCAAACTACGACATTGAAGAACAGTATGTGGATCTGACGAGCATCAACTTCATGTCGAACTACGTTTACGACGCGGCGGGGATTGAAAAGCCCGCCTATACAAAGCTGCTCGAGGAGATCTCCGGCGAGATTCCCGCGATCAACTCCAAGGGCTTCTGGTACAGTGCCGGGAACAAGATGCTCCCGATCGATCAGGCCGAGGACGACGAGGCGGCAGCGCTGAATCTGTTCAGCCAGCTGCAGTACAACAACACGTTCGATAAAAAGGGCCGGTTGGACATTTTCCGCCGGACGAGCTGAATAAAAGTATCCCGGCTTCACAAGCACGTGAGGCCGGGAATTCTATTTGGTATTTAGTTACCATAATAATATTATGTAAATTAGCTGCATTGATTTGATACAGACGCAGGGCGGGCCGCTTGCGCCCGCCCGTGCATTTTTGCTTGCGGCAAAAGGCAGGCGCTGACGCAATCCGCCCTACGTCGGCACGATGCGGATTCGCCGGAGAATGACAATCAATTCTGTGCGTTCTGCAAGGGGCGCCGGGGTCGTCGCCCCCTACACGGGGTGCGGCCGGATTCGCCGGTGGTACGCAAGTGAATATGTGTGATCTGCACTGTGAATGTGTGAATGATGTGATCGACTTTCTAATAGATCGTGAAAAAATGTTTCTTTAAAAAAGGTTCGGAAACTGCTTCACACCAATCACACAATCACACCTATGCTCTGCCCCGGCATTGAAGAAACCGGAAGGGGGCTTCCCTTCCGGTTTTTCATTTATCAGAGCCTTTTTACGGACATGGCGCGGGTGGCGTTGAGAACGCAGAGGATCAAAACACCGACGTCCGCGAAGATGGCGAGCCACATGCCGGCGATGCCGAGCGCGCCAAGGATGAGGCAGACGGCCTTGACGCCGAGGGCAAAGATGATGTTTTGCCAGACGATCGACATGGTCTTGCGCGCGATGCGCATCGTGAGCGCGAGCTTGCCGGGATCGTCGTCCATGAGGACGATATCGGCGGCCTCGATGGCAGCGTCGGACCCGATGGCACCCATGGCGACGCCGACGTCCGCGCGGGCGAGGACCGGCGCATCGTTGATGCCGTCGCCAACGAAGGCGAGGGTCTTGCCCTTGACGCCTTCGGCGAGCAGTGCTTCCACCTGCTCGACCTTATCGCCGGGGAGCAGCTCGCTCAGCACCTCGGTGATGCCGAGCTCTCTGGCCGCGGCGTCCGCGGCAGCCTTGCGGTCACCGGTGAGCATGACGATATGCTGCACGCCGCTCTCACGCAGATCCTGCACGGCAGCAGCGGCGCCGGGCTTGGGCCGGTCGGCGATCTCGATGCAGCCGAGATAGCGCCCCTCGCGCGCAACATGCACAAGCGTGCCCGCGCCGAAGACACCCTTGGGCTGCAGGCCGAGCGCCTGCATGAGCCGCTGATTGCCGACGGCAACGCGCTGTCCGGCAACGATGGCGACGACGCCCTCGCCCGGACGCTCGGCAGCATCGGACGCCGCGTCCTGCGCGGAGATGGGACCGGCAGCAGCTTGTATGCTCTGGCTCACGGGATGGTCGGAAAAACGCTCCGCCGCCGCGGCGAGGCGCAGGAGCTCCGCCGAGGAAATCTCCGGCTCCGGATGGACGTCCACGACCTCAAAAACGCCGCGCGTGAGCGTACCGGTCTTATCGAAGACGACGCGGTCGGTCTTCGCGAGCAGCTCGAGATAGCTGCTGCCCTTGATGAGGATGCCGCGACCGCTCGCGCCGCCGATGCCGGCGAAGAACGTGAGCGGGATGGAGAGCACCATGGCGCACGGGCAGCTGATGACGAGGAACGTGAGCGCGCGGTGGACCCACTCTCCCCACTGGGCGGGGTCATGGTGCGTCATATTCAGCACCGGCGGCAGCACCGCGAGCACGACGGCGGCCAGCACGACGAGCGGTGTATACCACCGGGCAAAGCGCGTGATGAAGTGCTCGGTTCTGGCCTTCTTGAGAGAGGAATTCTCCACGAGCTCGAGAATGCGGGCGACGGTGGAGTCGCCATAGACCTTCTCGGTGCGCAGGCGCAGAACACCCGTGAGGTTCACGCTGCCGGAGAGGACGCTGTCCCCTGCCCTGACGTCCACGGGCACACTCTCGCCCGTGAGAGCCGCGAGATTGAGGCTGGACGCGCCGTCGATGACCGTGCCGTCGAGCGGGACGCGCTCGCCGGGCTTGACGACGATGACACTGCCGATCTCAACCGTCTCGGGCTCAACCTGCTGAAGAATGTCGCCAATCTCGAGGTTGGCGTAGTCCGGACGGATATCCATGAGGTCTGCAATACTTTTGCGGCTGCGGCCGACGGCGATATCCTCGAAGAGCTCCCCGATCTCATAGAACAACAGCACGGCGACGCCCTCGGGAAATTCCCGCAGTACCATGGCGCCGAGGCTCGCGACCGCCATGAGCAGGTTTTCATCGAACGGCTGCCGGTTGAGGATGCCCTTCCACGCCTTGCGCAGGACGGGCCAGCCGATGATCAGATACGGCGGCACCGCGGCAATCAAATGCGCCCACCAGATCTCCGGCCATAGACGGCGCACCAGCAGCAAAACCAGAAACAGCGCCGCCGCAATGAGGATGCGGCGCAGCGCTTTTTTCTGGCGATTTTTAAGCTTCATAAAATCAGTCCTCGATCTCGAAATCGGGCTCGATCCTGCGGGCGACCTTGAGCATCTCCTTGAGCTTGCTCTTCTCATCCGTGCCCTTGACGTAATCGACGATCATCTTCTGGGCCATATAGCTGATGGATACTTTCTCAATGCCCTCGAGCTCGGAGAGCTTGCGCTCCACGGCGGCGGCGCAGTTGGCGCAGTCGACTTCGATGCTGTACTTCTTCTGCATGATGACAATCTCCTTTATGACTCATTTCTCCAGGACGTGCTCCATGCCGAGCTCGAGCACCGAGCGGACATGGTCATCGTCCAGCGCATAGAACACGGTCTTCCCTTCCCGGCGGAAGCGCACGAGCTTGGCGTCCTTGAGGATGCGCAGCTGATGGCTGACGGCGCTGGGCGTCATGCCGAGAAGCTTGGCGATATCGCACACGCAGAGCTCTGACTCAAAGAGCACATAGAGGATGCGGATGCGCGTGGTGTCGCCAAAGACGCGGAAGACCTCCGCGAGATCATACAGCCGTTCCTCCGGCGGCAGCAGGCGCAGCACCTCATCGACCGCGTCCTCGTGCACATGGAGATAATCGCACACCGGAGCGGTGCGTTCGGAATCCATGGGAGACCCTCCTTTCACCAATAAACATATGAACGATT
>JAZPZZ010000005.1:0-2323 GCA_045544935.1 Oscillospiraceae bacterium | reverse complement strand
GAGGAAAAGGAGGTCTGCGTCAGCCGACTGCCGGTGGCGTATCTCCCCGATGCGCCGGAGCCGAAGCGATGGCTTCAGTTCCTCGGAGAGCTGCTGTATCCGGAGGACATTCCGACGGTGCAGGAGTATTTCGGCTACTGCCTCCTCCCCACCACAAGAGCGCAGAAGATGCTCATGATCATCGGCAAGGGCGGAGAGGGCAAATCCCGCATCGGTGTCGTACTCTCGGCGCTCTTTGGCGACAGCCTTTACGCCGGAAGCATCGCCAAGGTGGCGACGAACCGCTTCGCCAGAGCGGATCTGGAGCACAAGCTCCTTCTGGTGGACGATGACATGAAGCTGGAGGCCCTGCCGGAGACGAACACCATCAAGGCCATCGTCACCTCCGAGATTCCGATGGATCTGGAGCGCAAGGGCATCCAGAGCTATCAGGGCGCTATGTATGCAAGGCTGATCGGTTTCGGCAACGGATCGCTGAAATCGCTGTATGACCGCAGCTACGGCTTCTACCGCAGACAGCTCATTTTGAAAACGAAGGACAGACCGGACGACCGAGAGGACGATCCGTATCTGTCCGAAAAGCTGCTGCAGGAGCTCGACGGCATTTTCCTCTGGGCGCTGGAGGGGCTGCGTCGGCTGATGGCAAATGACTATCATTTTACGGTCAGCGAACGGGCAAAACGGAATCTGGACGAGAGCATCTATGAGAGCAACACCGTGAACGGCTTTCTGGAGTCGGAGGGCTACATCAAGATTGAGCCGGGCTTTTCCTGCAGCACGAAGGAGCTCTATGAGGTATATCTGAACTGGTGCGAAGACAACGCTTATCCGTCCATGAGCAAAGGCAGCTTTGTGCAGCAGATGGGCATGCAGGCAGCACAATACGGAATGGTCGGTTCCAACAATCTCTATGAGAACGGAAAACGGCTGAGAGGATATGAGGGCGTATGCCGTCTTGCGTAAGCGGCGTACGAACGTACACCCTCCCGGCGACTCCATTTCTATTTGCTTTGATCTGCCGAAAACATCAAATCGCAATATTTGATAACTGCCCCCACTTTTTTCAGCTAAGTGGGGGCAGATTCTGCTTTTTGGAGGTGATCTTATGCTGAAACATCTGTCTGCCAAACAGGCCGCAGCCGTTCATTCTCTCGCGAGAAAACACTGCTGCAACTGTGACGACGGAATCTGTCTGCTCATGGAAGCGCCCTGTGCGCAGATCCGATCACAGAAGCTCGTCTGCTGGTTTTTCGCTGAAGCTGTCTTGCCTGCAGACGCCAATCTCAACCATGAAATCTGTCAACACGAAACGGAGGATTTATCACAGTGAAAGATTTCAACGGAATCAAAATCATCGGCGTCGACCACGGCTATGGGAACATCAAGACCGCAAATCACTGTTTTCCCGCAGGCGTGGTCGGCCACGACACAGAGCCCCTCTTTACCAAGGACCTTCTGGTATATGAGGGGCGCTACTATCTCATCGGAGAAGGTCACAAGGAATTCCTGCCGGAGAAGATGCAGGACGAGGATTATTACATTCTCACCCTCGCCGCCATTGCCATGGAGCTGCACGGCGCCGGACTCACGGAGGCAGACGTCCACATTGCCGCCGGCCTGCCGCTGAATTGGGTCAGCGGTCAGAAGGAACAGTTTAAGGCATACCTGCTGAAAAACAAGGAAGTGCACTTCGTGTTCAAGAAGGTGGAATACCACGTCCGCATCGTCGGCGCCGATGTCTTTCCGCAGGGGTTTTCCGCTGTGGCAGATCGGCTCGGCAGCTTCAAGGGCGTGACGCTGCTGGCGGACATCGGCAACGGCACGATGAATCTGCTTTATCTCCGCAACGGCAAGCCGGATTCCCTCGCCATGTTTACGGAGAAGTTCGGCACGCAGCAGTGTGTGCAGGCGATCCGAGCCGCCTTCATGGATCGGTATCATACGACCATTGACGGTTTCACTATCCAGGAGGTCCTGCGCACCGGCAAGGCGGAGATCCAGAAGGACTATTTGGAGCTTATGACCGCTGTCGCACAGCAGTATGTCGCACAGATCTTCCAGCGCCTGCGGGAGCATGAGTACAACCCGGCGCTGATGCAGCTCTATGTGGTTGGCGGCGGCGGATGTCTGATCCGAAACTTCGGGAAGTATGACCGCCGCCGTGTCACAATCCTCGACGACATCTGCGCCACGGCAAAGGGATATGAGTATCTCGCCGAACGGTATCTGAAGAAGGGGGTGAAATTATGAGCATCCGATTCCACAAGCTCCGGTTCAATCTGGACAAGGAACGTGGCCGGGAGGCGTGGGACATTCTGCAAAG
>JAZPZZ010000004.1:0-5250 GCA_045544935.1 Oscillospiraceae bacterium | reverse complement strand
TTCCAGGCGGAGGAGACGGCAGAGCCTGCCCCGGAGGCTACTCCTGAAGCCACGCCGGAGCCCACCCCCGAGGTCACTCCCGAGCCGACGCTGGGCGTCGCCGAGGCGATCCGGCAGCTGATCAGCAGCTTTGTCTCGTCGCTCTTCGGCAGCATCTCCCGTCTGTTCGGCAACTGAAACCAAACCCCGTTCTCCCCGCGCTCTGCGCGGGGAGAAGCTTCAACGCCTATGGATATGCAAGCGGAAAACAGAATACGCCACAGCCCGTGGGACGCCATGTACGCCCTCGCGCGGGCCTACTATGTCTCGCACGGCGACCTCAACGTGCCGTCGAACTACGTCACGCCCGAGGGCGAGAAGCTCGGTGCGTGGATCAACCGCCAGCGCCGCGTCCGCGAGGGCAAGGTGCAGGGCACGCTCACGCCCGAGCGCGTCCGCGCGCTCGATCAGATCGGCATGTCGTGGGTCGACCTCGGCGAGGAGCGCTGGAACCGCAATTTCCGTGCCCTGCGCGCCTACTATGAGCAGCACGGCGATATCGACGTGCCGCAGGACTATGTGACCACGGACGGGCTGAAGCTCGGCCGCTTCGTGAAGAACATGCGCTTCCACCGCGACACGAAGTACCGCCGCTGCCTCACGCCGGAGCGGCTGAAAATGCTCGACGAGATGGGCATGATCTGGGACGTGGACGCCTACCGCTGGGAGCAGAACTTCGCCGCCGCGGAAGCATATTACCGCGCGCACGGCGATCTGCTGCCGACAAAGCGCTACGTCTCGCCCGACGGGGCAAAGCTCGGCGCCTGGCTCGTCTACCAGCGCGCAAAGCGCGAACGGGGAGAGCTGGAGGAAGAAAAGATCGCCCGCCTCGACGCCATCGGCATGGTGTGGTAACAGCAAAAAACCGGCTCTGCGATGCTTCGCAGAGCCGGTTTTGCGTCTCAGGCTTATTTCTTCTTTTTCTTGCCTTTTTTCTGCTCCTTCTTGCCGGGGCAGAGCTTCACGATGGCGAACACCGCGCCGAGCGCGACCGTCACGCCGCCGATGATGCAGAGGATCTTCTTCGTGTCTTCCTTCATGTTCTGGAGCTTTTCTTTCATGTTGAGTCCCTCCGTTTCCTTACATTCCAGTATAGCAAAACGGGGCAATGAAATCAAGCGGAAGCTGCCGAGAGATCCGTGTAACCGTTGAGGGCATAGTCCTTGCTCTGCAGCGCTGCGGCGAAGGCCGCCTCGTCCACGGGCTGCTTGGCGCGCACGTCCGCCTCGTTCTTCGCGAGGTTCACGCGGCCCCAGACGCCGGGCATGGCGTTGAGCGCGTTTTCCACGTTCACGGCGCAGTGGCTGCAGTGCATTCCGCCGACGGCGAGGCGGTAGCGGTAGGGATAGTGCGTCTCGTCCGTGTCGGCGACGGGCTTTCGCGTCGGCGCCTCCGCGCCGCCGCAGCAGCTGCTTTTGGCCTTGCCGCGAAAGCGCTGGATCGTCTGCCAGACGGCATAGAGCACCAGCAGCGCGCCGGCCGCAATGATGAGTTTGTCCATGATGCAAATCCTTTCAGAGAGAGCGTGCCATTCTGAGCGAAGCGAAGCGGAGTCGAAGAATCCTGGCAGAGCAGTACGATAGATGCAGGTGTTCTGTTTCACTGCCAAGCCAAGATCCTTCGACTGCGCGCTGACGCGCTCCGCTCAGGATGACAGGGGAGTACAAAAAGAGGCGGGGGCAGCCCCGCCTCTTTTTTGTGTTTTACTTGCCGCAGCTGTGCACGGGCTTGGTGCTGACCGGCGCGCCGTGTTTCTCGCAGGAGCCCGCGTAGGGGCAGCCGACGCACTTCACGCCGCGCTTCTTTTCGCGGTAGATGTATCTGCCCGCGAGGAAGACGACAGCCACCAGCACGATCACGGCAAGGACCGTTGCGAGATTCATAGCATTTCCTCCTTAGGCCTTCGCGGCCTTGGCAGCCTCGTGCAGACGATACTGCTCGTCGAAGTGCGCTCTGGTCTTTCTGCCGATCAGAATCACGATCGCGACCATGCACAGCACGGCGATGAGGCCGGGGATGAACGCCTGGCCGAAGTGGCCCTCGGTGAAGAGCGTGCCGAACTGATAGATCAGGAAGGCGACGGTGTAGCCGGTGCCGAGCTGGAGGCCGATGGCGCCCCAGAGCCAGCCCTTGCTCTTCATTTCGGAGTTCATCGCGCCGATGGCGGCGAAGCAGGGCGGGGTATAGAGGTTGAAGAAGAGGTAGGCGAGGGCGGTCACGCTCGTGAGGCCCATCGCCATGGCGACGTTGTTCGCGCCGCCGGTGAGGGCGAGCTCATCTACGTCGATGAACGCGGTCAGGCCGTAGACGACCGCCAGCGTGCCGACGACGTTCTCCTTCGCGATGAAGCCGGTGATCGCGGCCGCCGCCAGCTGCCACACGCCGAAGCCGAGCGGGATCAGCAGGAAGGCGAAGGGGGAGGCGATGGAAGCGAGGATGGAGGTGTTCTCCATGCCCTCCTCCACGACCTGGAACTGCCAGTTGAAGGTCTGCATGATCTGCACGAGCGTGTTGCAGATGAGGATGATCGTCGCGGCCTTGATGATGTAGGCCTTCGCGCGCTCCATCATGGACTTGAAGGCGAACTTCAGGCTCGGAACCTTGAACTTCGGCAGCTCCATGATGAAGAAGGACTTGCGGTACTTATAGCCGGTGATGGCCTTGATGAGCAGCGCGCCGAGGAAGATCAGCACGAGGCCGAAGAAGTAGCTTAAGAGGCTCACCCAGCCGGCGCCGGCGAAGAACGCGCCGGCAAAGAGCGCGATCACGGGGATCTTCGCGCCGCAGGGGATGAAGGTCGCGAGCATGGTGGTGGCTCTGCGCTCGCGCTCGTCGCGGATGGTGCGGCAGGACATGATCGCGGGGATGCCGCAGCCCGTGCCGATGACGACGGGGATGACGGATTTGCCGGAGAGACCGACGCGCTTGAAGATCGGGTCCATCACGGCGCTCACGCGCGCCATGTAGCCGCTGTCCTCGAGCAGAGCGATGAGGAAGTACATGACCATGACGAGCGGCAGGAAGCCGATGACAGCGCCGACGCCGCCGACGATGCCGTCCGCCAGCAGGGCGGAGAGGATCGGGGAGCTGTTTTCAAGCTGACCGGCGACCCATTCCTGGAACATCTCAATATAACCGACCAGCCAGTCGGCGATGATCGGGCCGAGCCACGCCTGGGAAACCCAGAACACGAACCACATCACGGCCGCAAAGACCAGAATACCGGCCACGGGATTCAGGAGAATCTTGTCGGCCGCGTCAGACTTGTTGACCTCGGAGGACTTGGTCTGGCGCTTCTCGATCTTGGAGACGATGTCGTTGACGTATTTGTAGCGCTTGCGGTCTTCCTTGTCGACCGCGTTTTTGTCGTGCAGGTTAATGTCCGCCTGCAGGTACGGCGCCTTCTGCGTCGTGCCGTTCAGGGCGACGGCCTTCTCCACGACCTCGGCGAGACCCTTGTTCTCAATGGCGGTCGTGCTCACGACGGGGCAGCCGAGCTTCTTTTCGAGCGCGGCCACGTCGATCGTGGTCTTTTCCTTCTCGTTGATGTCCGCCTTGTTCAGCGCCACGACCACCGGGATGCCGAGCTCGAGCAGCTGCGTGGTGAAAAACAGGCTGCGGCTCAGGTTCGTCGCGTCCACAATGTTGATGATCGCGTCCGGGTGCTCGTTGCGGACGTACTCGCTCGTGATGCCCTCTTCCGGCGTGAAGGGGGACATGGAGTAGGCGCCCGGCAGGTCGACCGCGATGGCCTCGGTGCCGTTCGTAAACTCACTCTTGATCGGGTATTCCTTGCGTCCTACCGTAACGCCGCCCCAGTTGCCCACTTTTTCACTGCGGCCCGTGAGGGCGTTGTAAATCGTGGTTTTGCCGCTGTTGGGGTTGCCGGCAAAAGCAATTCTCATACAGACTTCCTCCTTTATTGAACAATCAGCTGAGGCTGACGGGGAACGAACACGTACCGCCTCACAGCAGCCCTTTTGGGCGCTTTTCACTTTGTTGTCCTCGCCTTGCCCTTGCGTCGCCGGATTTGCAAGGGATTTGAAGCAGCATGGGCGGAAATCTGCCCGCAAAAACCGGCACGGGTTCGTTTCCCGTCAGCCTTAAATCACAACAGCTTCGGACAAAAGCTGATCCAGATTGTACCGGCCGTCCTTGATGACGACGACGCAGCTCTTCTTGCCCTTGGAGACGACCGTGATCGGCTCGCCGCTGTAGCAGCCGAGGCGGAACAGAAACGCGTTCATCTCGTCGTCTTCGGTCTGGATCTCTTTTATCTCATAAGTCTTGCCGACTTCAGCTTCCAGTAAGGTCATCGGGGTTTGCCTCCTTGAATTACCTAAGGTAAACATTCTTTAGACGAAGCTAAAAAACGTTAGCTTTATCTAACTCACGAGTACTATATCATTGTCAGCGACAAAATGCAAGCCCTTTTTCACACTTTTTTAACAATTGGTTTTTTGGCGCAAAAACCCGCCCGCCGGAAGCTCCCGGCGGGCGGTCCATTTGCCTTCTTTATTATTTCAGATGCTTCTTCAGCGCCTCGAACGTCTCGTCGCTGATGTCGTGCTCCACGCGGCAGGCGTCCTCCTCGGCCACCTTGTCGCTCACGCCGACCTGTTTTAAGAGCGCCGTCAGCACCTGGTGCCGCTCATAGATCTTCTCGGCGACCTCGCGTCCGGCCTCCGTGAGCCAGAGAAAACCGTCCTTGTCCATCGTGAGATATTCGCCCTGCTTGAGCAGACTCACCGCGCGGCTGACGCTCGGCTTGGAAAAGCCCATGTGCTCCGCCACGTCCACGGATCGGACGACCCGCTTCTCCTGACTGAGGATGAGAATCGTCTCCAGATACATTTCGCCGGATTCCTGCAAATGCATAAGAAAACCTCCTGTGATTTGCTTTTGTTCTGCCCTCTAATCTAACACACCCCACCCGGAAATGCAAGCGTGCGGCGGAAATCTTTTGTCCGAATGGAGCATACGATGAGGATTGACAAAACGCAGACGCGTGTGTATATTAAATTAGATGTTAGCAAAAGCTAACAAATTTTTCAACCCACAAGTTTGCTTCGGCTAACTTTAGGAGCGCAATATGCAACTGCAATTGAATGACATTCGGAAATCCTTCGGGGAAGGGGACATCCGCACTGAGGTGCTGCGCGGCATCTCCTGCACGATCGCCCCGGGCAGTATCACGATCCTGCTCGGCCC
>JAZPZZ010000003.1:0-6322 GCA_045544935.1 Oscillospiraceae bacterium | reverse complement strand
TGTGTCATGCCGGCGGGCTTTGTGCTCATGCTCGTTGGCGCGGTGGTTTCCGACCGCGGGACCGTGCGCGCGCTGCTGCATGCGGCCGTGCGCCTGCCTTCGGCGGCGTTTTTCGCCCTCACGATCGTCGGGCTTGTCGCCATGATCGTCTGTGCGAAGAAGTTCGACCGCCGCGACGTGCGCGGCAACTGGATCGAGCAGGGCATCAACGCCGCCGCGCAGGCCTGCGCGATGATCGGCGTGCTGCTGCTGTAAATAAGAAAGCACAGCACGGACTGCCGTGCGGTGCTTTCTGTGCTGCGCCACTACGGCGCTTCATGCTCCATCATCCGCTCCACGAGCCGGCTGCGGTCGAGACACAGCAGGATGATCCGGCAGATCTCCTCCTTGTCCTCGGCGCAGTCCCGTTCGAGCCAGCGGGCGATGATCTCCCGGACGCTCGCGAGATAAAACCGCGTGACATAGTCCGCAGTTTGTCGGTCGCCGATGCGCTTCGTGTAGGGATAGGTCATGTGCTCTGAGACCCAGTCGACGATCTGGTTTTTCAGCGCGGGGGAGTCCTTGCGCAGGAACGCCGCTGTCACGCCGCGGTGCTCCTCCACGTAGGTGAGCAGCAGCAGGAGATTGCGCTCGTTGAGATAGGGGAAGGCCATCTCGGCGAGGGTCTTTTCCTGCCAGTAGCTTTGAAAGTCCGCGATCACCTTCTGCCCGGCGTCCACGAGCAGCTCCATCGTGTTGTGATAGTGCGCGTAGAAGGTCGAGCGCTGTACGCCCGCCTCGCGGCAGAGCTCCGTCACGCTGACGGACGGAAACGGCCGCGACTCCATGAGCCGGATGAGCGCGTCGATCATCTTGTCCGTATAGCGCTGAACCTTTTCCTCATACTTGCTCACGGTCCCGCCTCCTTTCGGCCATTTTACAACAGATGCGTCACCGCGCGCAAGCCGCAGAATGCAATGATGCGCCATGCCGTCCGGCATGACGCATCCCCCCAAATTGCGAGATTCGCGTGCGCCTTTTGACGGCGCGGCGCTGATCTGTAATGCCATTTTATATTGAAAGGCGGGCAAAGTAAACTACAAACTGTCCGGCATTTGTAGGGCAAAAAAACGCCGGAGATCCTTCCAATCTCCGGCGCCTGTGTTCGCTTACTGCTGGTTGTAGCCCATGGGATTTTTAGATTGCCAGTTCCAAGTGTCGCGGCACATGTCCACGATGTCGTACTGCGCCTTCCAGAGCAGGAGCTCGGCGCTCTTGTCCGGGCAGGCGTAGCAGACGGGCAGGTCTCCCGCGCGGCGGGCCGCGAATTCAAACGGGACGACGAGGTGGTTTGCCGTCTCGAAGGCGCGCACCATCTCCAGCACGCTCACGCCCCTGCCGGTGCCGAGGTTGAAGACGCTCTCGCCGGTGTGCCCGTCCATATAGGCGATCGCGGCGACGTGGCCGCGCGCGAGATCGACCACGTGGATGTAGTCGCGGATGCAGGTGCCGTCCGGCGTGTCATAGTCGTTGCCGAAGATGCTCAGCTTCTCGCGGCGGCCGATGGCGGTCTGCGAGATGAAGGGCATGAGGTTGTTCGGAATGCCGCGCGGGTCCTCGCCGATCAGGCCGCTGGCGTGCGCGCCGACGGGGTTGAAGTAGCGCAGCAGCACCACGGACCAGCTCGGGTCCGCCACGACGCAGTCGCGCAGGACCTGCTCGCAGACGTACTTCGTCCAGCCGTAGGGGTTCGTGCAGTTGCCGGTCCGGCTCGTCTCATAAAGCGGCATCGGATTATCGCCGGAGTAGACCGTCGCGGAGGAGGAGAAGATGATTTTCTTCACGTTGTGCTTTCGCATCGTCTGCACGAGCACGATCGTGGAGTTGAGGTTGTTGTCGTAGTATTCCAGCGGCATGCGCACGCTCTCGCCCACGGCCTTGAGACCGGCGAAGTGAATCACGCAGTCGATCTTGTGGCGGCGGAATACCTCGTCGAGCTTCTCGCGGTCGCGCACGTCGATCTGATAGAAGGTCACGTTCTTGTCCGTGATCTGCTCCACGCGGCGTCCGGCCTCGGCGCTGGAGTTGACGAGGTTATCCACGATCACAACTTCCATGCCCTGCTTCAAGAGCTCCACGCAGGTGTGGCTGCCGATGTAGCCCATACCGCCCGTTACCAATACGGTCATGATGAAATCCTCCCGAAAGGCCCGGAAAAAACCGGGTTGTTTTGACGAAAAATCCGCCCGCCGTCCGCCGGAAACACCCCGCGGGGCCGGGCGGTTCTATTGTAATGGAAAAGCGCAGGGAATGCAACCTTGACTTTTGAACCTGTTTTCACGGAAAAATGCCAGAAATCGGGCGATTTTGCCGCTGATTTGAATCAAAATTTACGAAAAAACCGAAATTTGATTTAATTTGTTGAAAACGCCGATTGACGGGACCAAAAAAAGAGACTAAACTGCAACCAAGTTCCGCAGCGGCGGATCGGGCCAGTGCATCTGCTTTCTCCTTTGTTTTCACCCTACCTATCTACCTCTATCTCCTCCGATGCACTGGAAAAACGGACGAGTCCCCACCGCCGCGCGGAAATTGATATAGATGACGTCGCCTCGAGGGCGGCGATTTTTTATGCCATTTTGAAGGAGAACCGCAGGGGCGGATATCATCCGCCCGCATCAAAGGCCCCGGACCAACGTCCGGGGCCTTTGCATTTACGGCAGCTTTACCTGCAAGTTTTCCCCCTCGATTCCGATGAAGGCGCCCTTTTGCGCCTGTGGGGAGTCGGGGTGGCAGGTCATCCACTTGTTTGTCATCCAGAGGAGCGCCTCCTCGCCGGGGGCCGCGGTGTCGACGCGCGCAAGCGGCGCGTTCGTACCTGCGGGCAGCACGACGAGACAGCGAAAGCCGCCCTTCGATACGCGGCACGGCGCGAAGTGCAGCACGCGCGGGTGAATCTCCACGGCCACGCGCGGCGGGAGATAAAAGCCCTGCACGGCGGCACTTTGGAGTCTGCCGCCCTCGAGGTCCTCCGGCAGCGCGAGCAGGAGCACGAGCCCCGTGTCGGAGAAGTTCACCTCGCTGCTCTTGTGGTATTCCATCGCGTTGAGCGTATTGCCGTTTCCGTTGCAGTACCCCGCCTGCACGGGCAGGTCGCCGTAGACGGTGTGCCGCCAGACGCGGATCACCTCCACGGCCTCGAGCGCGGGATCGGAGGCGACGTAGCGGTTCCCCTCGGCGGGGATTTCGGTTTTCTGCAGCGCGTCGAAGAGCGCCGCGGTGTCCCCCGCGAGCACGCGGCCGTACGGCGCGAAGGCCGCGTCCGTCACGGCGTGGAGCGGGAGGTGAGGATTGGCTTTTTTCAGTGCGTCCAGCATTAGTTCATTCCTCCGTGGTCAAAGCAGTCCCGGACGGCGAGCAGGGCGGCGGCCGAGCGGTCGAGCGTCCGGTTATAGCGGCTTTTTTCGAGTGTGACGGCGTGGCCGCCGTCCATGCCCTCCTGCATCTCGCCGCCGAGGCGGGAGAGGAAATAGGGGTGGTCGAACATGCGCCCGTAGAGCACGATGCGGTTCGGGTCGAGCAGGTACACCACGCTCTTGAGCGCGCCCGCGAGATAGACCACCGCCTCGTCCACGATCCTGCCCGCGCCCGCGTCGCCGCCCGCGGCGGCGGAGAGCACGTCCTCCACGTCGATGGGCTTTTCGGGCTGCGCCCGATGCACGCGCCAGAGAATCGGCGTGTCCTGCTCGGAGAGGGCTTCGCTCGCGGTCTCCGCGATCGCGGCGGGGGAGGCGATCGTCTCCAGGCAGCCGGTCTTGCCGCAGGAGCAGAGCCTGCCGCCGCGGCGGATGACGGGGATGTGCCCGATCTCGGCGCACTGCTGCGTCGCCCCGCGCAGAATCCGCCCGTCGATCGTCATGGCCGCGCCGATGCCGTATTCGCACCGCAGGAAAAACTGCGGCCCGTCCGGCTCCTCGCGGTCGAAAAAGCGCTGCGCGGCAAAGAGCGCGCGCACGTTGTTCTCCAGCACCGCATGGTACCCCGTGAGCGCCTCGACGCGCTCGCAGATGGGATAGTCGCGCGCGGAGAGCGCGCCGAAGCTGTCGGCAACGCCGCGCCCGTCGGGCGTCAGAATGCCGCGCAACGCGACACCGACGCCGAGGATTTCATCGCTTGGAATCTCGTGCTCCGCCGCGAGCGCCATGAGACGCTTGCAGAGCGTTTCCGTCGTCTCGTCCGCCGGCGCCTGCGGCGACAGGGCAATCTCCTCCGTGAACACGATCGAGCCGTCCGGCCGGACGGCGGAGAGGATCGCCTGCCGGAGGTTGATGAGCACGCCGAGCGCGCAGCGGTGCTCGGGGCTGATCTCGAGGAGCACCTCGCGCCGCCCCGCGGTCGGGGAGGAGAGCGTGCCGACCTCGCGCAGCAGCCCCTCGGCGAGCATGTCCGCCGTGATCTTCGTGATCGCCGCGGGTGTGAGCGAGAGCGCCTGCGCCAGACGCTTGCGGCTCATGGCCCCGTTCTGATGCAGGGCATGCAGCAGCGCGCTGCGGTTCGAGCGCTTCACGCGCGTCAGATTGTCGCCGGAGAGCGTCATGGCGGTACCTCCTTTTTAAGCGGCTTCGTGATGTATTTTGCTGCGCAGCAGAATCAGCGCCGCGCCGGCCAGCACGATCAGAATACCCAGAATTTTACTGCTCGTCAAGGTCTCGCCCAGGAAGGCGACGCCGAGGATGCAGCTGAGAATCGGCATGAGCAGCAGATACAGCTTCACCTGCCAGACCTCAAAGTGCTTGAGATTGCGGTAGTAGAAAAAGTAGATGCCCGTCTGCGCGAGTCCGCCGAGCACGGCGAGCGGCCAGAGCCTGCCGAGCACGGCGAGGCGCTCCGGCGTCAGCGCGCCGGTCACGCCGCAGGAGACGGAAAAGAGCAGCAGCACGACGAAGTTGTTGTAATAGGAAATCATGTCGGAGTCCGTCTTCGGGTGCGTCTGCGCGCTCTTGATGAGAAAGGCGTTCGCCGTGACGCACGCGGCGCTCAGCAGGAAGAAGAGATCGGTCAGATGAATATCCATCCCGCGAAAGTCCACGCCGAGCACGAACAGCACGCCCAGCAGCATCACGCCGGTGCCGAGCCAGTCGGTGGCATAGAGCTTCTTGTGATAGAGCGCCACCGTCACGAGATCGACCATCAGCACGTCGGTTTTTAACAGCGCCGTGCCGGTGCTGAGTGACCCGCCGGCGTAGCCGAGGTTCGCGAAGAGATCGAGCAGAAAGCCGAACATGCCGATCAGCAGCAGCACCCACGCCGTGCGTCCCTGGTGAAACAGCAGCCGCACTTCTTTGTCGAAAATCAGCTGCGCCGTCAGAAACACGAGCGCAAAGAGGCGCAGCGCCGCGCCCGCGGCGACGGCGGAGCCCGTCGCGTCCACGAGCACCTTGCTGATCGCGTAGAACACCGACCACGATACGATCATCCCCAGAATCATGAGGGGATTGCGCAGGGCCTTCATCGCAGCGCCTCAAACATAGTGCGAAGCTTTGCCTCGTCCATGGGGACGGGGTTGTTTCCCATGAGCGGGTGCGCCGCGCAGTCGCGCGCAAGCTTTTCCAGATCGACCTCGCCGAGGTCGGAGAGCGTCGCCTTCAGCCCGGCCATCGCCTGGAAGGCGCGGATGCGCTCGGCGAGCTCCTTCGTGCCGGAGAGCCCCGCGCGGCGGCAGAGAAGCTCAAGCCGCTCGTCGGCATTGATCTCCACGAAGCTGGCCAGCGTGAAGGCGCAGGCCTCGCCGTGCGGCAGATGGTAGTCCTCGCTCAGCGGATAGCTGCAGGCGTGGCTGCCGGCGGTCTTCGGCAGGGCGAAGCTCATGCCGCCGAGGAGGGCGGCGTAGCTCATCGCGGCGCGGGCGTCGAGATCGTCGCCGTGGTGACAGGCGGTCTCGAGGTTCTCGAGAATCAGCCGCACGCTCTCGCTCGCGAGCAGGTCCGTGATCGGCTGGTGGTTTTTGCTCCAGCAGCCCTCCAGCGCGTGCGCCATCGCGTCGATGCCGGAGATCGCCGTCGTGCGCGGCGGCATGGAGACCGTGAGCGCCGGGTCCACGATCGCGGCCGTCGGCAAAAAGGCGGGGTGGTTGATCGTGCGCTTTTCCGCATCGCAGCTCATGACGGAGACCTGCGTCACCTCGCTGCCCGTGCCCGCCGTCGTGGGGACGCAGACGATCTTGAGGCGATGCTCCGGGAAGGGAAGCGCGCCGCGGTAATAGTCCTCCGCCGCGCCGTCGCCGAGGGCGATGGCGGCGGCGAACTTCGCCGTGTCGAGGGAGCTGCCGCCGCCGACGCCGATC
>JAZPZZ010000002.1:0-16240 GCA_045544935.1 Oscillospiraceae bacterium | reverse complement strand
GCAAAGGCGCGCTGCATCGTGTTTGGATTGACGCCCGCCTCCGAGGCGAGCTCTCGCACCGACGGCAGCCGCGAGCCCAGCGGAAACTCGCCGGAGATGATGGCGAGCTTGATATGCTCCACCAGCTGGGAATAAACCGGCGCGTCGCTGCGGATATTCCAGCGCATCCAATCGCCTCCTTGTACTTTTGTATTAGGCAATTAATACAATAACACAGCCGAATGGTTTTGTCAATAGAAAAGCGCTGACAAAATCGTCAGCGCTTATTCGATAACAATCATTTAATCGGCGGCAAGCGTCACATTCAGATGCACCGGGTTATGATCCGTAAAGGCAAAGCCCGCATCCATCGTCTCGACGCTGTTCAGCTGCACGTTCGGCGAGAGGATAAAGCCGTCGATCACGTAATACTGTGTGGCCGGATCGCTCGGGTCATAGGGCATATTGAGCAGGCGGCAGGTCGGCGTGGCGGTATCGTAGGCAAACTGCCAACCCTCGCCGGGGAGATTGGAATCGTCCAGCAGGCCGGGCGTCCAGAGCTCGCTGTTCTTTACCGGGTAGACGTCCAGTCCGCCGGGGAAGGTCTGGTTGAAATCGCCTCCCGCAATGACATAGTTGCCGGCTTCATACTGCTCGCGGAGGAAGTCCACAAGTACTTTGGTCTGCGCGGCCTTTCCCTCACCATCGTCATACGCCTCGAGATGGAGGTTTACAAGCACAAGCTTTTTGTCGCTGCCCTCCAGCGGGAAGGTGGTCACGAGCAGACAGCGCTTGAGGTTCGCGGTGGAAACCGGCCACGAAAACGGGCTCGGCAGCGCCACGCGTTCGGCAGCATCGACGCTCTGCGCGGTGCTCAGTGTGAACAGGCCGCTCGAAACCTTACCCAGCGGCGGCCACGGGAACGGCACAAACGCGCATTTATAGTTGAGCGCATAGAAGTTCTTCAGCCCCGTCGCATCGGCGATCATTGCCGTCTCCCTGACGCCGAAGCTGCGCGTGGAGCCGGAATCGACCTCCTGCAGGATGCTGAAATCGGCATCGACGCTCTGAATCTGCGCAATGATGCCCTCCATGTTTTTCTCCACGACGGACTTGCTCTCCGGACGAGTCTGCTCGCCGCCGTCCATGAAGAAATCGGACTCCTTGCCGAGCGCGCCGTAGCCGACATTCCAGCTGAGAACGTCGATCGAATCGCCCGCGGCGAAGGTACGGCTGCTCTCTGAGCGGTCCATCATCAAATTCGTATCGGCTCCGGCCGTTTTCGGATCGAGCTGCGTAACGGTCAGAAACGCAAAGAAAGCAGCAATCAGAAGCACAAGAATCAAAAGGAAGATTCCGATGCCTTTCAAAACCTTTTTCATTGCGATACACCCCTTCTCTCTCAGATGAGAAGAGTATACCACACAATCACGAGCAAGAAAAGAGTTTATCTGTTCAGAATCCAGACGCCGAGGTTGAGATAGGCGGCAAAGAGCAGCCAGAGTAGATACGGAATCTGCAGTCTCGCCGCGGTGACGCTGGTTTTTTCAAACTCGGACGTCATTTTCGCAACTAAAATCAGAAGCACGACGAGCCACACCAGACTCAGCAGCCGCAGCTGCCACAAAAAGAACAGCAGCGGCCAGAGGAAGTTGGCCGCCAGCTGCACCGCCCAGAGCGTGACGGCGCGGCGGCGTCTCTCTCCGTCGCTTCCCCGCCAGACGATCGCCATGCCGACGCCCATGAGCAGATAAAGGATCGTCCACGCCGCTGGAAACACCCAGCCCGGCGGAGAGAGCGGCGGCTGCCGCAGGGCGGAGAACGCCTCCATTTCACCCTGCGTGATGACGCTCGAAAGGCCGCCGACCAGCAGCGCCAGAGCGGAAAAGCCGACGTAGGGTCTGATTTTCGTCCACATTCCTGAATCACCTCAATTGCATATTTGCCAAGATACCGAAGTTTATGCGCCGAGTGGACAAAAAATCACGCAAATAGCTGAAAATGGAAGCGCTGCTTGCTTTTCCGAGGCAAATCGATTAAAATAGTTGTCGCTATATTTTGCGATTTTTTGCTTTGGAGGAGATTCCATTGTACGACATTTTGAAACAAGTCGATCCCGAGCTCTACGCGAGCATGGAGCGTGAGCTTACCCGTCAGCGCAACCACATTGAGCTCATTGCTTCCGAGAACTTCACGAGCCTTGCCGTCATGGAGGCCATGGGCAGCCATCTGACGAACAAATACGCCGAGGGCTATCCAGGCGCGCGCTATTACGGCGGCTGCGACTTCGTGGACGAGGTGGAGCAGATTGCCATCGACCGCGCGAGGGCGCTCTTCGGCGCGGAGCACGCGAACGTGCAGCCCCATTCCGGCGCGCAGGCGAACATCGCCGTTTACGCCGCGCTGCTGCAGCCGGGCGATAAGATTCTCGGCATGGATCTCGCGCACGGCGGCCATCTCACGCACGGCAGCAAGGCCAGCGTTTCCGGCCGTTACTACGAGCCGCATTACTACGGCGTCTCCAAGGAGACCGAGACCATCGACTACGACGAGGTCGCCCGCATCGCGGATGAGGTCAAGCCGAAGCTCATCGTGGCCGGCGCGAGCGCCTATCCCCGCGTGATCGACTTTAAGAAATTCCGCGAGATCGCGGACAGCGTCGGCGCTTATCTGCTGGTCGACATGGCGCACATCGGCGGTCTGGTCGCCGGCGGCGTGCACCCCTCCCCCGTTCCGTATGCCGACGTCGTGACGAGCACCACGCACAAGACGCTCCGCGGTCCGCGCGGCGCGATCATTCTCTGCAAAGAGGAGCTGGCCAAGAAAATCGACAGCGGCGTTTTCCCGCGCACGCAGGGCGGCCCCTTGATGCACATCATCGCCGCCAAGGCCATCTGCCTCAAGGAGGCCATGGAGCCGAAGTTCCAGATGGACCAGATTCAGGTCGTGCGCAACGCGAAGGCCATGGCGCAGACGCTGCTGGACGGCGGCGTGCGTCTTGTCTCCGGCGGCACGGACAACCATCTGATGCTCATGGACGTGAACAGCCGCGGCCGCACGGGACGCGAGGTGCAGGAGCTGCTGGACCGCGCGAACATCACCGCGAACAAGAACGCCATCCCGTTTGACACGCTCCCCGTGAAGGAGACGAGCGGCGTTCGTCTCGGCACGCCGGCGAGCACAGCCCGCGGCATGAAGGAAGAAGAGATGGTCGCCGTCGCGAACGGCATCCTGCGTCTGATCAACGAGGGCGAAGCTGCCGTGCCCGCAGTGCGCGACATGGTGCTCGGCCTCTGCGAGCGCTTCCCGCTCTATCCCGAGGTGTAAAAAAATCACAAATCAAAAAGCTGCCTTCCAAATTCGGAAGGCAGCTTTTCTATTATGCTTATTGATAAGCCTTAAGCGCGGCCTTGGCGGCCTCCTGCTCGGCTTCTTTTTTGCTGCGCCCGTCGCCGCGGCCGATCTCCGCATCGTTGAGGAACACGGCCATGGTAAAGCGCTTCATATGATCCGGACCGGAGGAATCGATCAGTTCATAGCGGATGTGCTGGTCCGCCTTGCGCTGAATGACCTCCTGCAGCTCAGTTTTATAGTCCTTCACATGGTGAATCTCGCCCTGCTCCACACCGGAGAGAATGTGGCCGAGGATGAAGGTGCGGGCAGGCTCCAGCCCCCCGTCAAGATACATGGCGGCGATGACCGCCTCCACGGCGTCCGCGAGGATGGACGGGCGCTCTCTGCCGCCGGAATGCTCCTCGCCCTTGCCGAGGCGGAGATAATCACCGAGTTTCAGATCGAGCGCGACGGCATGGAGACTCTGCTCACAGACGAGCTCCGCGCGCAGACGGCTGAGCCTGCCCTCCGGCAGGGACGGAAACCAGTGATAAAGCCGGTCTGCCGTGACCATGCCGAGGATGGAGTCGCCGAGAAACTCCAAACGCTCATTGCTCTGCCCCTGTCCCTTGCGCTCGTTGGCAAAGGAGGAGTGCGTCAAAGCATTCTGAAGCAGCGAAACATCCTGGAACGTATAACCCAAACGGTCCTGCAGTGCACGCATCAGGCTTCCTCCCCCGCATCATCCAGCCGCATATACTCGATGTTCGCGGTGATCTCTTCGATGATGCCGCTCTCAGCGAACTGGATGGCCTGCCGGACTGCGCTCTGGAACGCCTTGGCGTCGGAGGAGCCGTGCGCCTTGATGACAGGCTTGGAGATGCCGAGCAGCGCTGTGCCGCCGACCTCGCTCGGATCGAGCTGCGCCTTGAGATCGCCGAACTCGCTCTTGATGAGCAGACCCGCGATCTTATTTTTCGTATTTTTATAGAACATGCCCTTGAGGAGCTTGAGCATGTATTTGAGCGTGCCCTCCACGCCCTTGAGCAGGACGTTTCCGGTGAAGCCGTCCGTCACAAGCACGTCCACATCGCCGGAGAAGATCTGGTTGGCCTCCGCGTTGCCGACAAAGCAGATGCGGCCTTCCTCGTGTGCCTTTTGAAGGAGCGGCCAGGTCTCATGGCGGAGCGTATCGCCCTTATGTTCCTCGGTGCCGTTGCAGAGAAGACCGACGCGCGGCGTTTTCACGCCGTGCAGCTTCTGCATATAGAAGCTGCCCATATAGGCAAACTGCAGCAGATATTCCGGCGTGCACTCCGCGTTCGCGCCGCAGTCGATGAGCATGCAGCCGCTGCCGCCGTTCGGCAGAACGGGCGCAAACGCCGCGCGGCGAATGCCGCGGATGCGCTTGGTGGTCAGCGTCGCGCCGGAGAGGAGCGCGCCGGTGCTGCCGGCGGAGACCACCGCGTCGCCCTCGCCGTTCTTGAGCATTTTGAGCGCCACGGCCATGGAGGAATCCTTCTTCCGGCGGGTGGCGGTGCTGGGGTCGTCCTCCATCGTGACGACCTCGCGGGCGTCGATGATCTCGGGGCGGTAATCCCCGGTCAGGCAGGGCTCGATCGCCTCCTTCTGGCCGATCAGAACAATCTCCGCGCCATACGCCTCGTGCGCCTGCAGGGCGCCTTTGACAATCTCCTGCGGCGCATGATCGCCGCCCATCGCGTCAATGAGTATTTTCAAAGCTTGAGGACCTCCTTGTCTCTCTGCAAATCGGAAAGAATCTGAAGCGCGCGCTCGGAAATGGCTGCATTTTTATTCCGCTTTCCCTTGACGCGATAGCCCAGCTCTTGAATGATGCCAAAGTTGATATTCATGGGCTGAAAATCGCCCACGCTGCCGCCGGAGACGTATAGTCCCAGCGCGCCGATGGCAGTCTCCTGCGGAAAATCCACAGCCTCGAGGCCCAGCACCTCCGCCGCCGTCTCGATGCCGACAAGGCATCCCGACGCGCAGGACTCCACATAGCCCTCCACACCGGTCATCTGTCCGGCAAAGCGGACGCGGGGATCACTCTTGAGACGATAATAGCGGTCGAGCAGCTTGGGGGAATTTAAGTAGGTGTTGCGATGCATGACGCCGTAGCGAATGAACTCCGCGTTTTTCAGCGCCGGAATCATGGAGAACACGCGCTTCTGCTCGCCCCAGGTCAGATGCGTCTGGAATCCGACGAGGTTATAGAGCGTGCCCTCGGCGTTGTCGCGCCGGAGCTGAACGACGGCATAATTGTCCTTCCCCGTTCTTGGGTCACGCAGGCCGACCGGCTTGAGGGGACCGTAGCGCAGCGTATCCTCGCCGCGGCGGGCCATGACCTCGACCGGCATGCAGCCCTCAAAAACGCCGCCGTCATCAAAGCCGTGCACCGGCGCCTCCTTGGCCGCAACCAGCTCGCGGACAAAGGCGAGGTATTCGTCCTGATCCATCGGGCAGTTTACATAATCCGCTGTTCCCTTGTCATATCGGGAGGCAAAAAAGGCGCTGTCCATATCGACGCTCTCGAGCGTGACGATCGGCGCGACGGCGTCGTAGAAGTGCAGATCGAACTCCGGACAGAGGGTTTGGATCCGCTCCGCCATCGCGTCGGAGGTGAGCGGTCCGGTAGCAAGGATGACGACGCCCTCGGCGGGAATGTCCGTCGCTTCCTCTTCCACGACCGTGATATTCGGATGGCTGCGGATGGCCTCGGTGATGGTTCTGGCAAAGCCCTCGCGATCGACGGCAAGCGCGCCGCCGGCGGCCACACGGTTCCGGTCCGCGCTGCGCAGGATGATCGAATCGAGCCGGCGCAGTTCTTCCTTCAAGAGGCCAACCGCGTTCGTCAGCTCGTCGCTGCGCAGAGAATTGGAGCAGACAAGCTCCGCGAAATCATCGGACACATGCGCGGGCGTATGCTTTTTCGGCTTCATTTCCACAAGCCGGACCGGCACGCCGCGCTTGGCCAGCTGCCAGGCGCATTCACACCCGGCCAGACCCGCGCCGATGACGGTAACGGGATTCATAGCAATTCCTCCAATAGATAGAGCGAAACGTGGAGAGCGGAGAGTGGAGATCAAACTTTAGTTCCACTCTTCACTCTCCGCTCTTTATTCGTTATTTGTCTTTTTTTGCAGCGGTCTTCTTGGAAGACTTCTTTTCTTCCCCGCTGTCCGCCTTCTTCTTGCGATAGCCGCGCTTGTCCTCCGGGACAAAGCTGCGGCACTCGGGATTGATGCAGAAGGCCTTCTTTGCGCCGCGGCCGGAGGGCTTGAAGAGCGTTTTGCCGCAATCCGGGCAGAAATCCTTCGTCGGCACCTCCCAGCTCATGAAGCCGCATTCCTGGCTGCGCTCGCAGGCATAGAAGGTATAGCCCTTCTTGCTGGTGCGCTTGAGAATACGGCTGCCGCACTTGGGGCATTTACCGGGCATTTCGATGACCAGCGGCTTGGTGAACGTGCACTCCGGATAACCGGGGCAGGCGAGGAAGCGGCCGAAGCGGCCGGATTTCACGACCATCTGGCGGCCGCAAACATCGCACTTTTCGTCAGAGAGCTCATCCGGTACCTTGATGTGCTTGCCCTCGAGCTGCTTCTCGGCATCGGTGAGCTCATTGCCGAAGCCGTCGTAGAACTCCTTGAGCACGTCCTTCCACGGCGCGCTGCCGTCCTCAATATGGTCGAGCTCATCCTCCATGTGTGCAGTGAACTCGAGATCGACGATATCTTTGAAATAATCCTCCATCATCTGCGTGACTGTCTCGCCCAGATTGGTGGGACGGAGGTACTTGCCCTCTTTGATGACATAGTCGCGGGCGGTGATGGTGGAGATTGTCGGCGCATAGGTCGACGGACGGCCGATCCCCTTTTCCTCCATGGCGCGAATGAGCGTCGCCTCGGTATAGCGCGTGGGCGGCTGCGTAAACTGCTGCTCCTTCGTGGTCTTGACAAGCTGCACGGCGTCGCCGTCCTTCATATCGGGCAGCGGGCGGCGAATTTCACTCTGCTCCTCGTCCTTCGCCTCTTCATAGACCGCCGTATAGCCCGAAAACTTCTGCTCGGAATACTTCGCGCGGAAAAGATGATTGGCGGAGACGGTGTCGACCGTGACGTTGTCATAGACGGCGTTTGCCATCTGTGAGGCGGTAAAGCGGCCCCAGATCAGGCGGTAAAGCCGGTACTGATCCATGGTGAGGTCCTTGCGGACGCTCTCGGGCGTGAGAAGCACGTCCGTCGGGCGAATGGCCTCGTGCGCGTCCTGCGCACCGGACTTGATTTTGAACACGCGGGTCTTGGGCGGATAATAGTCCTGCCCGTAGCGGCCGATGATGAACTCCTTCGCAGCGCCGAGCGCTTCGTCCGAAAGGCGGAGCGAGTCGGTACGCATATAGGTAATGAGACCGGTCGTGCCGCGGCCGGCAAGATCAACTCCTTCATAGAGCTGCTGCGCGATGGACATGGTACGCTTCGGCGTCATGCCGAGGCGGCGGGAGGCCTCCTGCTGCAGCGTGGAGGTGATGAACGGAGGCGGCGGGCTCATCTGCTTCGTGCCGTGCTTCACACTCTGAATCTCAAACGACTCGTTGGAGACGTCCGCGATGACGGCATTGGTCTCCTCTTCGCTCTTGAGCGTGCGTTTTTTGCCGTCCGTGCCGTAATAGCGGGCGGTGAAATGATCGTCCGGCTTCGGGCCGCAGGAGAGCTCGGCGTCGAGCAGCCAGTATTCCTCGGGCTTGAAATCACGGATCTCGCGCTCGCGGTCGACCACGATGCGCGTGGCGACGCTCTGCACTCGTCCGGCAGAGAGGCCGGGCTTGATCTTCTTCCAGAGCAGCGGGCTGAGCTTATAGCCCACGATGCGGTCCAGAATGCGGCGCGCCTGCTGCGCATCGACCAAGTCCTGATCAATATCCCGCGGGTTCTGGATGCTCTTGGTGACGACGCCCTTCGTGATCTCATTGAAGGTCACGCGGCGCGCCTTCTCATCCGGCAGCTCCAGCAATTCTTTCAGATGCCACGAAATGGCCTCACCCTCGCGGTCCGGGTCGGTTGCGAGATAGACGACGTTCGCGCTCTTGGACTTCTTCTTCAGATCGCTGATGACGTCCTCGCGGCCCTTCACGGGCTGATAGACCGGCTCAAAGCCCGCCTCGATATCCACGCCGAGCTTGCTCTTGGGCAAATCGCGCAGATGACCCATGGAGGCGACGACCTTGTAGTTCGTTCCGAGGTATTTTTCGATCGTTCTGGCTTTCGCCGGAGACTCGACAATCACCAGATCGGTTTTTGCTCTTGCCATAATTGCTCCTCTTACTATCTAAAATTCATTATTTACGCTGTACGTTGAGGGAAAAGCGCTTTCCCGGCTCCTGCTTGACGAAGCCCTGAATCTGCATCATCGTGAGCTCGGAGAGCACCGTCGGCGCCGGAAGGGCGCAGTCGCGGATGATATCATCCACATGCCGGTGCGGCTCGGAAATTGCGGAGACGATTTTCAGCTGCTGCTCGGAAAGTCCTTCCAGCTGCTGCTGCAAGTCAATATATGCCGGAGCCTTGTCTTTGTCAATCTCTTTTTGACGGATCGGCTCGCGGAGCTTATAAAAGCCCTCCCCCGTTTCGCGCGGCGGATCGGCAGGCTTCTTCGCAGCCGCGTCAGAGGCAGGCTTCTTCTGCTTCAGCGTATCCGGGAACAGAGGCTGATATTCCTCCAGCACGTCCCACCCGCAGGTGACAGGACGAGCGCCCTCCTTCAAAAGTTGATTGGTGCCCTCGCTGTTGACGGAGAGCACACTGCCCGGCACGGCGCAGACCTCGCGGTTTTGCTCGAGCGCG
The DNA here is from genome assembly GCA_045544935.1 of Oscillospiraceae bacterium. Lineage (GTDB taxonomy): Bacteria > Bacillota > Clostridia > Oscillospirales > Oscillospiraceae > CAG-103. The sequence continues at coordinate 7,067 of JAZPZZ010000002.1, read as the reverse complement.
TCGGAGGCAAAGAGCAGCGCGCCGCTGCGCTCCGGCGCCTCGACCACGACGGCGGCAAGACTCAAACCCGCCGTGACGCGGTTTCGCATGCGAAAACCGACTTTTCCGATTTTGGAGCCCGGCGCAAACTCGCTCACCACCGCGCCGAGGCGCGCCACGTCCCGCTGCAGGTATTTCGCAAACGGCGCATCGATCGGGCCTCCGAGGACGCCGATGCAGACGCCGTCCTCGCGAAGCGCACCGCGCGCGGCCTCCGCGTCGATACCGTCTGTCAGACCGGAAACCAGAATGCCGCCGCAGGCGACAATTTCACGGCCCAGTCGATCGGCCATCTGCAGACCGTATACGGAAGCCTTCCGCGTGCCGACCACGGCAACGGAGGCGCGGTCGTCCAGTCTCGGCATTCTGCCGCGCAGATAGAGCACGACCGGCGGGTCGTAGATCTGGCGCAGACGCTCGGGATAGGCGGCGTCGTGAATCGTGATCACGGAGAGATAATTCATCTCCAGCCTTTCAAGCGCGAGATTCGCACCAGAAAGGTCCTTGTCAGCGAGATCGCGCAGCTCGCTCGGAGTGAGGCTCGGGAGCATGACGCGATAATCATCCTCGAGCGCAAAATAAAGCTGACGCACATCACCAAAGGCTTCTAAGAGTTCGAGCTTTCGTTTCGGGCGAACGGCAAGTCGCTCAGAGAGCCAGACCCAATACTGCAGTTCGCTCATGACCCGCACTCCCCTGTTCTCGCCATCTCCCACATCACAACGGACGCGGCGACGGCGGCGTTCAGGCTCTCGCTCTCCGGCCGCATGGGGATGATGATCTCCCCGTCGCAGACTTCAAGCAGCGCGCGGCTGAGCCCCTGTCCCTCGCTGCCAATGGCAACAGCGGCGCGGTCGAGCGCCACGGTGCGCAGATCTCTGGCGGAATCAGAAAGTGCCGCGCCGTAAAGCGGCAGCGCGTGCTTTTCCAGCAGCGCTTTCATTTCTTCAAGACTGCATTCCAGAACGGGCATACGAAAGATCGCGCCCATGGTGGAACGGACCGTTTTGGGGCTGTAGAGATCGGCACAGCTGCCCGTGAGCAGCACGGCGTCCATGCCGAGGGCATTGGCCGTGCGCAGAACCGTGCCGACGTTGCCGGGGTCCTGCACCGTCTCAAGCACGATGACGCGGCGCATTGCTTCGGGCAGCGGCTTCGGCTGCATACGAACCGTAAAGACCGGACCGGGAGAATGCGACAGCGCAGAGACATACTCCACCAGCTCCGCCGGCGCGGTGTACTGATGCGCGGAATGCGGAACTTCCATCGAAGGCATCTCGGACCAGAGAATCGTATCGATTTCAGCGCCGCACTGGATCGCTTCTCGCAGGAGCTTCTCCCCGTCACCGACAAAAAAGCCCGCCTCCGCACGCGCAGAACGCTCCCGGCCAAGAGCCCGGAGCTGACGGATAACCGGATTTTTGCGCGAGGTCAGACGATCCATAAGCGCCTCCAAAACGGGGTTTTCAAAGTTAGATATACATTATAATACAGCAAAATCACGCTGTCAAATAATCAGCGTTGACGGTTCAGAGCAGAAATTCTATAATAGGAACAAAGGAGGTGAGCTTATGCGCTGGTTCCCGATTCAAAATGAACTGCTGCACACCGCTGAACCGCCGGAGCAGGCGCGCGAGACAATGCTCCGCTCCAAAGTGAAGCTGCTCTCCTGCATCTATCATGCGCAGGAGACAGAGAGCGGAAGCATCAGCATGACACCGGAATTTGATCTTGCGCTGTTTGCCGACTCTTTTGTTCCCATTGTAACGGCAGACATTGTGGAAGCGCAGAACGGGTCACAGATCAGCCTTCACAGAGAGCTTTTCCGTTCTGTCAAGTTTCTCATGACGCTGTTTCGCATTGTCCTTGCAGTTTTTACTGTAGCTGTCATTGTCATCACTGGCAGCGGAGCTGAACGGGCAGCCATGCTCGGGCTGATGCTGATACTGGTTCTATTTAATGAGGGCATGCCGCTGCTCTTTTCCTATCTGCGATTTCAAAGCTTTCTCAAGGAATTCCGATTGGAATGCATAAAATGATCCGAAGCGCATTAACGCTTCGGATCATTCTCTTTTCATGTTATTCCAGAGAGATCATGTAATAGTAGACCGGCTGACCGCCGCAGACGACATTGACGTCGGCATCGCGGAAAGCGGCTTCCATGCTCTTTCCGACGCGGGCGGCGTCGCTTTCGGTAACGTCCGCACCGTAATAGACGGAGATGATCTCGGGCTCCAGCGGAGCCGCCGCACCGGCGATGGCGCCCATGAGCTCGGAGAAGTCGGTATAGTTGCCGACGAGCGCGCCGTCGAGCAGGGCGAGATATTCGCCAGCATGGATATCATGACCGTCGAAGTCGGAATCGCGCGCGGCGTAGGTCACAAGGACCGTATGCACGGCGCTGGCGGCTTCCTGCAGGCCGACGGCGATGTCCTCGGCGGACTGATCGGCGTCAAAGGCGAGCATTGCGGCGACGCCCTGCGGCACCGTCTTGGTGGGAACGACGACAACGTTCTTTTCCGTGAGTCGGGCGCACTGCTCGGCCGCCATGACGATGTTCTTGTTGTTCGGCAGAACAAAGACCGTCTCGGCAGGGGTCTTATTGACCTCGGTGAGAATGTCCTCGGTGGAGGGATTCATAGTCTGACCGCCGGTGACGATGCGGTCGGCGCCGAGCTCGGCAAAGATCTCGGCCATACCGTCGCCCGCGCAGACGGTCACAACACCGAAGGGCTTCTCCGCAGGAGCGATTTCGGGCTCTGCGGGGGCATCGGGCTGGGCGTCCTTGGAGAGCACGGTGTGCTGGTTGCGCATGTTCTCGATCTTCACGGTCTGCAGCGGACCATAGGTCAGCGCCTCGGTGAGCACCTCGCCGGGCACGTTCGTGTGCACATGGACCTTGATGATCTCATCATCCGGCACGACCACGACGCAGTCGCCGATGTTCTCGAGGAAGGTGCGCAGCAGGTCGGGAGACTTCTGGCTCTCGCGCGCGGCGATGAACTCCGTGCAGTAGGTGAAGGTAATCTCGCCGGTGTCAAACTCGGAGAAATCGGCGCCGGAAGTCGCTTCCTTCGCCGGAAGCTCCGCCTCGACAGGGGCAGCGACGCGGCCCTGCATCCAGGCGAGCATGGCGTCCATGACGACGACGAAGCCCTGACCGCCCGCGTCCACAACGCCGGCGCGCTCGAGCACCGGATTCTGGTGGATGGTCTCGGCGAGCGCATCACGCGCGGCCTTGAGCAGGCACTCGAACATGAGCTCAACATCGGCGTTGTCCTTGGAAAACTCCACCGCGGCGGCGGCGGCCATACGGCTGACCGTGAGAATGGTGCCCTCGGCGGGCTTCATGACGGCTTTATAAGCCGCCTCGACGCCGGCCGTAAGCGCGGCGGAAAATTCCTTGGCGTCCGCGGTCTCCTTCCCCTTGAGGGATTTGTAGATACCGCGAAACAGCAGGGACAGGATGACGCCGGAGTTACCGCGCGCGCCGCGCAGGAGCGCGTTGGCCGCGCATTTGCTCGCAGCACTGATCTCCTCGAAGGTCTCCTTCGACAGGGCGATCGCAGCGGCGTTCATCGTCAGACTCATGTTGGTGCCGGTGTCTCCATCCGGCACGGGGAATACGTTCAGGTCGTTGATAATCTGTTTGTTCTCTTCCAGTGCCGCGTTCGCGCAAAGGAACATTTCCTTAAACGCGGCGGCATCGATGCGTTCTCTCAAAACAGTGCACCTCCGAAGCGGGTGTTAATATTCGATCCGAAGCAGACACGGCAGAAAATCCCGCGCTGCATACGCCATACGGCGCGACCGGGGATCAGCCGATCAGCATCGCATCCACAAAGACATCCACGCTGGAAACCGGAATACCTGTGGCTTTATTGACCTTATAGCTCACTTCGCCCATGATGCTGTGCGCCAGAGCGGTGATATTGACGCCCTGATCCACTGCAATATGCAACTTGAGGGCCACGCTGCCGTCTTCCTGAAACGCCGCGGAAACGCCTTTGGACATGGATTCCCGGCGAAGCACCTGGAAGGGGCCGCCGTCCTTGCTGCTGACCATTCCCTTGACGCCGAAGCAGCTCGTGGCAGCATCGCCGGCGAGGCTTGTGAACACTTCGCTCGTGATGGTGATGACGCCGTTTGCGTTTTCGATCTTGACCATACGGACAGCTCCTTTCACAATTTAGCATCTTATTATACTTCATTGACTCCAAAATCTCAAGAGTAAAATTTCGACAGTTGACCCAAAGGTCTTATGGAACTTTTGAATTATAATTATCAAAAAACCGATGAACCCGAAAAGTGTTGAAAATCAACGAAAAAAACGATCGTGAAAAGCCTGTCATGGTTTTCGCTTGCGTTTTCTTGCCCGATTTATTAAAATAGAATTACCCGAAAGCGATTTTAATTGGAGGTTATTTCCATGAAGTTTTCCAGTAAAATACAGCGCTGCGGGCTCTCCCCGATGCGCAAATTTGCACCCTATGCCGTCAAGGCCGAGCAGGCCGGCAAGAAGATTTATCATCTGAACATCGGCCAGCCCGATATTGAGACGCCCCCTGCCTATTTTGAGGCCGTGAGGGAGTTCAGCCAGAAGGTTCTGGCCTATGCCCCGAGCGCCGGCGTGCCGGTGCTGATCGAGGCCATTCGGAATTATTACGCCGGTATCGGTGCGGAGCTGACGGACAAGAACATCCTCATCTCCACCGGCGGCAGCGAGGCCCTGCAGATGGTGCTCAGCTGCATTCTCGACGATGGCGACGAGATCATCATCCCCGAGCCGTTTTATCCGAACTACTCCACGTTCGTGACGCTCACGGGCGCCAGCATCCGTCCGCTCACGACGCGTCCGGAGGAGGGCTACAAGTTTGCCTTCCGCGACCGCGTCGAGGCACTGATCAACGAGCACACCCGCGCGATCATGTTCACGAACCCCGGCAACCCGACCGGCGCGATCCTCACACAGGAGGAGATGCAGCTCATGGCCGACATCGCCAAGGAGCACGACCTCTTCCTCATCGGCGACGAGGTCTACCGCGAGTTCGTATACGGCGGCGAGAAGCTCCAGAGCCTGCTGCAGCTGAAGGGCTATGAAGAGAACGTGATCGTCATCGACTCCGTGTCGAAGCGCTTTTCCGCCTGCGGCGCGCGCATCGGCTGCCTCATCACGCGCAACGAGGAACTCTATAATCAGGCCATGAAATACTGCCAGGGCCGTCTGTGCGCCTCCACGATCGACCAGATCGCCTCCGCTGCGCTCTACACCGTCGGCCCCGACTACTTCGCAGCCGTACGCGAGGAATATAAAGCCCGCCGCGACGCGCTCGTGGCCAAGCTCAAGGAGATCCCCGGCATCGTCTATTCCGAGCCGAAGGGCGCGTTCTACGTGATGGCGGCGCTCCCCGTGGACGACGCGGACAAGTTCCAGAAGTGGCTGCTGGAGGAATTTGACGACAACGGCGACACCGTCATGTTCGCGCCGGGCGAGCCGTTCTACGGCACGCCGAACACCGGCCGCAACGAAATCCGCATGGCATACGTGCTCAAGAAGGAAGATCTCGAGCGCGCGATGGAGCTGCTGAAGAAGGGCATCGAGGCCTACAACGCGAGATAACGTCAATACACCACAAAAGACCTGCGAATGATGATCGCAGGTCTTTTTTATGGCTTGCAGCGGCCGCAGGGCACGAAGCCGCGGTCGATCAATTCCTCGCGCGTGCCCGTGAAGTTAAAGCGGTTCTGGTCGGAAATGTCCGCCGCGCTGGAGCAGCTCGGGTCATGGAACTTGCCGCTTTTGGTATTGACCACATAGGTGATCTCCCCTTCCGGCACATCCGACGCGCCTTTGGGTCCATAGCTGCCGTCGAGCTGAACGACAAGGACCACGTCTCCCTGCTGGTCGGTGCGCAGCACCTCCGCGCCGGCGGCATGAAGCCGCTCGAGCGTCTGTGATGCCGGATGGCCGTAATCGTTGTTTTTTCCGCAGGAAATCACGGCCGTCTTCGGCTGCACCGCGTCCAGCCACGCCTCGGAGGTGGCGTCGCTGCCGCCGTGGTGACCGACCTTGAGGACGTCGCTTTGCAGCTGCGCACCGGAGGCGAGGATATCCGCCTCCTCCGCAATTTCCGCGTCGCCCGTGAAGAGCGCGTGGAAGCTGCCGAAGGCGACGCGCAGGACAAGCGAGGTGTCGTTCACATTTTTGGAATCCCGAATCGGGCCGAGCACCGTAATATGCGCCGTGCCGAGATCGAAGGTATCACCCGGCCGGGGCACTTCGATCGTCACGCCCTGCTGATCGAGATACTTGAGAAAGCTTTGGAACGCGCGGCCCTCCGCCTCCTCGCAGGAGCAGAGCGCCCGCTGCGCCTTCGCCGCGTTCAGCGCGCCAGCGAGGCCGCCGGCGTGATCGTCGTGCGGGTGCGTGGCGACGATATAGTCCAGTGTTGTAACATTGTTCTTGACCAGATAGGTATAGACCCGGCTGGAGCTCTGGCTCGAGCCGCCGTCGATAAGCATATTATGCCCGTTGCAGCAGAGCAGCGCTGCGTCTCCCTGCCCGACGTCGATGAAATGCAGCTCGAGCGTGCCCTCGGTGAGCAGCTGCGGCGTCGGCGCGCGGAGCTGTGAATAACAAGCGATGCCGAAGCAGAGCACCACAAAGCCTAACAGCAGCCAGTCCCAAATTCGAAGCCGCTTCGGCGCTTCGGTTTCCTTTCGCATTTAACTGGTGGCAGCGGTGCTGGCAGCGGTATTCGAGGCGATGACGGCGCACATGGCGGCCTGCTGCGCGGCGATGATGGCGAGCGTGCCGGCGAGGACCGCCGTCTGGGAGGCGAGCTCCGAGATCGAATCCTTCATGACGGCGGCGAGCGCCGCGTCCTGCGCGCAGTAGTCGGCGGAGACGAGCATGGCCGCGTGCATCATGCGGGTTTTCCTGTCCATGGCCAAAAAGCCGTAGCCCTTCTGCTCGGAGAGAAACGCGTCCACGTCCATCATATTCTGAACGATCTCACTCACGTCGG
>JAZPZZ010000001.1:0-9400 GCA_045544935.1 Oscillospiraceae bacterium | reverse complement strand
GCCTCGAGCAGGAGGCAGACAAAGCCCGTGCGGTCCTTGCCCTCGGTGCAGTGGACGAGATAGGGCTCCTCGTGCTCCGAGAGGGCGACGAGGCCGCCGACCAGCTTCTGCTGGAACTCCGGTGAGGAGAAGTTCATGTTCAGCGCGATGGGAATGACGTTTCCGGCCTCATAGAGAGAACGGAAATAGGGCGTGTCGAAGCGCTCGTCGGCGAGATAGCCCGCGATCTTCTCATCGTTGTCCGCGAGGTTCAGGATGCACTGCACGCCCGCCGCCTCGATGAGGTCATTGACGAAGGTGGCGCGGTTGTGCTGATTGTCGCAGGGCGATGCGGAGCGGTAGAGCGTATCGGCCTTCAGACCCGAGACGGAGACGGCGCGGAAGTTTGCGAAGACCTCATCACTGTCGTAGTCCTCGCGTGCGTCGGTATAGTGAATGTCGCGCGCGTTCTGAATGTCGAGATACTTGCCGCGCTCGCGCAGCGTGACGGTCGCGGTGTCGTCCTCGGTGAGGCCGGCAAGGACCCAGAGATCGTCGCCGTTGTTGATGCAGGCCTTGATGTAATCATAGCCCGGATAGGCCACGAGGAGGCTCTCGCCGTTGGCGGTATAATAGCCGTTATAGTAGGGCTGATCGGTGAGCGTATAGCCGTTGGAGAAGGCGATATCCACGCTGTCGCCGTACTGATAGCCGAGGGCGTTGAAATCCTCGATCGTGGAGGTGATGTAAACGCCGCCGAACTCCGGCTCGTGGAGAACGGCGCAGTCGGCGAGGTCCTTCGTCTTCGCGCCGGAGCAGCCCGCGAGGGACATGACGCCGCAGAGCAGGCAGAGCATCAGCAGCAGGCTGATCGGTTTTTGCAGCCGCTTCATGTTATCCTTCCTTTCCGTTCTCAATAAAGCGCATGAGAATCGCGGCGGTCTCTGCGCGCTTGGTGTCGCCCTGCGGGACGAGCATGGTCTCGGTGCGGCCGGTGATGAGTCCTTCGGCGTTGGCCCAGCGCATGGCGCCGAGCGCCCAGGGGCTGATGTGCGCCGCGTCGGTATAGGCGGAGAGATCTGCGCTCTTGCCGGTATCCAGTCCCTTGAGCTTGGCATAGCGCTGCAGGATGGCCGCGAACTGCTCGCGCGTGAGCGTGTCCGCGGGGCCGAAGCGCCCGTCGCCGTAGCCGTTCACGATGCCCTGCTCGCTCGCCCAGACGACGGCCTCGGTATACCACTGACCGGCCGCGACGTCGGTAAAGGGATTCTTCGCGCCGGCCTTCGGCGTCTGCTCGAGACGATGAAGGATCGTGACGAGCATGGCGCGGGTCGTGACGCCCTCGGGGTCGAATTTGGTTTCAGAAACGCCGTTCATGAGGCCCTTCCTGACGGCATAGTCCACCGCACTGTGATACCACGCATGGAGATCCACGTCCGTAAACTGCTTGGCGAAGCAATCGTGGTCATCGCCGCCGAAGCTGGAGGTCTGCTCCAGGGGGTTCGGCACATAGACTATGCGGTTGGAGGCCGGCTCGCCTGCGGCATCCACCAGAGAGAAGGAGACGCCCCGTAAGCCCTGCTGTGCCCCCTGCCTCCAGATGGGCTCCATGTCGATGTCGTAGTGGTAGATCTGCCCGGTGTAATCGTTGTCATCGGCATCGAAGCGCATCAGCTGTTCCCTGGTGGGCAGGCTGAAGGTCATGGTGCGCTCCTTACCGCTGTCGCCATAGTCGAACACCGCCTGGATCACGGGGGTCTCCTGGCCGATGAGGGTGTTGTTCTCAATGGCGGTACTGACATAGTGTCTGCCGCCGATGACCACACTCTCGGCGCTAAAAGAGGTGTTGTCCGCTTTGAGTACCGCGGCGTTGACGAAGTCATCCATGTCGCCGTTATACTTGTTCACCTCAAGATCCACGATGACCTGGTGCTCTTTGTTGCAATCCCAGTTGGGGTTGGGCCGCACCTGGAGATGATCCACACGGCTGTCACCGGGATAGAGCATCGCGCCGGTGACATTCATGTGCTGCGCATCCCTTCCGTTGATCACCGGCGTCAGCTTAGTGCCGTTCTCGTCGGTGATGGTATACTGGGCAGAGGCGATGCCGGCGAAGCCGTAGTTTTTCAGCGTGGCGTAGATGTCGATCACCGGCTGGCCCTGCTGCACCAGGTAGTCGGGGATCTTCACGTCCGTCACCAGCATGCCGCTGTCGGCGTTCTGCTGCCAGGTGCGGATCTTGGTGTTTGCTTTCGGGTTGGTACTGGGGGTGGTGTAGACCACGAAGAGCCCCGGAGACTTGCACTCGTTGGGATTGTAGGCCGCGGCGAAGACATTGACCTGCTCCCCCTTAGCAAATTTCAGCTCCAGAGGGCCATGGAGCTGGGTGACCACCTCGCCGGTCCATGTTTCCTCGGTGGTCAGGGTGTAGACCTGGAGCTTGTTGTCGGTCAGGGTGCTGGTGCCGGCGTCCACGTCCACGTCATAGCGCCCCACCACATCGATGATGTAGATGGCCGACTGGGCCTGGTTGGTGATCATGGCGTAGGAGTTGTCCACGGAGACGATGCCGCTGCCGCCCTGGACCTTCTCCACCACCCATTCGTAGCTGGAGCCGCTGGTCTTTTTGTTCATCCAGTAGACGCTGTCACCGGCGATGAAGTAGTTGCAGCCGTTGAGATACTTCCAGTTGGTGACGAGGCTGTTGAAGTCCACCCGGTCGGTGCCGATGTCCGCGGGGTCGATGAGCCCGTCGATGTCCACCCGGATGTTGCAGCGCAGGTCTCTGGCATAGAAGCCGTTGGCACCGTAGCCCTTCATCACCAGCCACTTGTCCGAGGAGGCATAGGGATCCGCCTGCCAGTAGGTGGGCTCGTTGGGGGCGATGACGCCGTTGGAGCAGATCTTGTTCTGGCCGAGATTCGTGTAGCTGCGCACCTCGGGGTTCCCGGGCTCACAGCTGGAGATCCAGTAGTTCGTGTAGGTGGGGACGGCACTGATATAGCTCTTGAGGGTGTTGAACTGGGCGCCGTTACTGTCCTGCAGCTGGGTGGCGGCGTAGGCCACGGAGCAGTAGGCCTCTCTGCCTGCGGGCATGGGAGCGCTGTAGAGCACCTGGCCCTGCTTGGCAGGATCACTGACCACCACAGAGCTCACGGTCTCGCTCTCGTCCACGTCCACCACCATGGCCACCACGTCGGTGCTGCGCATGCGCTCACTCTCCGGCAGGGTGCAGTCGGCCACGACGGCGCCGATGTAGACCTTGTCCCAATAGTTCGGGTCCCCTCGGTTGGTGTGGTTGGGAACCACCACGAACTCCGTGACGGAACGGGTCTCCCCCTCCGGCAGGGTGACCTTGTTATAGCCCTGGTAGAAGGCGCCGGTGTCGGGGTCCTGCCGCTGATAGTAAATGTCCGTCCGCTTGCCGTTGGAGCAGATCCGGAACAGGGCGTTGTAGCTCTTGGTGGTGACCATCTGGATCTGGGTGTCGGGGTAGACGTCATAATCCAGAGTCCTGGTGTTGGAGCTGCCCTCCAGCTGCTGGTTTTGCAGAATGAAGTATTCGTCGTGCTCCTTGCCGTCATCCATCAGAGCAGGCGTCATCTTCTCGGCGCAGGCCGCAAGATCCACTTCCTCAAACTCCATGTTCTCCACCGCCTCGGCCATCAGCCTGGCGGAGTCCCAGTCGCTGTCGTAGATCCGCTTGGCGTCCTGGAGGCATTCAAGATTGATCTGTCCGGTGTAGACCAGCAGATAGTATTCGATCCGCATGCCGTAAAGGATGTCAATGAAGGTGTGCGGGTTCTCCACCAGGGAAGCGCTGCCCTTGCCCAAAACGGTGGCAATGTCCATATTGGCATAGCCGATGGCGCAGGCGCCCAAAACGCCCTTTACGCCCACACCGCCGAAGACCGAGAAGCTGAGGATCACCTCGATTCTGCCGCTCCAGTCGTCGCTGCCGTTGTTGGCGTATTTCCACTTGGTGTCGCTGGCCTCCCCCGCCGGGGGCTTGTCCATGCTGAAGCTCACGTTCAGCGTGGTCTTGACGGCGATACCCGCCTCAAAGCCCACGTAGGCCGGGATCACCACCGGTCCCGCGGTGAAGAGGAAATACTCCGTGATGCCGCCGGAAAAGCTTCCGCAAAACAGGATGCCGCCGGTGCCGTAGCTGTCCTTGGTCTCGGCGTTGTAGTTGGAGCGGAGAAACACCGAGAAGCTCATGGAGAAGTTGTAGCTCTTGTTGCTGACGCACTTGATCTTATCGGTGGAGTTCAGCACCGCCTTGCCGCTTCGCATATTCTCGGCGTTTTCCCAGAAGCTCCGCTCAAAGACCTCGAAAGCGGATCGGGTGGTTTCCAGATTCTTGGGGTTCCAGGATTTCGCGAACAGGGAGCTGTACTTGGTCTCCATCTCCGGCGCCAGTCTGGTGATGTCGTAGGAGGCCATGAGAATCATGCTGCCGTCGGGGAAAAAGCCCACGGTCACCGGCACCTGGAGGATCTGGAAGGTGCTGTTGAGCATGCCGGCGCCGCCCATCTTGTCCGCCAGGTTGCCGGGGGCGGACTTGGTGGTGACTGGCATTTCGGTTTTGTTGGTGCCGAGGTTGTTGAATACCGCGTTTTTCACGGTGAGGTGATTCAGTCTGAAGGTATCGCTGCTCACCTTGACGGCCACTTCATCGCCGGCCTGCAGCAGGCCCGCCTGCTGCTCCACCCAGCGCTTTTCGGCGGTGTAGACTCTGGTGTTCGCGTCATAGGCATAGCCGGAGGAACTGCTGATGGTGAGAATGGTCTTGCCGCGGTTGGCAGACTGGATCTCCACGGAGCTGGGGAAGCTGGCGTTGCCGGACTTCGTCACCAGCACCTTCAAAGAGAGATTGTCGGTGTCGTGATCCATGAGGGAGAGGGTGGTCTCCTCGTTCATCAGATCCTTGCCGGAGAGATCCACGCCGCGGACGTAGAGATCGTTGCTCTTGCTTTGCTCCAGGGCATAGGTGTATTTTTCGCCGGCCTCCATGAGCTTGTCCAGCACCGAGACGGCACGGTAGCCCTCGGCCTGGATGTCTACGATGCCGAAGCAGCTGTCCGGGATGTCGTCGAAGACCGCAATGCCGGGGGTGTTGCCGCCGGTGGTGACGGTGCTCTTGGTCTGCCGCGCTCCGGCGTCATCCAGATAGGAGATCGTCACAAGAGCGCCAGCGATGCCCGCGCCGGCGGTGTCCTTCACCCAGAAGCACAGGGCGTCCTTGTCCACCACAAAAACCCAGGCGCCGGCGTTGGCGTCAGCTCCCAGGACCTTGACCTTCTCTTCCCTGTTGGCCTGGAGCCCCACCTCGGAGCCCATGAGCAGACTGCCGCCCTTTAAGTATGCCTGCAGGCCGCCGTCTTCCACAAAGTGGTCGGCGCTCTCCAAGACCGGGGCAGCCTCCTTATCCTCCACGGGCTCGAACTCCAGCGTCCGATCCATATCGTCGAAGAATCTGGCCCAGGCCTCATCGGAGAACATGGAGTCCATTTCGTTTGCGGCCTCGGTGTCGATCTGGCCATAGACGTCCGTGAGACTGGAAGCCTCTCTGGGGAACTTGCTGGAGTCGGTGGTGTTTTCCAGCATGGGGCTGTCCGCCGCGGGGAGATCCGTGGGCTCTGCGGCAAGCGCCTGCAGCGGCAGGACGCTCGCGAGCATCAGGACGGCCAGAAACAGGCTGAAGGTCTTTTTCATCCGGTTCGCGCTCCTTTCGGTTTTATCATTCCGATTGTATCATATCACAGCAATTACACAAAACAAACACAAACAGAGAGAAAATTTGGCCGCGTGGGAAACTTTTTTCGCGAAAGTCGCGATTCGGGTTTCCGGCGCGGCCGATTTTGGAGTTTCTGTGTTAGAAATGTGACGCTTTGCGTGGTAAACTGTTTAGAAACAAAAAAACAAAAGGAGGTGCGGCGTGATCGGCGTCGTGCCGGAAAAATCCGCTGCGACTACTATGACTATCTGAACGCGGACGACTCCCCCGCCGGTCAGCGCGCCAGACAGGCCTACCGCGGGGAATACATGGCGCAGTACACCTGGGCCGAGGTCACGAACAGCCACCTGAGCTTTTACGAGGCCGGCGCGAACGAGGAACAACCGATCTGCTGAGCCCTGCGCATCAAAAAACCACTCTTCGGAATCCGAAGAGTGGTTTTCTTTATGGATGCGTCTTATACACCGAAGAGCAGGTCGCCGTAGGTCGGGAACGGCCAGAAGTCCGCGGCGGTGAGGGTCTCGGCCTCGTCGCAGACGGCGCGGAGCGCCGCCATGGCGGGGATGACCGCGTCGCGCACGTGGAAGGCGGCCGCCGTGTCGTCGGCCATGGCGTCGAGCGCCTCGACGGCGGCGGAGAGCGCCTCGAGCGCGGTCTCGGCGGCGTCGATGAGCGCGGTGAGCTTCTCCACGAGCTTTGCCTCGCTGCTGCAGGCAAGACCGGGGACGGCGGCCTTCTTCTTCGCGATGCCGTCCGCAACCGCGGCGGAGAAGGACGCGACCGCCGGCAGGATCTCGCGCTTTGCCATATCGAGCATCGTGAGCGCCTCGATGCGGACGGTGCGGACGTAGTTTTCAAGCTGAATGTCATAGCGGGAGCGCAGCTCGCTCTCGGAATAGACGCCGTGGCGCGTGAGCATGGCGACGTTCTTCTCCTCCAGCAGGCGGGACAGGGCGTCCGGCGTGGTGCGCAGGTTCAGCAGCCCGCGCTGCTCCGTCGCCTCGCGGATCCAGGCGTCGTCATAGCCGTTGCCGTTGAAGAGGATGCGCTTGTGGGCAATGATCTCATCGCGAATGAGGGCGTGAAGGCGCTCATCGAAGTTCTCGGCGCGCTCCAGCGCGTCCGCGAACTGGCGCAGGGACTCGGCCACGGCGGCGTTGATCATCACGTTTGCGCAGGCGATCGAGTCGCTCGAGCCGACCATGCGAAACTCAAACTTATTGCCCGTGAAGGCGAAGGGGCTGGTGCGGTTGCGGTCGGTCGTGTCGCGCGTGAAGCGCGGGAGGATATCGACGCCGAGCTTCAGCTTCATTTTCTCCGTGCCGCTGTAGGGGCTGTCGGTCTCAATCGCGTCGAGCACTGCGGCGAGCTCGTCGCCGAGGAAGATGGAGATGACGGCCGGCGGCGCCTCGTTCGCGCCGAGGCGGTGGTCGTTGCCCGCCGTGGCGACGGACAGGCGCAGCAGATCCTGATAGTCGTCCACGGCCTTGATGACCGCGACGAGGAAGAGCAGAAAGCGCGCGTTTTCATACGGCGTCTCGCCGGGGCTGAGGAGGTTCTCGCCCGTGTCGGTGGACATGGACCAGTTGTTGTGCTTGCCGGAGCCGTTGACGCCGGCGAAGGGCTTTTCGTGCAGGAGGCACTCGAGGCCGTGTTTTCGCGCGACCTTCTTCATGATCTCCATGGTGAGCTGGTTGTGGTCGGTGGCGACGTTCGTGGTGGTGAAGATCGGGGCGAGCTCGTGCTGCGCGGGGGCGACCTCGTTGTGCTCGGTCTTGGCGAGAATGCCGAGCTTCCAGAGCTCTTCATTGAGGTCCTCCATATAGGCCTGCACGCGCGGCTTGATCGCGCCGAAATAGTGGTCCTCCAGCTCCTGTCCCTTCGGGGGCCTGGCGCCGAAGAGCGTGCGGCCGGAGTAGATGAGGTCCTTGCGCTTGAGATACATGTCGCGGTCAACGAGGAAGTATTCCTGCTCGGGGCCGACGTTCGTGACGACGCGGCGCACGCCCTTGCAGCCGAAGAGGTTCAAAACGCGCATGGCCTCGCGGTTGAGGGCCTCCATGCTTCTGAGCAGCGGCGTTTTCTTATCGAGCGCCTCGCCGCCGTAGGAGCAGAAGGCCGTGGGGATGCAGAGAGCGTTATCCTTGATGAAGGCATAGCTCGACGGGTCCCACGCCGTATAGCCGCGGGCCTCGAACGTGGCGCGCAGGCCGCCCGAGGGAAAGGAGGAGGCGTCCGGCTCGCCCTTGATGAGCTCCTTGCCGGAAAACTCCATGATGACGCGGCCGTCCGGCGCGGGGGCGATGAAGCTATCGTGCTTTTCGGCGGTGATGCCGGTGAGCGGCTGGAACCAGTGGGTAAAGTGCGTGGCGCCGTTTTCCACCGCCCAGTCCGCCATCGTGACCGCGACGGCGTTGGCAAGCTCGGGATTGAGCTTCGCGCCATTGTCGATGGTCTCCCGCAGGGACTGGTAGACCTTCTCCGGGAGTCTCGCGCGCATGACCTTATCGTCAAACACTTTGCTGGCAAACAGTTCGGGGACGGTTGACATGATGATCTCTCCTTTTCCGGTTGGGGTGTTCAGACAAACAAAAAAGAGACAGCGACGCCAAAAAAAGACGTCGTTGTCTCTGATGTGCGTCATTTTACGCCGGAAATGCCGGCTCGTCAATCGTCAGAATGCAGAAAATTCCAGATAAAATGCGCCGTCGGTTTTACATGCGCCGCATTGACAAAGCGCGTCCGGATGGAATAAAATAAAAAATATAGAGCAAAGGCGCTCCGACAAGGGGTGTCTTTGCCTTTTTTGATTCAAAAAGGAGGGTTCCGTCATGTGTGGAATCGTTGGATTTACCGGCGCGAGAGAGACCGCGCCCCTGCTGCTGGAGGGACTCCGGCGGCTCGAGTACCGCGGATATGACTCCGCGGGCATCGCCGTGATGGGCGAAAAGGACATCTGCGTGGAGAAGGTCAGCGGCAAGGTGCAGAAGCTCGCGGACAAAACGGACGGCGGCGCGGCCGTGCCCGGCTGCACGGGCATCGGCCACACGCGCTGGGCGACGCACGGCGCGCCGACGGACTTAAACGCGCATCCGCATCTGTCGAACGACGGGCGCTTCGCCGTGGTGCACAACGGCATCATCGAGAATTTCGCGGAGCTGCGCGAGGAGCTGATCGCCGCGGGCTACACCTTCCAGAGCGAGACGGACACGGAGGTGATCGTCCACCTGCTGGAGAGCTTCGACGGGGGCGATCTCAAGACGACCGTGATGCGCACGGTCGCGCGGCTCGAGGGGTCCTACGCCCTCGGCGTGCTCTGCTCCGATAAGCCCGACACGCTCTATGCCGTGAAGGAGGCGAGCCCGCTCATCCTCGGCGTCGGCATCGGGGAGAACTACTTCGCCTCCGACGTGACGGCGCTCGTGAGCTACACGAAAAACGCGATCTATCTCGACGACGGCGATTTCGCCGAGCTGACGCCTGCGGGCATCACGGTCTTTGACAGCACGGGCCGAAAGATCGAAAAGCCCGTGAGCCGCATCACCTGGACCGTGGAGGCCGCCGAGAAGGGCGGCTACGATCACTTCATGCTCAAGGAGATCATGGAGCAGCCCGCAGCGGTGCGCGCCGCCATCGCCCCGCGCCTGAAGGACGGCGAGGTGCTGCTGGACGAATTTGACT